>JAJDXV010000008.1 GCA_022823085.1 Candidatus Poribacteria bacterium
CAGGAGGATTTTATTTTATTAGGACTTACGCATGCTCCTCTTTATGTACCACAATCTGTTAGATTGTGTTCCAAAAACGCTGTGTTTTCCGAAAAATTTCATCTAACAAAACGAACTATAGTCAAAATTGCGTAAGTCCTATTTATTCTATTCATGGCGCAGTGCCTCTGTTGGCATGAGCCCGGCGGCTTTGTTTGCTGGGTAGAGTCCGAAGAATATACCGATGAACGCGGAAACACCGAACGCTATTAATGCCGCTTGGACAGAGACAACAGCCGGCCAACTCGCATTCATGATTCTTGAAATCACCAGACCGGAAATAGAGGCGAGGCTACTACCGATAAAGATACCGATGAGACCACCGCAAATACTTAATACAATCGCTTCAATCAGGAATTGGGTCAGGATGTCTTGCCGTCTTGCACCGATCGCCTTCCGTAACCCGATCTCGCGGGTCCGCTCTGTTACAGAGACCAACATAATATTCATGATCCCGATACCGCCGACGAATAGGGCAACACTCGCAACACCACCGAGGAGCATCTGAACAATCCGACTGACGTTCCCTACCTGTTTTATAACCTGTTTAGCCGTAAAAAAATCAAAATATTTTTCGTCGCCGTGTAACTGCCGCATCGCGACTTTGATCTCCGCAACCGCCTGTTCAACTTTTTCATAACTTTCGGCTTGACAAGATAGGTAAATCCAACCTTTATATTTCCCGATAAAACGGATGCCCAATGTGGTAATCGGAATAATCACCCGGTTATCCCACCCTTCACTCGCCATACTGCTGCCCTTCTCCTCCATAACGCCAATGACGGTGAACCGCTCTCGTCCGATTCTGAGTTCGAGTCCGATCGGATCCCGCATCTGAAATAGGTCTTTGTGGACCTCCGAACCGATTACGCACACTGGGTCTCGCCGCTCAATATCGTTGTCTGTGATGAACCGCCCGAATTGGATGTACCAGTTGTTGGCTTCTTGGTAGAACGGCGTAATACCGTAAACCTCAAGCGACTGGTTAACGTGTTTATGTGAGACCGGAAGATTCATCTGGGATTGTGCTACAGCGAGTTTCAGAGAAGGACAGTTATCGATAATAAAGGCGAGGTCTTCGTATTCAATGAATTCAGGGTGTTTGTTTTCTGTGTATGATCCATCTGCTCTTCGGATTTTATCTTTCCTGAAACAGATGATCATGCCTGCACCACCGATCCGTTCCAACTCAACGCGTATGAGGTGTTCGGCACCACCGCCGACCGAAACAACAGCGACGACGGCGGCGATACCGATGATAATACCGAGTGTTGTCAACACGGAACGCAACTTATTACGCAGCAGTGCTGCTAAACCGACGTTAATACCTTGTGTAATTTGCATAGGTTCTTTAATAGTTTAGGACTTACGCATGCTTCTCTTTTGTAGCATAGACTGTTAGTCTGTGCCCCAAGAACGCTGTGTTTTCCGAGAAATATCTGCGAAAAAAACTGGCTGTCGTCAAAATTGCGTAAGTCCTGATAGTTGTCAGCGTATCAGTGCCCGGTTACCAGTTAACAGTTACCAGAAAAGAAGTCTCTTGACTGGTTACTGGCCACTGGTGACTGGTGACTGGAAACTATTTACTCCGGTTTCATGGATTCGCCGCGCAACAAGAACGCTCGGATATCATAACGTCCCGGACGTTCGATAGGTAGATCCCCGTTCTCAATCATCAAATCAAGCGGATTCGCGTGCGTTCGTAACGGAAATTGAACGACCTCGTGCATACGCGCCGATTCGTAGATTCCCATAATAATCTCAACAGCGGCACGTCCGTGTTTAGCTTCACCACGGTGTTCTGCCCCGCCTTCGATCCACGAGACAAGTTCAGCGGCTTGCGCGACGTGCTGGTTTATACCATCAGACGGACGTTCCTCCCAATCTTTCGCCTTATTGTTGAGAAGTCGGACACGCGCCTCGGTTACATCCGCGATACCGTCTGACCCGTAAACGATACCGCCCTGATAATTCGGTCTACCGATCTCTTGCATAAGCATGCCGATACAACCGCCTGCGAAACCGACGATCCCAGCACTCCTATCCTCAATCTGGATGTCACGCTCATAACGCTCGGTTTTACGCTCAACGTTCCCGATAACCCACTCCGGCTCCGGATCACCGAGGACGTAACGCATCATATCAAACAGGTGTGAACAGTCATTCAATAACCCTTGTCCGCCGTGGCAGATGACCTGTCTCGGTTCACCAATCGCCCCCTCAGCGATCAGATTTCGGGCATCCGTCCACGCAGAATTAAACCGACGTTGGTGACCTATGACGATCTTCACATCGTTCCGTCTCGCGGCGATCAACATTTCATCGCATTCGCCGACACTCACACCCATCGGTTTTTCACAGAGGATTGCTTTTGGACTTCGCGCACATGCAGCAATCGTCATAGGGGCGTGGAGTTTATGCCATGTCGCAACGCTGACAATATCAAGGTCTTCGTTATCCAACATCTCACGCGCATCCAAGTAGCAATTTTCAGCAGGGACATCGTAAGTCCCCGCGAATTTGTCCAGCGCAACTTGAACCGGATCCGCAAGTGCGACGATCTCTGTCTCTTCAACGCCTTGATAGCCGCGGGCGTGAGCATTCGCGATACCACCACACCCGATAATTCCGACGCGATATTTAGAGGTTCCCATGTTCTTTACTTCCTATATTTCTGCCACGCTATAGAGTCATACAAGTGGCGATAAGTCGATAAACCGAAACGACAATTATCAAGTAAACTATCAAATAAACGGCGTAATACGCCTTAAATTTTCCGTGAACGCAATTTTTTTGTAACCTTCCGTCAGAGATTGCGTATTACAAAGCGCGTAGTCATATTTTATATTTTATCAACAGGACTTACGCAGCACACTCTTTCGTACCACAAACTGTTAGTTTGTGACACAAGAACGCTGTGTTTTCAGAAACATTTCATCTAACAGAACCACTTATTCTCAAAAGTGCGTAAGTCCTAATCAAAATATAAAAACGAAGAGAGGAAAATACAGATGAGCTTCCTTGTTGTCCTATCTGTCGTTTGGATTAACGTGCTCCTCAGAATTTCCAGACACTCCTAAATTCAGGTAGTATTTCAAAACTGTTCGATTTTACACGGTATAAAAGGCTACAACGGGTCAAGCCCATGGTAGCCTTTTTACGTTGGCTAATTGCTCGTGTCTTCACCAAAATGTGATGCGACAATGACTAAATCTTGAATATTCACTATGCCATCCCCGTTCAAATCACCCGTAAGGTCTTCTCCAGACTCACCAAATTGCGCAGCAACAAGCACTAAATCCTGAATATTAACAGTGCCATCGTCGTTAACATCCCAGGGTGTTGGCGGCGGTGGTGGTGGCGGCGGTGGCGTTGGCATCTCTATCGTGGTTGTTGTCAACAAATTTGAACGGATATGTTCATCTATACCAGAAATTGCGATAACATCAATGTCATAAGCACCGGGCGGAGTTGCAGCGTTTCCAACGACCTTAAACGTGATTTCCTGCGTCGCCCCTGCTTCCAGGGTTACCATCTCCATACTGACGCTACCCATCAGTCCTGCTTCAAGTGCAGCAGCAGACGCTGATACCTCCAAAGTGAATGTATCTGCCGTGTTGCCTTCATTCGTCAGTTGAAAGGTATAAGTCACACCGGTCTCAGCGTCCGTTGTTGTCTGCTCTACATCCCCTATAAAATTGATACCAGGCTCTACAGGAATAGCAGGAGTCGATTCCGAGTCTGCTGTGTAGATAAAATCATCTATTGGATTGAAATTCCCGTTAGAAGCGTTTCCGGCGGCATAGAAGGCAATGGGTCCGATATCTGCATCAGGGGCAGTCCACTGAAACTCCCAACTGTGCTCGTCGGTTGTGCCTTGAGCGGTTCCAATAGAAGTATGTTTAATGTACTGTTTACTGTTTGCTTCCGATAGCTGCGTATTTCCTGCATCATCAACTTCAAATGAACCAGCGCGTGCACCATCGGCACCCAGCGCAGTCATCTCAAACCCCCAACGACTCTGTCCAGTGCGCGATAGATTGACAACAATCGTATAGACTTCGTTCGGTTCGTAGGTTTCAGGGACGGTTAACATCAGTTCTCCTCCTGAAACATTAAGCGCATTGTCAGTGTGGCATTGGACACAAGTGTTTTCGTTAGGAGCACCTGTTACCTCGTTCGGCGGACCGGCAGAGAAAGCGAACGCACTGCCAGTACTTACAGCGAAAAGTAAAAGAAGCACACCGCAAAGCGGTAAGGTGTTTTTTAAATAATTCAAATGTATTCTCCTTTATGTATACTAAAAAACGCCCCAACGCCGACTGCTAATCGGCGTTGATTCGCGGTTAGCTGAACCGGCAAGTCGGGGCGTTTTATTTTTTAATAGCACGTTTTGGCTTGTCAGTCTTGCCAAAAAGCGTTTTCGCTGCGTGTCCTACTTCAGGATAACCATCCGTCGCGTTGCAGCGAAGTCAGCCGTCTGGAGTGTGTAGAAGTAGATACCACTTGCTACGCGCTCACCGACAGCGTTCTTACCATCCCAATACGCCGCAGTTGCAGGTGTCATATAGGAACCTACAGGCTGCAAGCCTAACTCTAACGTCCGAACCAATTGACCCGCGACGTTGTGGATGCTGATCGTAACTTCAGTCGGTTGACTCAGCTGGTACGGAATCCACGTTTCTGGGTTGAACGGATTCGGGTAGTTCTGCGCAAGGATTGTGTCCTTCGGCTGCACATCGCCAACATTCAGTTGCAGGCTCAAGAAAGCGTTGCGGATGTCAGCAGTTGTGACTGTGCGTTGGAAGGGACCGGAGACAACAGTACCGCGCTCGTCGTAGAGCGAGATTTCGAGTTTATCGCCGGCTTCGACGACGCTTTTACGGTTCAAGTCTGCCCAGACAGCAGAGGAACGTCTCGTAGCACTCGTAACATTCTCCGTAGCAATGGTGCCAGTTCGGAGGTTCTCAGCGACGAGCGTGTAAGCCGTACCCGTATGCATGCCTTGGATATCGCTGGTAACGATGAACGCCCATGCACTCTTGAAGGTTGAAAGTGCGGGTGCAGCGGGTGCACCATTTTCACCAGCATCGGCATCACCAGCATCGGCATCGGCATCAGCGTCAACAATCGGTGGTTCTTCTGGAGCGGGTTCCGGTTCAGGCTGGTTGTCCCATGCGCTACCGGTGAACTTCACCATGCCACCAGCAGGTGTGTTGACGATATAACCCACACCACCCTCAATACCGAAGCCGTCACCTTCATCAGCGACCGTGTAACCGACGAAACTTTGGGTTGCAGCATCCAGTTGGATGACAACGGTTGCGCCGAGCATCTCTGCTAATGATTTTGCGGTATAAGGTGCTTCCGGCATCAGCGGAATAGAGATCATGTTCAAACCGGATGCAAGCGTGACATCGAAACCAGGACCTGCCGGCTCCGGTGTTGGTTCCGGTGTTGGTTCCGGCATCGGTTCTGCAGGTGCTTCGACCGGTGTGATCGTGAGCGTTGCTATCGGTTCTGCCCATGCAAACGCTTCACTGACATCAGCACCACCTTGGATCCCTGGGTGCGCCGCAATCACGCCACCTTCTGTCGGAACACGTGCGTTACTGCCTGGCGGATCCACTTCGGCATCCAAACCGAGGGGTCCCGGAATATCGGTATGCATCTCTGTGTTATCTTCACTACCCGCATCGTAAGCCATCAGTTCAATAGTTGCGGTAACGGGCATACCGTCTGCATCAAAGAGGGGAACGTCAATAGCAGCGATGAACGCATCGTTCGTTGAGACCAACATGGATCCGACAGAGAGCGAAGAATTCACCATAGTAGCAGTTACAGTTACCGTCGAAGATTGACCCGGCATCGTATACCGACGCGTCATATCCGCATTCATAGCGATCTGGACATCCGCGCCAGCAGCCGCTGCGAGTGCTTCAAGCCCTGCGGTATTTCCACCTTCAGCAAGCATGACAATCGCTTCATTCGCGGGTTCACCGACTACGGCGAGTTTAACGTCGGCAGGGTGTGCTGCGAAAATCGCCGGGGAGAACGTTTGTCCACTCTCACCGTGTACACCCTCCGTCAGGTTCGTAAGGGTAATCTCGAACATCTGACTCTTAGGCATTTCAGCGGCGGTTTCACCTTCACCATCATCAGCGGTTTCGCCTTCACCATCATCAGCGGTTTCACCTTCACCATCATCAGCGGTTTCGCCTTCACCATCATCAGCGGTTTCACCTTCACCATCATCAGCGGTTTCACCTTCACCATCATCAGCGGTTTCACCTTCACCATCATCAGCGGTTTCACCTTCACCATCATCAGTGGTTTCACCTTCACCATCATCAGTGGTTTCACCATCACCATCAGCAGCAGCAGGGGCAGTTACCATGCCATCTGCAGTTGTGGATTCTAACTCAGTATCATTGGCACCAGCGAGAATAATTTTCGCTATACTGATCGTAGATGCTTTCGCCTCAACGACTTCAAACGTTACCGTAGCGAGTGTGCCATCTGCATCCGGGGCAGCACCTGCCAGCGATGCCGCCGAGATTTTGACACCACCCTCAGATTCTATAGCTGGTGTCGCAAATGCACCGGCAGGCAGATAATCCGCGTTCGCGCTTCCAACAAAACTAAGTGCAGTCGGATCATAGGATATGTCAATTTCATATCCTAATACACCTTCACCACCCATTATGTTAATGCTGATCATAAGTTCTTCCCCAGCTGCAGGGGATTCGACTTCAGCGGGGTCCACAGAGACAACGGCTTGACCGTAACTCATGGCTGTAAACCCTAAACACATTACAACAGCTAATAAGGAAAACAGGACTTTCCTATTAAAAAGCTGGTCTTTCATAAGACACTCCTTCATAATCATTAAATCTTTTGACTTTTTCTCTACCTTTCGGTATAGAGGTCGCTTCCTCGTTCGCGAATGTAGACTATCCTCAAAAATAATATTTTTCTTATAGGTGCAGAGGTGGTTCGCTTAAACGAGAACTTGTGTAAAAGGTAAGTTTATCCTAACGTTAAAACGTTGTCAAATCAAATGGGGTTTCAGTTTAGATTGGACAATTCGTGTCAATTAGATGAACGTACCTTATCGCTATTTTATAAGTATATCACAAACGTAAAAATAAAACAAATTAAAAATAGACTACTGATCTATCCGTGGTGCAAGTGCGTTCCAGACATCGCCTAATTCAGCAGTCGCCTTGTAAACTGGATAGAGTGCTTCCCACATCGCTTTGCGCGCTGCGACTGCGGCATCTGTGTCTCCTTCGGCAAGCGCGGTTTTGAGTTGATGACCCATCTCTTGTTGGACAGAGGCACACGCTTGCGCCAGTTCCTGAAGCAGCTGCGCTGCATGTACCTGACGCGTAACGAGTTCCGCAACGGATACCTGCGTATCCGGTTCGACATCGTAAGCGCGCGCCGGTGTAAAATTGTGAGGCAGTCGTTCGCCATCCTCCGAACGCGGGGTATGCGTCGGATGGATATGTGGTGTAACGGAGAGATACATCGTCATCGGTTCATCGCCGAGCACACGTACCGTGTGCGGCTGATCTGCCAACGCGATACACATCTGCCCCGGTCCTAACTCTTCAGTTTCACCATCAATCTCAAATTCGACACGCCCTTCGAGAATAAGGAAAATCTCGTGTCCTAAGTCGTGGCTATGGAGTTGAGCACTCTGCCCAGGCTCCATCTTCAAAAATCGTGAACGGATTTGCGGTGTCACCAACACATTGCGAACATCTGTGCGGTAATCGTAAACAGGGAATCCCATTACATTCCTCCATACAATTTTCAATGAATATAACATTTTCGGAGAAAAATGTCAAGAGCAACCTCGCCGTTTTCGACGTTCAGTTCTGCATTCTTTTTTTCTTGACAACCGCTCAGAATATGCATAGAATGTTCTCAAAAGACCGATACAAGATTTTTGAATTTGGAAGGAATATTTTAACTATGGATTTGACACGTCAACCGCCACGTCGTCCCTCAAACCTTGCGGTCGCTGGGATTGTCGGGGCAGCACGAATGACAGACAAAGCACGCGCCTCTAATAACGAAACCCTCGGCGAGTATGTCTACGGTGAAAACTCCGGTCTGGATCAGCGCGTCTTAGCGTTCTTGGGAATCTCAGCCGACGCTTATGCCGAAGCCGCTGGCGCACACGACGATACCGCACTCGGAAACTGGGTGCTTGAAACAAGTGAAAAGAGTGCAGCAGAAATCGCCGAGTTTAATGACACTGAACTGACGCATCTGCCCGATACCGAAGCACACAAACAACGCTTGAAAGATCGGCTCGCTCGCTACGCCCCGGGTAGAACTGACATCACAACCGTCTTACAGTCGATGGAGCTCGACGATTGGGGCAGTTTCTGGCAGGTTGATCTCACCACCGGTCCACCGCGCAGCGCACGCGCAAAAGATGTCGCTGGTATCTGCGGTGTCGCACGGATGGCAGATAAAGCACGCGCAGGACGCACAGGGAAAATCGGGGAATACATTTACGGCGACGATTCCGGACAAGATGTCCGTATCCTGACTTTCCTCGGTATTTCAGCCGCAGATTTTCAAGAGGCAGCTGTGAATAACCCAAACGATCTCGAAATCGGCGCATGGGTGCTGGAAAACTGCGGAAAATCGCAGGACGAAATTGACGCGTTCAACGAGACGTTGATAAACTATGCACCCAATGAAACGTCCCAAGAACGGTTTAACGCACGCCGCCAAGAAATCGATCCGACCCGCACCGACATCACAACCTGGGTCGCACTCCAGGACCTCGACGATCAATTGAGTTTCGGCATCATAGACCTCAACCGCCGCGCACCGCGGAGTCCATACAACACCGATGTTTACGGAATGGTTCAACTCGCCCGGTTGATTGACAAGGGACGCGCTTCTAACAGCAATACACTCGGTGCCTATTTTTACGGTGAGGATTCCGGGATTGATCGAGCGACGCTTACATTCCTCGGTGTCTCTGCTGCAGAATTCGCTGAGAAACTTGCAACGCTATCAACCGATGCAGAAGTGGAAGCGTGGTTGAAGGCAGACCACCCGAAAAGCGAAGCCGATATTGCAGCATATAACGATCAGATGACGCAGATGGGACCCACAAATGAACGCTACAAAGCCTTAATGGCAAGCATGATTAATAAGATTGCCCCAGAGCGAACAGACATCAATACGTGGTTCGCGCTGATGCTCCTTGACGATGAGAAGACATTTGCATCGTAGATTGATTGGATTGAAACGCGTAGGTTGGGTTGAGCGTAGCGAAACCCAACTTTCGCGATATTGAACAAGTTGAGGTGACACTGTGAAAAATGCTGAAGCGATTGCGGACGTTCAGTCTGGGAAAAGTTCAGTTGCTAACGCCGCATGGTGGGGGTTCAACCCAGAAGACGCGACAGAGACCCTACAAGCAGCGATCGACTCCGGCGCGAAGCGGCTGGTCGTTCCGAATATGCGCGCCGATTGGATCGTTCGACCTATCAGACTTGCCGGGAATCAGGAGTTAATCTTTGAACCCGGAACGGTCGTCTCTGCAAAACGCGGCGAATACCGCGGTAGAGGCGACTCTCTGTTCACTGCACAAGATGTTGAGAATCTCACCATCCGAGGATACGGTGCGACTTTCCGTATGTGGAAACAGGACTATATCACCGGACTTGTGCTCGAACAGATGGGGTGGAACCGATGGTACGGCCCCTACGAGAAGGCAGAATGGCGGATGACGCTCGCGATTCGAGGCTCTAAAAACGTAACCGTCGCGGGCTTAACCCTCGAAGATAGCGGTGGAGACGGTATCTACGTCAACGGCAGCAAAGAACGATCTTACTCTGAAGATGTCCACCTACGCGACATCGTCTGCAATAACCACTATCGACAAGGCATCAGTATCATCAGTGCCGAAAACCTCAAAGTCGATAACTGCTCGTTCTCCAATACATGGGGGACGCCGCCTTGCTCCGGCGTAGACATCGAACCCGACAAAAGCGAACAACGCATAAAGAACGTGGTCTTCTCCGGGTGTAAATTTATGGATAACGCTGGCGACGGTATCGAAATTTTCCTCGCACATACCACGGACGAATCCGACGACGTGACGATGCGTTTTGAAAATTGCTACATCAGTAGTAAACACGGAACAGGGATCCGCGTGTCGAAGATTAGAGACGCTGGCCCGGGGGGCAGCATCGAATTCGATAACTGCACGGTTGAAAGCACTGTCGGTTTCGGCATCAAGGTACAGGAGAAATCGGCAAAAGGTGCGCGGGTGACCTTCACGAATTGCAGTGTCATCAACGCCGCCAGTGATCGTCAGTTCGGCGGCGAGTGGTCCCCGATTGCGTTATCGCTGCCGCAAACGAACATCGTCCAAACCATGGGCGGCATCGACTTCATTAACTGCTTTGTTGAAGACAGCTACGACCGTCCCGCAGTCGAGTTCACACAACGAGAAAGCGATCTTCCACTTCACGATGTTACCGGAACCGTTACGGTCTTGAATCCGAACGGTGTTCGTGCGGAACTCGGTAAACAACGTGAGACGCTCCCACTGGTTGTCAAGGCATACGAATAGGATAGGACTTACGCATATCGCTCTTTTGTACCACAATCTGTTAGATTGTGACGCAAGAACGCTGTGTTTTCAGAAGAATTTCATCTGACAGAGCCACCTATAGCCAAAAGTGCGTAAGTCCTGTAGGACTCAGAAATATGGCGAAAGAACAGATGAACGCCTCCGCCGCGGCCTCGGTAAACACCCTGAAATGGCGTATGGATAAGGTATCAATCTTGCACCGCAAATGATTTTTTATGGCACGAAAACTCCGTTTGACGGTATACTACATGGAGACGTTAATTTATGGCGCATCTGGATAAGGTTAAGGAAGAAATTGGCTGGTTGAAAGTGATCTTTGCTATTTTAATTGCCGCGGACATTTCCTTAGTCGCATGGTTGGCTCAGAATCACCGAAAAGCCGATCCGTTTCTTGTTATAGCAGGTGTAATCGGTGCATTTTTGGTTACATTTGCAATTGTTTGGGTTAACAATGTCGCATATCGAAAAATTAATGATTTGGAGGAATTGTAATGGAGTGGGCACCAATTCTGGCATTTGCAGTGTTTCTCGTGGGAATCGGTATAGTCGCAGGAACTGCTATAAGAAACGCATATAAAGATTAGCAGACTGTCCCTGTTCCATCAAGTTTACGGCGTTCTGATAGCACAAACTGGAAAGTTTTGCGGCGTACTCGCCCAGATGCGAAGTGCATCGTGCTACAAAAGAGCATCATGCGTAAGTCCTAATACCATTTCTAAAAGTTTATATTCCATTAACCGTACACCGGCTACCCAGGCCCGGTAGGTTCGGTTTTTGCGGCGTACACGCCCAGATGCGAAGTGCATCGCGGTGTACTCACCCAAATGCGATCTGCATTCCAACCGAACCGGGCATAGTTCAAAAATGGTGGCACTTTTAAGACGAATAGTCAAT
>JAJDXV010000006.1 GCA_022823085.1 Candidatus Poribacteria bacterium
AGTGAGTTCAACTTGATATTTTTTATTCTTTTTCATGCGTGTCCTCTCTGATAGGAGATATAGATAGAACTTAGAGTCTACCATAAAACCCGCAAAAAGTCAAAAAACTTTATCACAAAATCAAAGTGGATAGACTACTAGCCTACGCAACAAACGTTTGTGTCGTTCTTCTGAAATACTACCGATTGTACCACGTACAAGTCGACGCGGGATAACAGCCAGAAAACTAAGCCGAATTAAAGATTCCGAGTGTAAGCTGCTTAATATGAAATCGACATCAGTCGGTGAAATAATATCATCAAACCCGCGGACGTACTGCCTTAAGTTTGTACTCACACCACAAACAAGGATATCTTGGTACGGTATTGGCATTTCTCGCAGAACGATTGCAGGCCTATACTTTAGTTCTTCATCAACCTGAGATAATGGAGCAAGAATGACATCACTTTCCTTCATAGTCTGGGTTTACCCATTTGAGCATATCTGTTGTGTACTGAGGTTCGTCTTCTCCATAAGCTCGCGCGAGCATTTGCATGGAGAGGCTGGACCAAGCTTCTCGTTCCGATGCCTCTTGCTCTGATTCATATTTTTCCAGGAGTGCTCCAACGACTTCCATCAATGACATCAAAGGGTGATTTTCATTTTCACCGATGAGGTTTATTAACTCGTCCTGTAGAATTGAAAGTTGCTGATAGTCGCTTTCTGTTCGCGGAACGAATACAACAGAAGATAGTTGGGGCCATATATCTTGAGCAGTTTGTATTCCGGTTGCCATACTAACTCCTTATTGGCAGCACTAAGGTCGTTGGAATTCCGAATAAATCCATTATACCACATAAGTATCTAAATAGCAATTTTTTGTACATGCTCACGTCAGGCGTTCTGTGAATGACAGCGCACGAGATGGATTTGGACAAGATTAGAGGCTGATGCCTAATTCTTTTGCGATGGTATAGACATCCTTATCGCCTCTACCGGAAAGGCATACGACGATGACCTTCTCTTTACCGAGTTTCGGTGCGAGTTCTCGCAGATAGGCGATGGCGTGTGCGGATTCGAGTGCAGGGATGATACCCTCTGTCTCCGATAACAGTTGGAAGCCTTCTACTGCCTCTGCATCGGTGATCGGGACGTATTCCGCTCTACCGGTTTCGCGGTAATAACTGTGTTCTGGTCCGACACCGGGGTAGTCTAACCCGGCAGAGATAGAGTGTGCAGGGGTTATCTGTCCGTCCTCTTCTTGTAAGAGATAGCACTTAGCGCCGTGAAAGACACCGACGCTGCCTGCCGTGAGTGGTGCGGCGTGTCGTCCGCTACGGATGCTTTCACCGGCGGCTTCTACGCCGATCATTCGGACGGATTCATCGGCATAGAACGGGTAGAACATACCGAGCGAATTGCTGCCACCACCGACACAAGCGACGACACAATCCGGCAACTTGCCTTCTTGTTCCAAGATTTGTGCTCTCGCCTCGTCGCCGATGACGGCTTGAAAATCTCTGACGATCATCGGATACGGGTGTGCGCCGACGACCGAACCGAGCAGCAGATACGTCGTGCGAACGTTCGTGACCCAATCCCGGAAGCAGGCGTTGATGGCATCTTTGAGCGTCCGGGAACCGGAATTAACGGGTACGACTTTTGTTCCCATCAACTGCATCCTGAAGACATTGAGTGCCTGTCGTTCTATGTCTTCTTCACCCATATAGACTTCGCACTCCATATCAAATTTTGCGGCGACGGTGGCTGTTGCGACCCCGTGTTGTCCGGCACCGGTTTCAGCGATAATCCGTTTTTTGCCCATCCATCGTGCGAGGAGGATTTGACCGATGGCACTGTTAATCTTATGCGCGCCTGTATGGTTAAGGTCTTCGCGTTTGAGGTATATCTTCGCGCCGCCGAGGGTTTCCGTGAGACGTTCCGCATAATAGAGCGGATTCGGTCGTCCGACGTATTCTCGGAGGTAATAGCGGAATTCTTCTTGGAAATCGGTGTTATCTTTGAGTTGGTTGTATGCGTCTTCGAGCTCTAAGAGCGCGGGCATTAGGGTTTCGGGGACGTATCTGCCTCCAAATTGTCCAAAATGTCCGGTTGCGTCAGGCAATTTAATTATACCTTGCGGTTCGTTTAGGTGGTTCTGGGGTTTCATATTCATCTCCCTACATCCGCCTGCGCCGTTGTTGCAGGCTACATTTCGGATTTAACAGTTTTTTAATTATCAAACCCACGCAGAAGTCTATCATCAGAAATTTGCGCGGAGGTTTGGTTGCTTCAAGACCGATGGATTAACAACGGATTCGGGCAGTTGTCCGGTCAGCACTTGTGCTACACATTTCGCAGCGGTGACCTCGAGTTCAAGGATTGCGTCTTCGGAGATAAACGCGGCGTGCGGTGTAACGACGACGTTTTCAAGCGTTATTAGTTCAGTGTCGGATTCAGGGGGTTCGGTTTCCAGCACATCTAAACCTGCACCGGCGATGTCTCCGTTTAGAAGTGCAGCCGTGAGTGCAGATGTGTCTACGATACCACCACGCGCCGTGTTGATTAAGAGCGCTGTCGGTTTCATTGCACGGAATTCGGCGACGCTGAACATAGATTCTGTTTCCGCTGTTAACGGCGCGTGGATCGTGATGAAGTCAGACGTTGCAAGGAGTTCTTGAAACGAGACCTTCTGTGCGCCGTGTTGCCGAATACGTTCGGGATCCGTGCGCGGCGAGCAGACGTTGATTGTAAGCCCGAACGCCTTCGCTTTCGGGATCATCGCTTGCCCAATCTGTCCGAACCCGACGATGCCGAGTGTCTTGCCTCGGATTCTATGCATCTCTGGTCCGATGTTCTGGTCCCAGACGCCGTTTCTGACGGCGCGATCAAAGCGTGGAATTTTCCTCACACACGCCAGCAGGAGTCCCATGGCGTGGTCGGACACTTCGTCGATACAGTAGGCAGGGACATTCGTGACAACGATGCCGTGTGCAGTGGCGGCTTCGACATCAATGTTGTCCAACCCGATGCCGTAGCGTGCGATGACCTGACACCTCTTTGCGGCGGCGATAACCGGTTCACGCACTGGATTCCAACAGGTGAGGATACCGTCCATCATCGGTGCAAGCGTTTGAAGTTCTGCTGGGTCACCAGTTTCCGCGGCGATGAGTTCTGCACCGATTTCGGCGAGGACTTGTCGTTCGGGTTCAATAGATGCCCATACATAGTCGGTGATGAAGATTTTCCATCTGTTTTGCATGCTTTGTTTTAGATATCGAGCCACAAAACTGTAGACTACGACGATTCAGATGCCTCTATTGCTGCGTTCATTTCCGCGCGTATCTGCTTTCCTTCAGCGGCTACAGTGCTCTGGACGATTTCTCGGATGCGTTGAAGATCCGAATCGCTGAGTTCTGAAAAGACAGGTGTCGCGAAAAATAGCAACATGCCTATGCAGATTAGGTTTTTCATAAGATGCCTCTCCAATTAGAACCTATGAGAAAATCTTGCCGGGGTTCATTAAGTTGAGCGGATCCAAAGCGTGTTTGATGGCGCGCATCAGGTCGACTGCCTCTCCGTGTTCCTTCTCCAATGCTTTGCGTTTACCGATGCCGACACCGTGTTCACCGGTGCAGGTGCCGTCCATTTCTAAGGCGATGTCTACAATTTCGTGGCTGAGCCGTTGCGCCTCTGCTAATTCGTCGGCGTTATCGGGTTCAAGCGGGAAGACGACATGAAAGTTGCCGTCGCCGACGTGTCCGAGGATTGACGGTTCGAGGTCTGATGTCGCGAGGCGCGCTTTCGTTCTCTCGATACATTCCGCGAGCCGGGAGATCGGGACACAGACATCGGTGACATAACCGACAGAACCGGGACGGCGGTTGAGTGCGGCGTAGTAGCTATCGTATCGCGCCTGCCAGAGGCGTTTACGTTCGGTTTCGTCCGTTGCCCATCGGAAATCGCCGCTACCGTGTCGGGCTGCGATTTTACCGGCGATCTCGGAACTCTCTGCGACGGTGTGTTCGGCCCCGTGGAACTCAAGGAAAAGCGTCGGTGCGACTTCGTAATCTAATCCAGCATATTTGTTGACGGCATCCATCTGAAGTTCATCTAACAGTTCAATGCGTGCGATGCTGATACCTGTGTTCATCATTCTGATAACGGTGTCTACTGCGGCGGCGATGCTCGGAAAAGCGCAGACAGCGGCGGCGACGGCTTCGGGTAGGCGTGTCAATTTGAGCGTGATTTCGGTGATAATTCCGAGTGTGCCTTCCGAACCGATGAAGAGACGGGTGAGGTCGTAGCCTGCGGCGGATTTTCTGGCTCTGCCACCGGTCTGGACGATAGAACCGTCGGCGGTGACGACTGTCAAGCCGAGCACGTTATCGAGCATTGTGCCGTATCGGACAGCACTCGTACCGGATGCGCGGGTTGCGACCATCCCACCGAGTGAAGCGTCTGCCCCCGGATCGACAGGGAAATGGAGTTGCGTGCCGATATTTTCAAGGTGTGTGTTCAATTGTAAACGTGTCACGCCTGCTTGGACGGTGGTATCCCTGTCGTCTCGGTTGACACGCAGGATGCGGTTCATTTCGTTGAGTGCGATACAGAGCGCGCCTTCGGTTGCAACGACTGCGCCTTCAACGCCGGTGCCTGTGCCGTAGGGGATGATCGGTATCTTATGTTTCGCGCAGATTTTGACGATTTCGGCGACTTCAGCGTTGGTTTTCGGAAATACGACGGCATCAGGGAGCGCGCCTCGGTGGTAGGAGGCATCGCGTGCGTGTGCGTCCCGGATGGTGTCGTCTGTGCTGAAACGTGTTCCGAGCAGGTCGCGGAGTTTTTTATGTGTGTGTTTGAGATTCTGTTGGTTCATGCTATTCCATTTTAGCATAATTTGGGGATGGATAGCAACGGAAATATTAGGATCACCGGCAAAAAACTCCTTTTGAAAATTGAACAATGCGTGCGCATTCAGTTTTCATTGCGAGCGTTTATTTCCATTAGTTTTTCACGGGTCAATATTTCAAAGACGGGCATCACTCTTTCGACGAGTTCGGCGTGTCGTCCGGACAAACGATCGTGTGCTGTCTGGAGTGCCTTGTGTTCTCTGGTGAGAGCATCAAGGGCAGCTCGGAGCGTCGCGTTTTCCTCTTTCAATATTTCTTGTTGTTGCTGTAGGGCATTGTATCGTCCTTCCCATTCTGCTTTTAGGGTGTTGTATCGTCCTATCCATTCTTCCTGTAAAGTGTTGTATCGTTCTTCCGATTCTTCTTGCAAGGTGTTGTATCGTCGGTCGGAGGTGCTTTGGAAGTTGCTAAACTCTTGCTGTAGGGCGTTATACTGCTGGTCAGCGGCACTTTGAAAGTTGTTAAATTCTTGCTGGTTTTCCTCTTTCAATATTTCTTGTTGTTGCTGTAGGGCGTTATACCGTTGGTCAGCGGCACTTTGGAAGTTGTTAAATTCTTGCTGTAAGTTTTCGTATGTGAGCAGCAGGGCGTTGTGTTCCTGCTGCAACGTTTCGTGTTCACGGTGCAAGGTGTTATATCGCTTCTCTAATTCTTCAGAGAGAGTTTTATATCGCTCCACTTGGTTTTTCAGCCACCATAAACCGAGGACGCTGACGCTAAGCACGCCGATGTCTATTAGGGTGATAGTCGCCCAGCTGAATTCAAGTAATCCCATTTTTTTCTTCCTTTGTGATGCTGTGATACGTTTTTACTGTTGCCTTGCGAAGAAAAGTGTTTTTGTTTGGGAAAAGTGTAGCATTTTTGTTTTCGGATGTCAAGTGTTTCCGAACTTGGATACAGGGCCATTCAATTTTAAGAAATTATTGGATTTTATGTTTTTTCCAGGATCCGGTGCGAAAATTTAGCGAAATGTTGCGAAATGCTGCGAAATGCTGCGAAAATTTCTGCGATTTGCCACAAAGCATAACATACATAAAGCATTAACACCTGCGAAAAGGACAACACCAAACACCAAAAACCTACAATTGAATGACCCTGAATTTGGATATCATGGTGCGAACATTAACTGTACGGAGTCTTTTACCCTGGCGAGAATGTCCAGCACTTTGTCCAATTGCGGTGGGTGCTCGGTATTCAGGAGATAGACGAGCGTCTGCGGACTGAGATTTGTCCATCTGACGAGTTCTTCAATTCCGCCTTGCGCTTCGGCAATATCTTTCATTGCAAGTAATAGTATCTCAATGTTGCCATCTTTATCAAAATCAGGACTTACGCAATTTTGACGATAGCCAGTTTTTTTCGCGGATATTTCTCGGAAAACACAGCGTTCTTGAGGCACAGACTAACAGTCTATGCTACAAAAGAGAAGCATGCGTAAGTCCTACTATAGACATATCACCCCTCTGGGGTGGGGAAAGAGGTTAAAATACGCAGAAATACCCAATCAAAAACACCAAAATGTGTTAGTAGCAAGTTGGATTATAAAGATGAAAATTACCGTTTTCCGAATTTGTTTGGGGTCGTCAAAAAAAATAAGTTAATTTTCCTTGACAAATTTTCCTATATTTGTTAAAATTTATTAAACGATTGAGTGTGCTGCCATCGGTTTTTTAGACCACTCTCTAAACCAAGGTTGTGATATAATACAATCTTACTGAAAGGAGAACCCGATGGCGAAACGAAAACGAAGAAGATTCACGCCCGAGTTTAAAGCGGAGGTCGTTTTGGAGGCCCTCCACGGTGAAACTTCACAAGCGGAGTTGTGTCAAAGACACAACCTCAGCGAAGACTAACTCTCCAAGTGGAAGCAGCAAGTTGTTGAAAACGTAGCCACTCTGTTGGTTTCCTCAACGGATAAACACTCTAACGAGATGCCCGAACGCATAGCACAACTCGAACAGCTCAACAGCTCACTGGACGGTTGACGCTAGCATTGGTAGTCGAAAAAAAAGCATTGACATTGTTGAGTTGACTCTGTCTAAACAACGACACATCGTTGAGACGCTGCGGACGGATTTTTCAGGGCGGACGGATTTTCAGGGCGACAGACCTGTGAGGTGCTCGGTTTTAACAAGAGCACGCTCCATTATCAACCGAAAATCGACGCGTCTGAAGATGTCCTACGAGAGGAAATAGAGCGGTTAGCTGCGCAATATCGGACGTATGGGTATTTGAATAAATTGAATAAACGGCGGCACTTCACTGTTACAGATAATCGGATTTGTGAAATAGTTATATAGTTTGAAAACCAATTTGTTTAGAATGTGTAGCGTGAACAAAACGATACGCGCAGGTTTTTGAAACTATAACCGAATATCAGGTGATAAACATGCTGATCGGACCTCTGAATTTTTTTACATTGCCAAAACGATCCTTACCGCCCCTCAAATTGAGGGTGTATGCGGGCGATCCCGTTAACCGCTGTGACTTTGCTTGCGCGTCCACAACCTGCTGTGCGAACTGTCAGCTAACAGCGATTTACCCCCCCCCCCCCCACTTAACAAAAATTAAGTATTCTGTTCACTATAGTTCTACACTCAACCGCGTTGATATTTGTTGTTACCGCGTTCTTTTTCGCGCCTGCATGCACTTTATTGTATGCGGGCTGTCTTTGTTGTAACGGCTGTTTTTTTAGGGTATCAATCTTGTGCGATAAACTTTACGAGGGTACAAAAATTGTCCCTTGTGCAGTAACATGCTAGGAGGCATAAGAATCATGTTATCACGTATTGCTGGGCTCAAAGTGTTATGGACAACAAGTCTGTTATTCGTGTTTAAATTCAACCTTAAAAGGAGCTTTAAAATGTTAGTTAAAAAGTTTGCAAGCCGAATATTGATTACTACACTATGGGTTGTCGTTTTATGCATATCTTCAGTTTATTCACAAGGTAACTCACCTCCTGTATTCGTAGATGATCCTGAGGACATCCAAGGATTTCACGGCGTTACTTCGCGAGAAATTGCTGAAAGGCTAAGGCCGGGAACAAATGTAGGCGATCCCATAAGTGCGACAGACGCAGACAATGATACTATCACCTACTCACTTAGGGGAACTGATGCTTCAAAGTTTCGTATAAACAAGAGCACCGGTCAATTAAAATCCGGTCAGTATTTTGACTATGAGAAAACAAACTCATGGTTGGTAACTGTTCAAGCATCTGATGAACAACTTACCACATCAATAGATGTGGTAATATTCGTAATAGATAGACCAGAGTTTAATGTTAAATGGCGTGCTGGCTATTTTGAGAATTCTATTTTTGAACATCCTGATTTACCTGATGGCGACCACGATAATAATTCTGATACAGTTGATATAAAGGGATCAGATTTAAGGGATTACTACAACACTTTTCTTGCTGGATTTGGCATTGTGCAGATTGATAGACGAAAAGCTGGAAATACCAAGATTATAAAAGTAGGTGAGAATATAGGTTCTCCTATACCAGACAGGATTATAGATTATCCAGATGGAATGTCAAAAGAAGATCTAGGCATTCATTTTAAAATGTCTAATCCAGATCATAGTAGATTTATTTACTCAGATCTATTTTCAGTTGATTCTGAATCAGGACAATTAAGAATAAAAACTAAAATAGACTTTGATAAGTATAAATACAGAGATCGTAGTGGCAATGGATTAATTATTCTGCCTTGCAATATCCAAATGTATGATAAGTATGGCTATATTGATTGGATTGGTCATGCCACTTTTGTTAGAAATTTAGAAGAAGCAACGATAATTGAACAAGCTGATCCTAACACGCATGCTTATATCATTGCAGTGCAAGACGGTTCGAAGTTTTCTGAAACTGATCAAAGAAGAATTCTAAGAGGTATAGATCCTGAAGTCAATAAGCCTAATATTCAAGGTACAGCAGAGACACCTTTTGTATCTATTACTCCAGGCGGGAATGGACTTATTAAGATTGGCAAGCCGAGTTACGACTATAATATACTTGAATTGCTAATGCCCGCTGGAAGAAGATTTGACTTTACAAATACTGATAGATATGTATATGTACTTACTTTAGAATCAAGTGGGAGTCTGACCTATAGAATGCGAATTGTGTTTGAGAAAGCAACAAACTAACATAAATTAGTATGGGAAATTAGATTTAGATTTCCCATACTAATAAAATTATATTTTATTAGTCAATACCTTCGCCACTTTATCCGGGTCTGATTTGGTTTGAAGTGTAATGAATAGTACCGATAGACCCGAGATGTTCAGCGATGTTGTTAATAACAATCGTTTCAGGTTTTTGCGGAAGTATTTTTAATGTTTCTTGTAAATACTTCCGCCCTCTGTAGCGTGCTTTGATGTCTAAAATACCATAACCCGGATGTTCGGATCCGAACATCTCTCGGAGTTTCGCTGAAACATTGACCATAAACATGGACAGGTTCGCCGCATTATTGACCGGTATCTCCTTGACGTTCATAAAATCATCTAACCCCCAAAACTGTTTTGCGTCTCGGAAGTTGAACTCGATTTGAAAACGCAGCGAATAATAATCAATGATCTTTTCAGCCGCCAACTCCAGATCGGAGGAAAACAATAAAACGTGCGATTTCTCTTGCGTCTTTGCGTCGGTCTTTAGCAAACAGACGACATTCAGCGGGTCTGGGAAGCGTTTGTGTCGACACGCCATTTGATAGACTTCTGTGGTGATGTTTCCTT
>JAJDXV010000025.1 GCA_022823085.1 Candidatus Poribacteria bacterium
TTAATCGCGGGTTCTCGCGGTCAATACGTCGTTAGGTCTTGTCCGTCGCGCCTTCGTTGCGACTACTCGCTGATTACTACAGATAAATACAATGTACACATCATTCTTAAATCACACATCAATTAGCGAGTACGCAGTTAACAGTACGGCGAGTACGCCTTTCAGTACGCAGTTTTGTAGGGGTTGGGTTACCCAACCCTTACAGAGGGCTCTTGTACCAATAACTGAAAGGTTGCGTAGCAACCGTACTGAAAGGATTTCGCAGAAATCCGTACTGTTAACTTTTATATTACTCTGTTTTTTCGCAGGAGGGTCCGCGTGGGCAGCGGGCAAAGAAGTTAACAGTAACCAGTTAACAGTAACCAGTGAAGAAGAGGCTCTCTTGCTGGAAACTCGTAACTGGAAACTGGTAACTGATGCAACCTATATCACAAAAATTGTCTATTACATTGACGGTCTACTTGTCTCCGAGACAACAACACAACTCAAGCCTATCAGCAACCGAGCATCGGTACGTGTCGGCGCCAAATTATCTCCGTACGCTATCCAACAGAGCATTAAACTGCTCTACGCGACACAGCAATATTCCCAAATTCAGGTTTATGCACAAGAGACCTCAGACAGCGTGATATTAACCTATCAATTCACATCCTTTGAATCTATTAAAGCGATCGAACTCATGGGTATCCCCGAAGCCTTCGGACGTGCTATTAAAGATGCCATGAAATCCAAAATCGGAGGGAAGTATGTCCCCGCAATTGCGAAATCGGATATTAAACGGATCAAACGGATCTGTGAGGATTACGGATATTTTGACCCACAAATTACGGTCTCCGATGTGCTGACCGAGGACGGGACGTTAGTTTACCAAATAGATGTAGGTGCCCCGTCTATTATTCGTGAATTGCAAATTCAGGGGAATCGTGCTATCTCAATAGGTCGCCTTAAAGCGGCCTGTGACTTTAGTAGCCAACGTTCCCCGATTTATAGCAAATCCGACGTGGACACCGATGTGGCAGCCCTGCTGAAACTCTATAGCGAAAGCAACTACCCTACCGCTGGCATCGAATCAAACTTTATACATGAAACCGGCGTACTACAGTTTCGCATTGATGAAGGCAAAGAAGTAAGGTTCAATTTCGTCGGCGACCTTTCGTTATCGCAACAAGATACATTCAAAGAAGATATAGCCAAATTGATAAACGCTGCAAACCAGGCGATGTGGGAAGGAAGGATAAAATCTTATTTTGAAGATTTGGGGTACCAAGACACAACCGTGGAGGTCCTGAATGAAACCAGCATCCAACTTAGGATCAATCCCGGCACGCAATACAGAGTCGCAAGCGTTACTTTTTCCGGAAACCGTGTCTTCTCAGACGCGGAACTCCTACGAGAGATGACAGTCAAACCGACAACCGGCATCAGGCGTAACTTACAAGTTTCCAACATTCTCGCGAAGCTGCTGCAAAGACAAACACAGAAACCTTTTTTCGATCCACAGGACCTTGATACAGATGAACATCGACTCAGGATTTTATACGAAAAAGCAGGCTATCCGAATCGTGACATACAGACGAATGTTGAGAAACAGCCACTAAATAGACAAAGCATCGGTGAAGCCGTAATACACATCTCAATTAATGAGGACCGCAAAGAGGTGATTCAGCGATGCAACATCACCGGTAATCGATCGATAGATACAGCTACGCTACTAAAACGTTTGGAAAGTGAACTTCCGTTTCCGCAACCGAATGCAAGGTTTGAAAAGACCGTCTATCAAAATGCAGTCCTGAATGTGTATCGCGAACGCGGCTATATTGATGCAGAGGTAAATGGCACTTATATATCTCAAGCGGAAACGCCGATTTTTCGAGTGGCGGGCAATTTTTCGGAACCGCTTACGGATGGACAACTCCCTTCGGCAATTCAAAACGAGTTTGAAAAACACAACCGCCCCCTCACCGGACTTTTCATCGCGAATAATATCGGGAATCGTTGGAGCATCCAAGACACTGCAAGCAATCCGCGCTATACACTTATACAAGCGGAAACAGACCTACAGGTCATTGAACACGGTATCCTCCACCTCACCGTGGAGAAGGAAGGTGAGCAGGTCGCATTCGGAAAATTCTCTTTTCAAGGTGATACCGACATTGTGAAACAACATGTCCTTGAACGCGAGGTCGCACATCTGAAGGGCAGCCTCTGGACACCAGAGGCACTAAGCCGGGCATTACGAAACCTTTACAGTTTGGGCATCTTTCGCAAGGTCGTAGCCGTGCCACTTGAAACTGATGTAAATGGTGCACTCACTGACAACCCGCACCCGACTCCGAAAACCAAAGACGTTGTAATAACGGTTGAAAAGCAGAAACCGAGGACACATAGTGAAAGTCTCGGATATAGTTTTGCAGAGGGGTGGCGCGGGACCTTGGAATTAACGCATAGCAACTTTCTCTTTAAACGGAACATTCGGGGAAGCGTTCGCGGTAGATTGGGGTGGCGAGATGAATTGGGATACCTGCTTGAAGCGAAACTTACCCAACCGTGGTTGGTTTGGCGGATACGCAGTAGCCTACAAGCATCCGCTAAAAAATTAGAAGTGGACGATAACGTACGCGCACTCGAAGCGAGTTTCATCCTCAATAGGCGATTAGCGGAAGCAAACCACTTAGATTTCCGATACAGCTACCGGGATTTGAACCAATCGGTACTACCGCCAATGCCAGACGTCTCACCAGAAATCGGTGTTTTTGAAGAACAGAACCCGTTCGCCACAACTGTGAGCAGTCTACGTCTCTCCTGGACATACAATAACCTTGTACGCCCTTTGAATCCGATAGGTGGCATGTTGAACGAGATTACACTCGAATATGCTGGCGGCTTCCTACAAGGCGAGACCAGCTTTATTAAAACAACAACAGATACCCGGTATTACCAAAGACTTGTCCGAGATTTCGTATTAGCAACAGTGCTACGATTGGGTGTTACCACCGGATTACGTTCAAACCGTCGCGCTGAGCTTATCTCCTTTGAACGGTTCTGGGCTGGCGGTGGCACAACAGTCCGCGGTTATGCCGAACGGTCACTCGGACCTGAAGATATCACAGGTACCTACCGCGGCGATGTCCAATTCATTTTTAATACAGAGTTACGCTTCCCGATCTATTGGTTGCTCCGTGGGGCACTCTTTTTCGATGCTGGTAACGTCTGGAATTCATTAGAAGACCTCAGAACAATAACACAGTTACCATCAGCAGTGGGTGCCGGACTCTATTTGGACTTCGGGCCTCTCACCGTCGGTGTTGACTATGCTGTGCCGCTCGTCCACGTTCCCAGCTCACCGGACACCAGACGTGCACACTTTCGCCTCGGCAGCATATTTTAGCGAGTACGCAGTTAACAGTACGGCGGGTACGCCTTTCAGTTATTGGTTGTTAGTTAAGAGACGTTACTATAGTTTGGACAATTTATATCGGTTGGACGTTGCGTTTTCCAACGTTTTTTATTTTTTCACGCGTTTTGGATGTCGGAAACATAAGTGCGAAAAAGCATATTTAGGCTTCCCGCCGCAGGCATCTTGACATAGCACTCCGCTGGAGTGCAGCCGATCCGCAATGAATAGACTATTCTCACTGCGAAGCAATGTTGCTCCGATGGAGCAAGGAACTCGATTTTTCAGAGACTCCCTTTCAACACTTTGCGTCTATATGGAGCTCGGTTTAGAGGTTTCCGTTCCTCACGCCAGAGGCGTGATATGTCTATAGAAATAGGGTGTAGATATTCTTGCACTCCAGCGGAGTGCTATGTCTGGAAATTGTCCAAACTTTAGTAAGAGACGTTAGGTTAACACAACATCTCTTACCTGATAACTGAAAGCGCAGCGTACGAACAACTGTTAACTATTCCAGCGGTTTCCCCAATGCAAGCGGTGCCTCAGCACGTCCGACAAATCCCGCCAACACCGCTAAACAGAGCAGATACGGTAACATCAACCACAACTGGTACGGGATCGCCCAGCCCAACGCTTGGAACCGCGCATCGAGTGCCGAACCGAGTCCGAAGAGTAGCGCAGCACCGCACGCCTTCACAGGATGCCATTTCCCAAAGATGACGATCGCTAAAGCGATGAACCCGCGTCCGACAGTCATACCGGGTGTAAAATACGGGACATCCGCAAGTGAGAGATAGCCGCCTGCCAGACCTGCCATCGCCCCCGCGAATAACAGGCAAAGCGTCCGTAAACGGAGGACATTAGAGCCGACAGTCGCAATCGCTTTCGGATGTTCACCACACGCACGGATCCGCAGACCGAGTTGTGTATGGTAGAGGAAAAAATAGACACACGGCAGCAGTAGAAATGTGATAAAAACAAGAATATTGTGTGAAAACAGCGCACGTCCAAGAAACGGGATTTTAGAGAGAAGTGGGATATCAATCTGTGAAAACGCCGGAACGCCTTGTGCGATGCCTGTCACACCAAAGAGCCGTTGATAGATGACTTCTGTCAAACCCAACGCCAGCAGTGTCATCGCTGTACCGACGATAACTTGGTCGCCACGCAGTCGGATAGCGAACAACGCAAAAAGAGCTGCAGCGGCAAGGCCACTGATCCCCGCCATCAAAAGTCCAGCCCACGGTGCGAACATCAAAAGTCCAGCCCACGCTGGAAACATCATTGCTAGTTCTGCGGTATAAAATGAACCGACCATCCCGAAGAACGCACCGATGAGCATCATCCCTTCAATGCCGATGTTCAGCACACCCGCACGTTGGGAAATGACCTCGCCTAATGCCGCAAGTAGGAGCGGTGTCGCCCCACGAATCGTTGCCGAAAGAATTTCTTCAAACATAATTTTTAATTATTGGGTTTCTGCTCGTTTTTCTCCGTTGTCGAAAAACGGTTTTCTTTTAGGTTATACCAATTCTATAGGACTTACGCATGCTGCTCTTTTGTAGCATAGACTGTTAGTCTGTGCCCCAAGAACGCTGTGTTTTCCGAGAAATATCCGCGAAAAAAACTGGCTATCGTCAAAATTGCGTAAGTCCTGTTCTAATTGAAAATGTCTCTTTTTTGTACCACAAACTTCCAGTTTGTGTCCTAAAAACAACTACCATCACTCATAAGGCGTGCTGTGCGATGCATTCGGCATTTGGACATACACACCGCCCGTCTGTGAAGCCACCTCTTTTTGAAAAGGATCACCCGCCCCGATGACAGAGACGACGACCGGGAGCTCCTTGAGTAATCCGATCGTGCCTGCTGTGGGTGCCTTTGGGTTGCCCGGTTCATCGGTGATGAGAATGAAATGTGTTTTGGCATTCGGGCGTCGCTTTAACCGTCGCTCACCCTCAACGACGGCGTGAAGGAGGTTCTCATCATCTTGACACGGGAGCCGTAATATCTTGTGTATCTGCTCTTGAGTTTGCGGCGGCTTGAACACATTGACGATATTGACAGTCTGCTTGGCGCGGAAGCGAACAACGCCGATTCTATAGTCAATAAAAGCATTATCCCAGTCGCGTATCCACCAATCTATCTGCCCTGTTATGTAGGCGACTTTATCTTCCATACTTTTAGAGGAATCAATAAACAGGATAACGTCTACTGGCATACTCGCGGCATCTTGTAGTATTGTTTTACTGATTGTCTGGGTGGTATACGGATTACTTATAGGTGTAGGTGTTTTTTGCGCAATAGTATCTTGTGGAACAGCGTGCCATGTCCCACCTGTTTCCCTTGCAAGCCGTTTGTGATCTTGATTGTTAACACCAAGCACATTCACATGAATTTGGTTGCTTTGACAGCGTGCGATGACAGAACTTGCTGTTAGACCCTGTAGACTTCTGAGTCGTTCTTCATCTGAGACGAGGATAAGATGTTTGATGGTATTTTTGCGGAACCGCATTTTTTCCACAGTTTGATCGATTGCATCCAATAGGTTTTCACCACCGCCCGCTTTTATCGCGTAGAGCGGCTGTTTTATATAGTCAACATTTGTTGTCAACTGGTGTACCTCAATATCGTTCCCTGTTTGGTGTGTTGTGAACAGGGTAAGCCCAAGGGCATAGTCACTTTCTGATGCTTCGTAGACATCAATCATTTGGCCCAGATGTTGTGGAACAGCCTTTATATTGTCTTCCATAGAGCCACTGGTATCGACAACAAAAACGACATCAATGGGGGCCCCGCCACTTTTTTCTATAATATCTTCAGCAAGGTTCTTTATAGTGTTGCCAAAGAGTGAGCTGCCGTCCCCGATGCCGTCGCCTATTTTACCCAAACCGTCTGCCGTGCCTGTGCCTATTTTTTTTATGTTTACCCCTTTCCCTATCCCGGTGCCTTTCCTCAACGATCTCACACCGGTTCCCTCGCTTCTACCATAACTTTTTCCGGGCGTGTTGCCTGTATTCAACGGAAGAGAAGAGAGTACGGACGCTGGCGTTGATGCCAAATCTGCATCGGTGGATAAATCCGGTGCCTCTAACAGCGGTGGGGCATCATCATCTATTTCTTCCGCGGCTGACTCATCAATATCAATCCGTTTTGGTGCCGCGCCGGACATTTTTGCTATCTCCATAGATCGTTCGGGCTGTATGACCTTCACTTGTTTTTGAACGTCCCTCTTTTTCGGCATTTGTATCTTGGGTTCAGGTATCTCTTTCTTTGGTATCGGTGCAGGTTCTATCTTGACGACCTGCCGCGGCAACTCTCGAATCAGTTCTACTTGGATTTCATCTTCCAGCACTTGCGGCTCAGTTTGAATAAAAAAGAGCGGCACACTAATGAATAGGATGATATGAGCAACCGCAGAAATCCGAAACGCATATTTGCGATATTTTGCCCGTAAAACTTTATACCATAGCCCCCGATTCGTATTCATAGCCATGCCCCCTTATTTAGACTGAATAGACAGATGCTCGACCTTTGTCGCAAGCACGTTCTGAGACGCATCTAAGACATCTATTTTCAGTGAGACCCGCTTCGTGCGGACCTCTTTATCCGCAGTGATCGAAATACGCATCGTAACAAAACCGGCTTTGGCGATGTTCAGCGGTCTATCAGATGCTGCATACCGTAAGCCCTCAATGCTTTTCGGCACCAGACGGACTTTTAGGTTTTTACCCGCACCGCCTCTATTCGTGATTGTCAACTTCAGACGGACAGTCTCGCCGACATCAATGAACCCGTTCTTCTCCTGCGGTTCTTCGAGCGTCGTGTCAATCGAAAGTTGCGGCGGTGTCGATGCCGGCAATATCCCTTTGAAAACACCATATCGGAAGCCGAGAAAAACAACAAGCACGACGACTGCCACCGGCACGCAGTATCTTATGAGTTTCTTTTGAAGTCGGCGTTGTCTTTCTCGGTTCGCGAGATAACGGATGCCTTCTTTGAGTTGTTGCGCGGGCTCGTAGGATGGATTCAGACGTAACGCTGTGTCCGCTTCAACACTCGCATCTGTCAACGCACCGGATTCCATGTAACTCTGTGCAAGATGGTAATGGGCGATCGCATGGTTCGGTGAGGCTTTTATCACCTTCTTCAACGCTTCTTCGGCTTGCAGATATTGTTTGTTCGCCAAAAATGTGACACCGCGTTCGAGGGTCTTGTCTATATCGGTATCATTGGCAGCATTGACTTTCGGCGACACGGTTTCTTGTTCAGGCGGATCGTCGGGGATCGTCGGGACAGCTGTCGCAGCAGAGGGCGCGGTCTCTTCTTTTTCAGACTGTGTCGCGACGACATCGGGAGGTTCACTCGGCACAACAGAGACCTGCGGTGTGGACGCGCGTGGATCCAGTGCCTGTAGGAAGGAGAGCGTTGGGGCGTGCGTCGTATCAATCTTTAGTGCCTCTAAAGCCGCGGCTTTAGCCTCTTTCAAACGATGCGCACCAAAGTGTGCCAGCGCAAGCGCGTGGTACCCCTCAATAAAAGTCGCGTCTAATTCCACCACCTGCTGAAAATGCGTTATCGCTTCGGCATACCGTTCCGCATTCAGATAGGCGATACCGAGCGTGTAGTGTCCATCTCTAATCTCGTTCATCGGATATCACAATTGGTACATAAGTCCCTGAATTGTCTGCTCTGATTGTTGGTTCTCACTGCCTCTGCTGTCCCCAAGCAAGCGGGCGGATAGGACACCTACAAGGAAGCAGGTGCTTGCTTTCCTATCCAGCAGATAAGACTATAATACCTCACACCGAAAATAAAAGCAACACCTTTTTTTAAACTGTCGCGAGCATCGGCGAGAAACTTTACTCCCTCATTAGCGGGGGATGACCGGGAAGCTAATAAACATCAGCATTCCAACCCTCATAAGGTGCATTTGATACTATTCAGGACTTACGCAATTTTGACGATATGACGCTCCGTTAGCGGGTAAACTCTCAAAAAACAGAGACATTCTCAGGTCACAGGCTAACAGCCTATGCTACAAAAGAGCAACCTGCGTAAGTCCTACTATTTACAGATGAACAGAGTCCTAAGAGTGTGAAGATGCACGCTTTCGGAAAAGCTGAATAGAACCGTAGCCGATAACAAATAGGAGGATCGTCGCTTGTATCACAAACGTCACTCTGTCAGAGATACCGACTTCGCGTTGCATACTATAGGAACCGGTCGTCAACGCGCCAAACAGCAGCGCAGCAGCAACCGTTACCAAGGGGTTCAGTTTTGCCAACAAAGCGACAGCAATCGCTGTGTAGCCATATCCCGGCGAGAAGTTGAGAAAGAGCCGACGTGTCAGTGCTGTTAGTTCAATCGCGCCGCCGAGGCCCGCGAGTGCACCGCTAATAAAAAAGACGCGGAGTGTATTATGTACAATCGAGATACCTGCTGCCTCCGCTGCAGCTGCACCCTCACCAACTGCTCGGAGTTGGTAGCCAAACGCCGTCCGAAAAAGGATAAATGTCAGGATAATCGCTAACACCACAGCGATAACAATGCCGAGGTGAATCCGATGCGGTGGGAAAAGTCGAGGCAGGAATACCCATTCTACAATCCGGTCGCTCTGCGGACCGCGCTGGGATGCCTCCTGTAGCGGGCCACCGTCTATCATCATGCTGACGAGATGGATAGCGACGTAATTCAGCATAATCGTACTAATGACTTCGTTGACACCGCGTGTCACCTTGAGGACTGCAGGGATCAGTCCCCATATTCCGCCCGCGAGCATCGAAAGAAGAAGGCATATCGGTACGGCGATCCACGTATTCTCCGGAAAAAGTGTGGCGAGTCTCGTGCCAAACCATGTCGCCGCCAAGGCACCCATCAGAAATTGTCCCTCGGCACCGATGTTCCAAATCCCACACCGAAACGCCATCGCCACGGAAAGTCCAGCCATCAGAAACGGCGTGCTTTTCACCAATGTTTCACCGAATTTCCGACTGTTCCCGAAGGCACCACTCAGTGCCGCTTGATACGCTTCTAAAGGGTTATAGTTGCATAGCAGCATGACAACGGCATTAACGACAAAAGCACTCACCAGAATTATAACGGGTGCCGTCAGCCATTGAATAATGTTGATTCTTTTTAATATATTGCCTAATTTCGCTATCATGTTTTTTGTTTTGTATCAGTTTCTCCGGTCATTAACAAACCCAGTGCTTCAATGTCGTTACGTTGTGCTGTCGCTTCAATCAACTGACCTCTTGACATGACGAAGAGTCGATCGCTCAAGAGTAAGACCTCATCTAACTCCGTTGAGATGAGCAGCACAGACTTCTTTTTATTGCGTTGTGCCAGCAAATTTTCGTGTACGTACCGCGCCGCGTTGACATCTAAGCCGCGTGTCGGATTAACGGCGATAAGTAGGTCGGGTTGGAGCGAAATTTCGCGGGCGAGGACAACTTTCTGTTGATTGCCGCCAGAGAGCGCAGCAGCGGGAGTGTTAGTGACAGGTGGACGGATGTCGTAAGCTGTGATGAGCTGTTCTGCTATATCTTGTTTTTTCGTTTCGTTGAGGATATTCCAGCGCGCTGTCCTCTCCAAATGCGTTACATTCAACAAGAGGTTCTCTGTAACCGAGAACGATGCAATAATACCTGTCGTCTGTCTATCTTCCGGGATGTAACCGACCCCGCGTTGCCGTACCGCTTTTGTTCCGTGTGGATTGGCACCTAAAATGCTTATCGCGCCAGATGTATGTTGTCGTAAACCCATGATCGCCTCAGCGAGTTCGCGCTGTCCATTGCCATCAACACCGGCGATTCCAACGATTTCACCGCGATGGGTTTCCATCGAGACATCTGAGACCGCGATTTCGTCTCGACTACCGAGCACCGTTAGATTTTCGAGTTGCAGCACACTATCTGCGGAACCGTTTTCGTAGGGGTTAGGTAACTCACCCCCTACGGAACGTTCAACCTCGTTGATTTCTTCCCCGATCATCTCGCGTGCGAGTTCGCGTGCCGTCAGCTCACCTGTCGGACCGAGATAGACCTTCTTGCCACGTCTCAACACGGTTATCCTATCGCTGATGCTTAACACTTCTTTCATTTTGTGGCTAATGAAGATAATCGCGCGACCATCGGCTTGGAGATTCCGCAGAATCGTAAAGAAGCCTTCCACCTCTTGCGGACTCAGGACAGCCGTCGGCTCATCAAGGATGAGAATCCGGGCATCAACCGCCAGAGCCTTTAAAATTTCGACCCGCTGTTTCAGTCCAACCGACAGGGTACGTACAAGTGCCGTCGGATCGACGGTCAAACCGAACTGCTCAGAGAGAGCATCCGTTATTTCAATAGCATTTTCCTTCTTAAACCAGAACGCACCCAATTTTTTCAAAGATTGGAAGATTGGAAGATTGGAAGATTCAGGGCGATTTCCTTCTCCCATCCTTCCCCCCTTCCTACCTGTCCGTAATTGTCCAAGACTCAACGCGATGTTCTCAGCGACAGTGAGATTCTCAATCAGCATAAAGTGTTGATGCACCATGCCGATGCCGTTAATAATCGCATCACGTGGCGATTTCGCATGCAGCCTATGCCGCCAACCCTCACGATCCGTAACATAGATGCGTCCGTCTGACGGCTGATAAAGTCCATAGATAAGGTTCATCAGTGTGGACTTACCCGCGCCGTTCTCACCTAAAATCGCGTGGATTTCACCGGCTTGCAGCGCAAAATCGACGCTGTCAACAGCGACGAATTCCCCGAAGGTCTTTGTAACATTCCGAAGTTCAAGGATGTTTTCTGCCATAGTTGTCTGAATCAGGATTTACAAGATTATGCGTTTTCGCATTTATCTTAACTTCAAACTTGCTCATTAGCTGTCACTCTCTTCGATAGGTGTGATTTGTGATTGCGATTCCTTTATATTGACGAAGGCACTTCTTGCACGACAGGAATCACATAGCTCCGAATCGTCATACCCACCACTTCCTCACGCTCCACGCGAGGTTCCGGTTTTTGGCGATGATCGAAGACAACATAGTAGCCTTCCGTTGCTCCCTCCGATGTGAGATACGCGGCGAGCTGCTGCTTGCCTACTTGATAACGGATCTCGCCCCGCCAAATCTTTGTTTCGACAATGTATTTTCGGGTATTGTGCATGATGAGGATGTCTATCCGACCGCGCCCGGTGTGCACTTCAAGGTACATACTACCACCCACCGCTTGAACAAACTGATCGAGATAACTAAGGAGGAGGTGCCGACCAACAGACTCCCGCGGGGTTTGAGGCACTTGCAATATCCGAAAACCGACACGTGTGATAAAGTTTCGGAAATTATCAAGCAACGGCTCCATTGCAATCTGTCCGATGTCTGTCAGATAAGTCCGAAAGCCCATAAGATTGTCTTCGGGGAAATACGCTTCCTCCAGTCCATTTACTGTCGGTTTGAACGCTTGTAGGATAGCATATAAGTAAATAGGGTTAGCGACATCACAGAGACCGTCCGCACCTTTCGAGATAACGCCATAAGTCGCAAGTTCATCTATGATCTCGTCGTGTGGGTTGAATGGCACGCCATCATCCTGGGCAGTGATTCTCATAAGGATTTTTTCAAAGCGTGCGTCTTTTCGGATATTCGTTGTCAGATGCACAATATTAGTATTCCGATTGTGGAGGAGTCGTGTATGTGCTACCGTCCAATGCTCCAGAGCAATCGTCTCAGTTTTCGGGATATCCATCTCCTGCGTAAGAATCTGTGCCAACCGATTGACAAGCACAGGTTGACCAGCAGTCTGCTTGTGAATAGATGTCACAACTTCAGGCGCGAACCCTTGACCGACCTCCTCAGTATACTGTCCAAGCAGCTCCTGAACCTGTTCAAGTGTAAAGTTGGGTAGATGGAACTCATCCTGAATATTGAACGGCGAGATGGACCTGTCGTAGTTGAGTTGAATGATGTTCTTGACTCCGACAATACCGACACTGTGGGGACACCGCATTTTACCGGAAAGATAGATATGACGTAGAGACCGCAGAAAACCTGTGACAGCATCCCGTGGGATAGCATCAAACTCATCAATGAGAAGTACAATCTTCTGCTTAATGCCATAGTGCAATTCAAGCAGACGCGCCAGTTGGGCAAAGAACCTTCTCATTGCTCTATGGTCAGTTATCTCGGCCTTCGCTAAAAAATCTATAAGTGCTTCAGAAGGTGCCGCTCCACGTCCCTGAAAAACAGTTTCTATTTCATCACAAATATCTTCGGAGAGCCCCCGGTAAAAATCGGCAGCGGTGGAGTCTTCGTACTCCTCAAAGTTCAGTTGGATAGGGAAATATGTTAAATCCTCAGTTGTAAGTGCGTCAAGTGCCAATCGGAAGAAGGTCGTTTTACCAGTCTGGCGCGGCGCAAAAAGGACAATATATTTGCCCTGCTTGATGCGGTCTATGAAATCGGAAGTCTCTTTTGTGCGTGGGACGATGTAGTTATCTTCAGGATACAAGCGTCCTTCGGTTCCAAAACGTTTCATGTCCCCTCTTCTCCACTGTAAAGCACGTTAAATTGTGGCTCAATTGCGCGACACGATAGGGTATTGACTCTCGGTTAAGTATATCACATCATGGCTTAGCAGTCAATATTAACATTAGACGAAATTCCCGCTTTACATTTCCGGTGCAAACATGCTATAATATCCGTATATTTTACAAGGCAATGGAGGAAAATATGCACATTAAAAAATTTTATTGGGCTGTTTTATGTCTTTTCGCAATCGGCTTCATACTCGTTACGAATATAGACCTGGACGCAAAAGGGCATGAGAAATTTAAGGTTGCCATGCTGCTTCCGGGCTCAATTAGCGATGCCGGATGGAACGCTTTAGCCTACGAAGGTCTCGTAGCGATCGAAAAAGAACTCGGCGCAGAAATCAGCCACGCCGAAACACGAACCCCATCGGATCAAGAAGAACAATTCCGTTCCTACGCACTTGACGGTTACAATTTAGTGTTTGGACACGGATACGAGTTTCAAGACCCCGCGAAAGCCGTCGCTGCCGACTTTCCAGAGACGATTTTTGTCACCTCCTCCGGCGGCACCATCACCGACAATATTTCGCCAGTTAACTTCCGGGTTGAAGAACCTGCCTACCTGTTAGGCATCATGGCAGGGATGATGACGAAAACAAATAAACTCGGTGTTATGGGCGGACAGAATATCCCGTCTGTGAATAGCACCTTCATGGCATTTGAAGGCGGTGCGAAAAGTGTCAACCCTGAAGCAGAGGTGTCCTATGTATACGTCGGAAACTGGGAAGACATCGGTAAAGGCAAGGAACTCGCACTTGCACAGATTAATGAGGGTGTTGACTTTATCTTTCCGAATGCCGACGCTGCCGGACTTGGTGCTTATGAAGCAGCTGAACTCGCTCAAAAAGAGGGGAAGTTGGTGTATACCTTCGGGGCGAATCGCGACAAGAGCGACATCTCTCCAACTGTGATTGCCAACGCAGTGATTACACCGAACGCTTTTGTACAGATTGCTAAACTCATCAAGGACGGCAAGTTTAAACCGCAGGTTTATACGTTCAACATGCTAACAGACGAAGCGATCACCCTTACCTACAGTCCGAAATTGAAGAATAAGGTTCCAGCAAATGTCCAAAAAGCCGTTGAAGATGCAAAAGCCAAAATCCTTGCGGGTGAGTTGAAAGTGCCGCAAATCGACTTTACCGTGAAGGAAGCGGAATAGTCTCCGAAAAGCATGTAATTCTGTGTTTGGAGTATATACCATGACACGTGAAATGGAAATTGATGGTGTCGAAGTTACCTTCTCCGAAGGTGAAACGGTTCTTGAAATCGCAGAACGCCATCAAAAAGAGATTCCAACGCTCTGTTACGATCCGAGGCTCGAACCCTTCGGGGGGTGCCGACTTTGCATCGTTGAATTAGAAGGTGCGCGAAATCCTGTCGCTGCCTGTACAACAAAAGCGACACCGGGAATGGTCGTGCGGACAGCAACCGATACGATAGAGGCATATCGGAAAACACTGCTGGAGATGGTTGTTAGCGAAAACCGTGAGGTTGACGTGTCCCCCCTGCGCGGCTATGCGTCAAGCGAACTCGCGAATCTTCGAGATAAATACGACATTGCCCCGACAAAAATAACGGGTGCGAAATCCGGTACCAATAAAACCGATGACGACAACCCGTTCATCCTCAGAGATTACGAACTCTGTATCTCGTGCTATCGGTGCGTCCGTGTCTGTGCTGAACAAGAGGGTGACCATGCGATCAACGTCATGAACCGCGGCTTCCATACACAGATTACGACCGAATTCAACGGACTTCTCAAGGATTCTGCTTGTACCTTCTGTGGACAGTGTATCCAGACCTGTCCGACCGGGGCACTCGGTGATAAAAAAGCACTCCGCGCAGCTAACGAAGTGACGGATGCTATACCTGACAAAACCCGCACGATCTGTCCGTATTGCGGTGTTGGCTGCTCCGTTGATATATTGACGAAGGGCGAGAAGATTGTCGGTATCCATCCGGCAATGGATGGCCCTGCTAACCAAGGTGCACTCTGTGTTAAAGGTCAGTTCGCTTACGACTTCGTGCAGCATCCTGACCGTTTGAAAACGCCGCTCATCCGCGGGGCCGATAGCGAACTCCACGAAGCGACATGGGAGGACGCACTCAACAAAGCCGCTGACGGGTTTCGGAAGGTCAATGCCGAACACGGGCGGCATAGCGTCTACGGCATCGCCTCTGGACGCGCACCGAGTGAAGCGGCATACCTCATGCAAAAGTTTATCCGTGTGGGGTTCGGTACCAACTACATCGACAACTGCAGCCGTGCCTGACACGCGCCAACCGTTGCCGGTCTGGCAGCGACAATCGGACGTGGTGCCATGTCTAACCCGCTCGTCGATATGCAGAAACCGGAAGTCATCTTCTGTATCGGTACAAATATGACCGAATGCCACCCTGTTGCAGCGACCGGACTTAAGAAGGCGATCGCTCGCGGCGCGAAACTCATCGTCGCGGATCCGAGACGGATCGGGTTGGCAGAGATGTCGCATCTCTACTTACCGCTTCGCGTCGGATCGGATACCGCGCTGCTCCTCGGAATGGCACATGTCATCGCACGTGAAGGCTTGATTGACGAGGCCTTCATCGAAAAACGTACGACCGGGTTTGACCAGTTCTTTGAACACATCAGTCAGTGGACACCGGAATGGGCGGAAACAATTACCGGTGTTCCCGCAAAGGACATTGAAACCGCTGCGATGTGGTATGGGCGCGCGAATAAGGGTGCTATCTACTACACACTCGGAATCACGGAGCATATCTGCGGCGTTGAGAACGTGCAGAGTCTATGTAACATCGCTTTAATGACGGGTAACGTCGGGCGCGAGGGTACCGGTATTAACCCGATGCGCGGTCAAAATAATATCCAAGGTGCAGGAGACAGCGGCGCATTGCCGAACAACTACCCCGGGTTCCAGAGCGTCACCGATCCGAAGCATCAGGCGAAGTTCAAAGCGGAATACGGCAGAGAAGTCGATTTAGAGAAGGGGATTACCAAAGTAACCGCTTTAGAACTTTGTGGCGAAACCATCCATGCGATGCTGATTGACGGTGAAAACACGTTGCTCTCCGATCCAGATCGAGAGCATTGTGAACATGCACTCCGTTCATTGGAGCACCTCGTTGTTGTTGATATCTTCCTCACAGAGACGGCTGAGCTTGCCGATGTCGTGCTACCAGCGACTGCATGGGGTGAAACGGATGGCGTATGCGCGAATACAGAACGTCGCGTCCAACGGGTGCGCGCTGCAGTACCGCCACCGGGTGTCGCAAAACCGGACTGGTGGATTATCTGCCAAATAGCACAACGGCTCGGTTTTAAAGGTTTTGATTTCAACGAACCGAAACCGATTTTTAATGAACTCTGTCGGGTTTCACCGATTTATGCTGGCTTGGATTGGGATCGTATTGAGAAAGGCGAATATCAGTGGCCCGTACCCCACAAAGGACATCCGGGGACTCCGATGCTCCATGAAGAAGAATTCGTTAACGGGCGCGGCATCTTTTCAAACGTCCATTACCGAGACCCCGCGGAGACAATCAGCGACGAGTTCCCCGTATGGCTTACAACAGGCCGACGCTTAGAATCCTATCACACACGCACACAGACAGGCAGAGCAGAAGGGATCGATTACCTCTTGCCAGAAGAATCGCTGGAGGTCAATCCTGCTGACCTTGAGAGATGGGAATTGACAGATGGTGAATGGTGCAAAATGAGTAGTGCGCGCGGGAGTATCAACATCAAAGTAAAAGCGACGAACCGCTCGCCGCGCGGCACCGTCTTCGCCAGTTTTAGTTTCGCAGATGTCCCAGTCAACTTACTAACAGGTTCCGGTTACGATCCGGTCACGCACACGGCTGAACTCAAAGTGTGTCCTGTCCGGTTAGAACCACTTTGAGATCTTTTATAGTGAAACCTACAATTAAGTAGACGCTTTCGCTTTAACAAAAAACGGTTCGTAGGGGCGAGGTTCCCTCGTCCGTCTTTTAAAATATGTCCTATTATTTTTAGACATCTTTACATAGCACTCCGCTGGAGTGCAGCCGATCCTCAATGAATGTTCTATAGACATGTTGCTCCGCTGGAGCAAGGAGACCGATTTTTCAGGTATCGACTTTCAACACAGGTTATACTCGGTTTAGAAGTTTGGGTTCCTCACGCCAGAGGCGTGATATTGCTTCGCAGTGAGAATAGAAATAGGGTGTAGATATTCCCGCACTCCAGCGGAGTGCTATGCCTGGAATTGTCAAAACTTTAGTATTTTTAGAGATCCTTATAAACGGAAGTATTATCGTTTTTGGTTAGGTCCGTAACATGTGTGATGATGTGAAATTTGAGAAAAGTAGCGGGAACGTGTTTAAGGATATAGGTTTTTCTGATGAAGAAGCCGAAGCCTTGTCGTTTCGGACGAAGTTAAGTTTTGAGGTATTTACACTTCTCAAGCAGTCTCGGTTGAAAAGTGTAAAGGCAGCGAACCTGCTGGCAGTTGATCCAACTGACATCTCAAAACTTAAGAACGGAGACGACGATCATTTCAGCTTGGCATGCCTTTCCGAGTTTCGAGACCGGTTAAGACATTATGTGAAAGAGCGCGGTACGCTATCAGAAAATAACGACAGACAAAACATAACAGATGTCCTTGGAGTTGGAAAATGAATTGGAAATCACGTTGGTCAGATCAGCATGCAGATACCGACGCTTTAAAGCGACAGTTGGAAACCGAAGGCTTCAGTGCCTACGAATGGACAGGGCGACCAGGGGGTGCCTATCTCGACTATATCCACGCGCAAGCTGAAGTCGTATGCGTCCTATCTGGCACAGCAGATGTAAAGGTCGCTGATGAGCGGGGAACCGTTGAGAGCGGCGATCGGATTGATGTGCCTGCGAACACCTACCATTCAATCACTGTCACAAGTAAAGATCCCTTAGTCGTCTTAACGGGGATGCGGAAACCTTAATGATGTATAATTCGCACAGAATATTAAAGTAAGAAGGAGGATTTATGAACATTACTGTTAAAACGGGTGGGTTTAACCAAGAACAAGCGGATGTGATCGCTATCGGTGTGCTGGAAAACCCGGATTTCTACAGCGCACCGCTCCAGACCATAGACCAAGCACTCGGTGGACGTATTCGCGAAGTGATGAACCTCGGCGATTTCACAGGTAAGTTGAAAACCACCGCTTGGCTTTACACAAACGGTTCCATCACCGCGCCGCGCGTGCTATTGGTCGGTCTTGGTGAATACCATGACCTCACACCTGAAAAAGTCCGTCAAGCATCCGGACACGCCGCGCGGACAATCCGGGATATGGGCTTAAGAAATGCAGCGATCCCGATCCCGATCGAAGCGACCCCTGAGATGATTCAAGCCGCGACGGAGGCGTGTATCCTATCTCTCTATCAGTTCGACGAACATAAAACAGATGACGACGCTGACGACGAAAAGAAAAAACTGGAATCGCTGACGTTCTTAGCCGAAAACGATCACAGTCAAGGCACAGTAGAAGCGGCAGTGGCGCGCGGAGAACTGATAGCCAACGGTACACTCCTCGCTCGCGATTTGAGCAACCAACCGAGCAACCACCTCACACCGACACAGTTGGCTGAAAAAGCGGAAGCCGTAGCAGAAGTGGCAGGACTCCGTTGCGAAATCTTTGATAAAGCGACACTGGAGGAGAAAGGTTTCCGGACGCTTCTTGCCGTTGCACAAGGGAGTGCTGAAGAACCGCGGTTCATCATCTTGGAATATACCCCGGACGGCGAAGGACAGGACACGGTTGTACTCGTCGGTAAAGGGATCACTTTCGATACAGGCGGGATCTCGCTCAAAGGCGGAAGCGGTATGCACGAGATGAAACACGATATGTCCGGTGCCGCCGCAGTCATCGGCGCGATGCAAGCAATCGGTCATCTCAAACCGAACGTCCGAGTCATCGGTATCGTCGCCGCTACTGAAAATATGCCGAGTGGAACTGCTATTAAACCGGGTGATGTCGTCACCTCTTACGGTGGCAAAACGATTGAGATTCTCAATACCGATGCTGAGGGACGGTTGGTATTGGCGGATGCGCTCGGATGGTCGGCGCAGTATAACCCGAAAGGTGTTATCGACTTAGCGACGCTCACGGGTGCCGTGATCGGTGCTTTAGGACATATCGCAGCCGGTGCATTGGGCACAGATACGGAACTCATGGCGAAAGTGAAATCGGCAGCTGCAAAGACGCACGAACGCGTCTGGGAATTGCCACTCTGGGACGATTACGATGAAGGCGTTAAGAGCAAGGTAGCGGATGTCCAGAACATCGGGGACGGTGGGGCTGGCACAATCGCAGGGGCTGCGTTCTTGAAGAAATTCGCGGAAGGCTACCCGTGGGTTCATCTCGACATTGCTGGCACTGCTTGGGGCATGAAAGGCTCTACATACATCCCTGAAGGCGCGTCCGGCTACGGCGTCCGGTTGTTGGTGCAATTGGTTGAAGACTGGTAGATAATGCCTTTTTTGTTTCACATTTATTGCGAATAAACGGAGTGTTGTGATACAATATAGAGTAATAAAGCCAAGAGTTTATGTTGAAACAACGGTTGTGAGTTATTTAGTAGCACGACTTAGTGCCAATGCAACTGTAGCATCTCGGCAACAAGTGACTCGACAGTTATGGACTGAAGGTTCTACTGAACTTGAATTTGTTGTTTCGGACACCGTTCTTGATGAAGTCAGTCAAGGTGATCCAACAATAGCCCAACGTAGGCTTGAGGTGTTGTCAGATATAACTGTGTTGGAAACATTACCAGAGGCAAATATACTCGCGCAAAATCTCATAGAGGCTGGCGTATTTCCTCAACGCTTTCGACCGGACGCACAGCACATAGCTATAGCCATAGTCCACGGAGTTAACTACCTTGTATCGTGGAACTATAAGCATATTGTGAGTGAGATCAAACGCCAACACATAAATCAAGTTTGTCAAAGTCACGGATTTCAACCAATAACCATCTGCACACCTACAGAGCTGATGGAGGAACTTCAAATGAAAGAAACCGCTAATGAAACATATACGGACCCCATCCTTGAAGAGTGCTACCGAATGAAAGAAGCATACGCTGCACAATTCAAGAGCATGCAGGAACTTTATGAGCATTTGAAAACACAAGAGAAAAAACGGAAGCAACAAGGTTGGAAGTACGTCTCACCGCGTCCGGAAACTAACAAATTGAACCGTGGACAAAGCGATGATTTGTGATATAACGATATAATGCTTGCGTCGTTTTACCGAAATAGGACTTACGCATGCTGCTCTTTTGTAGCATAACCTGTTAGGTTGTGCCACGAGAACATCTATGTTTTTTTAGGGTTCTCCCTCTAACAGAGCGTCATATCGTCAAAATTGCGTAAGTCCTACGAAATAAAAACGGCAGGATAGCTTATAAAGTCTATTCTGCCATTTTCTGTCTTTATAGTGAGCGTCATCCCTCAGACCGGATCTGAATCAACTTATTAACAGCGTGGATGTATGCCCGGGCACTCGCTTCGATGATGTCTGTGCTTGCACCGTGTCCGGTGATAATATGTCCGTTGTCCTGGACCTTCAACGAGACTTCACCGATAGCGTCTTCGCCTTCGGTTACGGACCGGATCTGATAGTCAACGAGGTTCAGTTGAATGTCAACAATTTGACCAATCGCTTTAAACGCCGCGTCAACGGGGCCATCACCGGTAGACGCTTTTTCAACGATCCCGTCTTCTGTCCGAATGCCGACTGTCGTTGTCGGCGAAATTTTCGTTCCACTGACGACTTGGATATAGTCGAGTTCAAAGACAGCAGGAATCGCGCGGATTTCGTCGCTCATGATTGCTTCAAGATCAGCATCCTGTATCGACTTTTTCTTATCCGCGACTTTCAGGAACCGTTCATAAACCTTGTCTAATTGCTCGCCTTCTACTTCATAACCGAGTTCGCTGAGTCGATGCCTGAGTGCGTTGCGTCCCGAACGCGGACTGAGGATGAGTTGACTCTCTTTCCAACCGATCTCTTGCGGATCAATGATTTCAAACGTTACACGCGATTTAATGATACCGTCCTGATGGATGCCAGAACTATGCGCGAAGGCGTTCGCGCCGACAATCGCTTTGTTCGGTTGTACGGCAATCCCCATTGTACGGCTAACACGGCGGCTAATCGGGACAATTTCTTTCGCATTAATCTCGGTGTAATAGCTTTTGAAATAGTCACGCCGGGTTCGGATCGCCATGACGACCTCTTCAAGCGATGTATTTCCGGCGCGTTCTCCGAGTCCGTTGATGGTGCACTCCACCTGCCGCGCGCCTTGCTCAACCGCGATGAGACTATTCGCTACTGCCAATCCGAGATCGTTATGACAGTGGACACTAATGATAGCGTCGTTGATATTCGGAACATTCTCCATGATGCTTTTGATGAGGTTACCGAATTCTGTCGGGACCGTCCATCCGACGGTTTCTGGAATATTGACAACGGTTGCCCCAGCAGCGATTGTCGCTTCAACGACTTCATAAAGGAACGCCAATTCCGTCCGCCCCGCATCCATCGGTGAAAACTCTACATTTGCATCCGGGTGATCTTCACAGAGGCTCTTTGCATAAGCGACAGCGTCGGTCGCCATCCGGAGCGTATCTTCCGGTGTCGTCCGTGTGATGCGTCCCATGTGAATCGGTGAAGTCCCGACAAATGTGTGGATTCTTGCCCGCGGTGCATCTTCAATGGCTTTCCATGCTGCCGTGATGTCTTTCTCGACGACACGAGAGAGCGCGCAAATTTCCGGTCCTTCAACTTCGTTTGCGATCTGTTTGACAGCCTCAAAATCACCGGGTGACGAAATCGGGAATCCGGCTTCAATGACATCAACATTTAACCTGGCGAGGTGCTTGGCAATTTCGAGTTTCTCCCCGATACCGAGTGCGGCACCGGGTGTCTGCTCAGCATCACGGAGCGTTGTATCAAAAATATAGACTTTCTGTTGATCGGTTTCAAAATCGCCCAAGGCTTTTTCCTCCAATATTAGTTGTCAGTTGTCAGTACGGTTTTTTCTACGAAAAAAACCTTTCAGTCGTTAGGAGAATAGTTGTTAGTTAACAGTTAACAGTTATAAGATAATTTGTTGTGGTATTCAGGGCTGCTGTGGACACCACAACACAACCGCCTACCACAAGAGATTAACTTATAACTTATAACTTATAACTTATAACTATTCCTTACATTTCACGACCGACAGCGATAGCAATCGGTTTCAATTCCTGCATTAGTGTCTCAAATTGATCTGGGAACAGCGACTGAGCACCGTCTCCTGTCATGGAGTGATCCGGATCGTGGTGTACTTCGAGGAGCAGCCCGTCCGCGCCTGCGGCGACAGACGCTTTCGTCATATCACACACGAGGCTTCGGATACCGGTGCCGTGGCTCGGATCGACGATGATCGGAAGGTGGCTTAACTCGTGTATCACAGGAACAGCGTTCAAATCGAGCGTGTTGCGTGTATGAGGTTCAAAAGTACGGATGCCGCGTTCACAGAGAATCACATCAGGATTTCCTTCGGAGAGGATATACTCCGCGGCGAGCAGCCATTCTTCAATTGTCGAGGACATACCACGTTTGAGGATTACAGGTTTCTGTACGCGTCCAACTTCACGCAACAGGTAAAAATTCGTCATGTTTCGGGTCCCGAGTTGGAACATATCTGTATATTCACCGACAAGTTCGACTTCATGCGGTGTCATAACTTCGGTAACAATACCGAGTCCGGTTTCATCTTTCGCCGCTTTTAGCATTTTGAGGGCATTCTCACCATAGCCTTGGAAGCTATAGGGTCCTGTTCTCGGTTTAAAGGCGCCCCCTCTGATGAAACTCGCGCCGCTCTTCTGAACCAGGCGAGCGATGGTTACAATCTGCTCCGTACTCTCTACTGCACAAGGCCCCGCGATAACGGGTAACTGCTTGCCCCCAATTTTTGTGCCGTTCACCACAATAACCGTCGGTTCATCCCGGAATTCACGGCTCGCTAACTTGAACGGTGCTGTAATCGGCATTGTCCGTTCAACACCGGACATCGACTCTATCGGAATATCACCAAGCAACGTTTTATCTCCTATGACACCGATGACAGTGTGCCGCTCGCCAGTCGAGACTTGCGCTTTGAGTCCGACACTCTCGATGCGTTTGACGACAGCATCAATATCTGCTTGTGTCGCATTAGTCTTGGTAACGATTACCATACTTTTCAACTACCTCCGCCTTTTCAATAGCCAGTTTTCGGTCTTCAAGCTGCACCGAAAAGAACTCTATCTGTCCCAAATCAAACTCGTTAAAAAAAATTACCCAACATCGAAACTATTTTCAACGCTGGGTGGTGATTATGAGGTCGGTTCGTCATATACTCTGAGGCATCGCCTTTAAATTTTCACCACCTATCGTTGCCGTACACATATAAGTACAGGTAAAGATAATACACAAACACACCTTTTAACAGCAAACTGCTGCTCGCAAGCTGCCGAAAAAGTGTCCACGCGTAAAGAGAAGCATTATAGACGGTCTCTACACCGGTGATTTGCGTTGTGATGGTATTGCGTTCAAGCGTTTGCATCATCAAATTCTCAGAATTGCGTAAGCAAGAAAATTACCCACAACGTCTCAAAAGCAACCTATGCTATTAAGACGTTATTTGTGAAAAAACGTTTACACGTTGTTATCAGTGCCTAACTTTAATATATGATAACACATTTTTTTCTACAAGTCAAATTTCTTTTTTCAATAGCAGTCAGCCATCGGCAATCAGCGATCAGCGAATGTCACTATTGAGGGATCCCTCCAACAGGGAAGAAAACGCGATCGAAAAATTGATGTTCTGATGGAACAGAGAAGTTCTGGACAAACAACAAAATAGGTTTGACAGGCAAGCCGAAATATGCTAATATACAAAATCTAAATTTGACAATAGAATGTAGACGGAGAATCCATGCCAATAGATAAAAATTCCATTCCTATCACTGTCGGTATTATGGGAGGGTCCGCTTCGGGGAAAACAACATTTGCCAAAGCATTGGCGGAAGAACTCGCGGATCTGTCGCCTGTTGTCCTCAATCAAGATTCCTATTTCCGAGATTGGTCAGAATACTCAGAAGCAGAACGCGAGCGCGTGATTACGGCTAATCACCCTGATGCTGTTCTGTGGGATGCTCTGATTACAGACATCAAGAAACTACGCTCGCGAAACGCTATTGATGTTCCGACCCCCGGCACCCGTGGTGCACAGCGTGGTGACGAAAAGACGAGTATCCAACCGAGCGATGTCGTTATTGTGGAGGGACACCTCATCTTCTGGAGTGAAGACCTCCGCGATTTGATGGACATCAAACTGTTCCTCGATGTCGATGCACACGAAAGGGTCTTACGACGGATGCTCCGTGATGTTGCACAACGCGGCGGCGATCTGGAATGGGCGATCAACTGGTACCGACGCGATGTGTTACCCAATTTCCCGGTCTATACTGAACCTTGCAAACAGTACGCGGACCTCGTTATCCCGTTTCAAGATGAAAATCCGGTTGCCTTACACACGCTTATTGCTGCAATCCGTGCCAAAATTCAAGAAGGCACGCCTTCACCTTAAGACGACCTAAATAGAGCACAGGAACGTTAGAATTGATAACTGATGCCAGCCTGTATGTTTCTCGGATTACCCGGTGTAAAGTGAATCTCTGACACCGGTTCTGCCTCGCCGGCTAAGCGTGATTCAGTGTCAAACTGTGCCTCGTTCCAAGCAACGTCAAAAAGGTTCTCAACACTTGCGAAATACTTGAATGGACCCAACGCGTAGGAAAGTCCGAGGTTCAAAAGTGTGTGTCCTTTCGCTGTAACGCTATTATCCTCGTTGGCAGGTCGGTCGCCAATATACCGATAACGCAAATTGACATTAAATCCGGAGGGATGGATAGCAGTCAATCCGCCTGTCGAAGTTACACGCGGTGCAAGCGGAATCTCGTTAGCATCAGAGGGTTCATCAACAAATTTACCGCTCGAAAGGTTCAGATCTGTATCTATCCACAACCACGAAAGAATCTGTGCGCGTCCTTCGATGTCAACGCCAATCCGGCGGGATTTACCGCTGATTTCAGTTTCACCTGCATCACCGACAAAAACCAATTCCTCGTCTAAATCGAGCAACCACCCGGCAACTCCGATATTGAATCTATTCCAAAACCGGTGACGTGTGCCGATTTCGGCACCAATCGCGCGCGGTAACGTGCGAATACCGGACTGTTGTCGGTCGAAATTTAACTGGGCAAGGCGTTCGTTAATTTGCGTGTCACTTAATCCCTGGTGCCCAAATGTTCGTTCTAAGTCGGAAATCGTTCGTTCGATAACCACATCACGCGCATCATTAGAGTGGAATCCGGTTCCGAAGTTTAAGAAAACATCGGTTGAAGCGAGCGGACTATAGACCAAGTTAAATTTGGGATTCAGCATCGTTTCTTGGGCATATCCAGAAGCGTGCGGTAAACTTATTCTTTCGTCAAACAGCGTATCAAGATGGTCTTCGACGTTAAAGGTGAAGTAATCACCGCGCAAACCGAGTTGCAATCGAAGTTGTGAATTAATGATTAATTCTTCCTGCACCCAAAGAAACAGGTTTCGCTCAATAATACCTGAATTCACTTTTTCTGTTAAACGTCTGCGATTGGGACTGTGCCAAAGACTGACAGCAATATCGTCGGAACGAAATCCACCACCGAACGTAGTTGTCGATTGCATTGAATAGATCAATTGATCGAATTCATATTCGGTGTTCAACCCAAGAATAGTGCGGTCATCTGTTTGTTCAATCATGTCCCCGTTTTCTGGATCGTCGAGAAAGAAAGTAAAGTTCGAGAATAGTTTAAAGTTATAACGGGTGAAATAAGGTTGAATGAGAAATCGGCTACTGTTTTCACCGCTTGCTGTATAGATGACATTGATATTTTGTCTGCCGGTTTGTCCGCCTTCAAGGTCGTCAATTGTACCAAATCGGGTAATCAGTCCATTGTCAACGGCGCGTTGCGGAATCTGACCGGAGGCATCCCACGCGGAACTAAAGGCATTCACCGAAAATGCAATTTTGTTTGTTTCATTCAGGTACGTATGGAATTTACCGAAAAGGTTGGATCTTTGGAAATTCTGATCACTTTCAACAGGACCATCTGTGTTATAAAACTGTGATGCAAAATAAATATTTTGCTGCTCACTGCCCCCTGGCACCTGAAACAATCCAGTGACCTTCTGCGTATTAAACTCGCCACCTTCGATTTTCACCATGTTCGCGTCAATATAATCTTTTGTATGAAATAGCACCGAACCTGCGGTCGATAAATTACCGTGTCTGGCAAAATAGGGACCTTTGAATAGGTCAATTGACTCCACTAATTCAGGTATAACATAGTGGAGGTCGGCATATCCTTGACCGTGTCCGTGTGAAACCATATTTACAGGGATACCATCGGTTGAAATAGCGACATCCGTGCCGTGATCCGCATCGAATCCACGTAGAAAAATTTGTTCAGCTTTACCACCACCAGCATGTTGCGTGACAACAAGTCCCGGTGCCAGTTGTAGCATATCTTGCGCTGTCTTCATTGGACGAATGTTCAAATCAAACTCTCGGATAGACTTTGAAGACGCTGTTGAATAGGCACGGTCCCCTCTGACCAAAATTTTTTCGAGTTGAATTACATCAGTGGAAGACTCAGAGTTGCTTTCATCATCTATGTCTTCCGTTTGCGTTGTTTCTTCTATCGCCTCGGATGTTTGAAAAAGAGGAAGTAACCATACAACAGATACAAACATCGTCAGTAAATAAAGAGACAATTGTGTGATTTTTTTCATAAATACTCCTTTGCTGCACCGAACTCTTAATGAGGGTTTATCTAAAGTGTTGTGAGACTGCGAGACTTTAGAAAATCTTTAAACACGCTGTCTCGCGCTGATTATAAAAAATGATAACATATTTAAAAAGAAATAACAAGAAAAAGTGAATCTTTGAATAAAGTCCGCGCGATATAAGAATCACTTTCGTTGTATAAAAGCGCGTCCAACCTACCCTTAACTTTCTAAAGCCAAATTGACATACTCAAAGTGCCACAGTGGCAAGGGTAGTGCCAATTTGGCGAACTCCTTTCTGTCCATATCCGAGCGAATCCTACTATGCAAATATCACTTCGACTTTGGATTTTGCCACAATCAGTGGATGAAGGGCATTTGGCATAGAATTTGCTTATATGCAAACAGAAGCAACAAGTTTCCGTTGACTCAGAAAAGTTTGGCACGGAACTTGCATAGTACAAAATCAAGAGGCAAACGTCTTGGAAACGCCTCAGAGAAGATTGGCACAGAACTTGCAAATAACATTTAGAAAAACAAAATTCAGAAAGGAGAAAAAAATGAATTATCTAACGACACGCAGACCGGTGAGAAATCTGTTCGGACTCCACAACGAAATGGGACGCATCTTTGGCGACCTGTTGGGTTCGGACGAAAATGGAACGGATACAGAGAATACCCCTTGGATGCCTATGGCGGATATTTGTGAAACAGACAAAGGATTTGAAATTCGGGCAGAACTCCCCGGCGTTTCAGAAAGTGATGTCAACATCTCCGTAACCGATAACCTGCTTACCATCAAAGGCGAAAAACGGCAAGAGGAAGAGACTGAAGGGAAGAACTACCACCGTGTTGAAAGACGGTACGGCGGCTTCCAGCGGAGTTTCACACTCCCGAGACATGTTGAGACCGACGGTATCAAAGCGAAGTTCGCGGATGGCGTTCTGACCCTCGAAATCCCGAAGGCTGAAGTCGCAAAGCCGACGGAAATCCCGATCACAGCAAACTCGTAATCTAACGGCTCGGATATGCCCCGTCCACTGGGTACAACGCCACGGGGCATACCATCAATAACACAACTGATAACGAAACACAAAAGGAGAACCCAAATGACTTATTTGACGCTTCGCAAACCGGCAAGGAACCCATTCAGAGTTTACAGCCCGTTCTTCGCGCCGACGCGCGTGAGAACCGATGCAGACACAGATAACTGGACACCTTCAGTCGATATTTCCGAAACAGACAACGGCTTTGAAGTTCGCGCTGAACTTCCCGGGGTCGCAAAGGATGATCTCTCTGTCTCCGTGAAAGATAATTTCTTGACTCTCAGTGGCGAAAAACGGCAGGAAAACAGTGAAGATGCGCAAAATTTCCGTCGTGTTGAACGCCGTTATGGGAGTTTCCAACGCAGATTTACACTCCCACCGGATGTGACGGCAGACGACATCAAAGCCGATTACACCGACGGTGTGTTGACGCTCTCCATTCCGAAACCGGAAGTCGCACAACCGACTGAAGTTCCGATTACAACAGCATCTTAAGAAAGAAGGCGGGGTTGCAAATCCTGCCTACAGTGTGTATCATATTGGAAAAGGCTGGTGCATAAATGTGCCAGCCTTTCTTGTTTTGTCTGTAAAAGGGCGCTACATTTCTTCTTTCTCTTTCAATACACCGATATAGAGAAGCGCAGCAAGGATCGCACCGACGCACGGTCCCACAAAGTAGAGCCAGATGTTATGCCACTGTGGGGCTGTGCTAAAAACGGCAGGTCCCAATGTACGTGCTGGATTAAGTGAAGCGCGTGTCAGTGGTCCCCCCATAAAAATACAGGCAATCAGTGCCAGCCCTATAGCGAGACCTGCCAAACTGCCTGCCTTCCCATTCACAGCAGTATTGAAGATTGTATTGACAAGGAAGAAGGTGAGCACGATTTCTACAACAAGTCCTTGAATAGGCGTAACACCTTCAGTCAAAATTGTTACCCCCAAATCACCCGGATCCGGCAGTATAAGATTAAGCAGAAGCGCGCCCAGAATTCCGCCAAGAAATTGTACAATCCAGTATCCGACCGCAGCAGCAAATTCAATCTCACCCGCTATCAGCAAACCGAGCGTCACAGCTGGATTGATATGTGTCCCGGAGATGTGCCCATAAGCATAGATAAACGCGATGACGACGAAACCGTGAGCGAACGCAGCACCTGCTAAACCTCCTACATCTATTGCCACTGCTCCAGCACCAACAAAAATCAACGCGAAGGTACCGATAAATTCGACGATTAAGTTCTTCGTATGCATGAAACTCCGTTTTGGATTCGAAATTGAACTATCAGATAACTATAGGACTTACGCATATCGCTCTTTTGTACCACGATGCACTTCGCATCTGGGCGAGTACGCCGCAAATCTGTTAGATTGTGACGCAAAAACGCTGTGTTTTCAGAAGAATTTCATCTAACAGAGCCACCTATAGCCAAAAG
>JAJDXV010000116.1 GCA_022823085.1 Candidatus Poribacteria bacterium
AGTGAGTTCAACTTGATATTTTTTATTCTTTTTCATGCGTGTCCTCTCTGATAGGAGATATAGATAGAACTTAGAGTCTACCATAAAACCCGCAAAAAGTCAAAAAACTTTATCACAAAATCAAAGTGGATAGACTAATAGTAGGGCATGAAAGTATTATACCCGCAGTTATCGGAAACTGTCAAGCGTTTTTCGATTTCAATGAGCAGATTCTGATTTTAGGAGAGTTCCCTATGAAAGTTATACGATTCTCAATGATCATTCATTTCTTGATACTCGCGTGTCTAACGGATACCCCCTTTGCCCAAGAATACACACAGTTCAATTTACCCGAAGATGCGAAACGCCGTCTCGGCAAAGGCAAAATTGTTGACATGGCGTATTCCCCGGATGGCACTCGGCTCGCCGTGGCGACTTCTATTGGGATTTGGATATACGACTCTCAGACGGGTCGAGAAGTTGACATATTGCAGGGGCACACGCGCGAGATCACAGGTATCGCGTATGCTCCGGACGGTCGCACGTTGGCTAGCAGCAGTGCGGGGGAAGATTATCTCATCTTAGCGGACGATACGCTCATCTTATGGGATACGGTTTCCGGGACTCGTAAAGCGACCTTACCGGGTTCCGGTGCTTATAGTATCGCGTTCAGCCCCGATGGCAAAACAATCGCCACTGGCGGTTCCGAGTATGTCCAACTGTGGGATGCCGTCAGTGGAGAACCTACAGCCTCTTTCCAGACAGAGTCAGGAGGCATCGTCATTGAAAATTTAGCGTTCAGCCCCGATGGCAAAACAATCGCCACTGGTGAGACTGCTGATATTCGTTTATGGGACGTTGCGACAGCCGCACACAAAGCGACGCTCCAAGGACATACGAACTCAGTTATGAGTCTATCCTTCAGTCCGGATGGCAGCACACTCGCCAGCGGAAGTCGCGACTATACAATCCGCTTGTGGGATACCACCACTGGCACCCATAAAGCCACGCTCGGCGGCCCTCAGAGACCTTATGCCCCTCGGAATGTTGCGTTCAGTCCCGATGGCAGCACACTCGCCCAGGTCGGGTACAGAGATGTGCTCCTATGGGATGTGCCTTCTGGAGAAGTTCGGAGAACCCTTACAGGACATACGAGCTGGATTAAGGCATTGGCGTTCAGCCCCGATGGCAAAACAATCGCCACTGCAAGCGGCGAAATACGGCTGTGGGACGTTGTGAGTGGAAAACAGAAAAAGAGCTTCGGAAACCACATGGAACCGGTGACCAACGTGGCGTTCAGTCCCGATGGCAGCACGATCGCCGGAAGTGAGGCGAATAGGATCCATTTGCTGGATGGGAGGTCCGGTGCGCATAAAATCCTAATCAGCGGACATACGGATAACGTTACAAGTATCGCCTTCAGTCCCGATGGCAGCACGATCGCCAGTAGCAGCTGGGACGCAACAGTCCGCTTGTGGGATGTCGTCTCTGGTGTCCAAAAAGCCATATTTCTACATGATTGGATCGTCAATAGTGTCGCCTTCAGTCCCGACGGGAAGACACTTGCGAGTGGTGGTCAGGATAAAACCGTCCGCTTATGGGATGTTGTTGGCGGGACACACACGATTCTCACGGGACACACGGAAGAAGTTGTGAGTGTGGCGTTCAGTCCGGATGGAAAAATGATCGCTACGGGGAGTCGGGATAAAACTGTCCGCGTGTGGGATGCACGCTCGGGACAGCACCGCCAAACCCTGACAGGACCCATAGCAGGCATCTATAGCGTCGCGTTTAGTCCGGACAGCAAAACACTTGCTGTTGGAACTGAAGTTTCCGAATTCGGAGAGATGTGGTTATGGGATGCGACCACAGAGGAATATAAAGCGGTTAAGAAAGGATTTTATGATAGAGTGAGCTTCGCCTTCAGCCCCGATGGCAAGACGTTCGCGACGCAAGCTAAGAGGGGAGGGCAAGTGATGCTGTGGGACGCAGCCACGGGGGGTGTCAAAACTACATTGGCTCAGCAGAGAGATTATCTTCATAGTTTTGCGTTCAGCCTGGACGGAAAAACTCTCGCCACTGGAACTGGAGGTGGTTTCATCTTCTTATGGAAAATTGCACCTGATCTGTTACAGCCTGCTGAACACACATCTGTCCTGTTACCCGCTCTACCTGACAGCCCGCCTCGGGTCCGGATCGTCTACTTTTTTCCAAACGACCACACCCGACCGTTAAACATAGACGCGGAACTCAGGACATCGATAAAAGAGACGCAGCGCTTCTACGCCGATCAGATGGCAATCCACGGGTTTGGTAGGAAAACTTTCCTGCTTGAAACCGATTCAAACGGGCATGCTGTGGTGCATCACGTCCAAGGGGGCGGCTCCGCTGAAGATTATATAAGTGGAAGTTATAGCGTCACGAGAGAAGTAGCAGATACGATTGATGTCGTAGATCACATCTATCTCGTTGCCTTAGACGCAAGCCTTGAAGGCTCCCTAGGCGCAGCCTGCGGTATCGCTTTCCATGCGGGAATTGGTTCCGTTACTTCTTCCGCCATTCAAATGGTCACTGACGGTAATTTCGCATTTGTCTATACATCTGGCCCGTGCGCTGGCCTTCGCACAACGGCGCATGAACTCGGACACACCTTCGGGCTAGCACACGATTACCGCGAGAAGGCTTACGTCATGTTCGGTAATGTTACGCCGGAAACCCCACGCCTCTCTTACGCGGCCGCCGAATGGTTAAGTGTCCACCCTTTTTTGAACGCCAGTCAACCGAATAATTCCGAAAATCACACAACCATTGAAATCCTCTCATCTGGTGCCTCTCAGCTTCAGTTTCAAATCGCAGATACTGATGGCCTCCATCAGGCGCAACTCATCCTGACCGAGAATGTTCTAAACATTAGTTGTGGAAATGTAGAATCGCTACATCACTTCCAGGCACTCAACGGCACCTCAGGCATTACCTTCGGATTTGCATCGACCTCCGCCAGTAGGGAGGCATCTGTTCGGGTGATTGATATGCACGGCAATATCGCATGGCGAGATTTCTGGATCGAACCAGATAGCCTCGTTCAGGGAGATGTCAATCAGGACGGGATCGTTAACATCGCCGATTTGGTATTAGTCGCCTCAAACCTGGGAGAAACAGGGCAGAATGCTGCGGATGTCAACGGTGATGGCGTTGTTAACATCACCGATCTCGTCTTGGTTGCGGGCGCGTTAGGGAATGGTGCCGCCGCACCTTCTTTACATCCGCACACCTTAGAAATGCTTACGATTACAGAGGTCAAACAGTGGCTATTCGAGGCACAGCGATTGGGTCTCACGGATACAATGTCCCAGCGTGGTATCTTGTTCTTACAACAACTCCTTATAGCATTGACACCGAAAAAGACAATACTCCTTGCAAACTATCCGAACCCGTTCAACCCGGAGACGTGGATACCGTATCAACTCGCCAAAGATGCAGATGTTACATTGACCATCTACGCCGTGAATGGGGATATAGTCCGGCGATTAGCACTCGGACATCAACCTGCGGGTTTGTATCAGAATCGTAGCCGTGCGGCGTATTGGGATGGCAGAAACGCTGTCGGTGAGCCTGTGGCAAGTGATGTGTATTTCTACACCCTCACCGCTGGTGACTTTACTGCTACGCGGAAGATGGTGATCAGGAAGTAGGAATCGACTCCGAATAGTACATAACGTGAGTTTGAAAAAAGTTTATATACGCGCGATAAATCGCCTCATTACCAGCTGAGGGAAACATGTCTATACATCAAGCAACAAAATACGGAGAGTTTTTTACCCAATTCGGCGGAATGATTGCAGTTATCTGCTTCTTCATACCTTGGCGCGGCATTCTGTCTGCTTATAGGTATGTTGTTGTCTCACCCTTCAATTCAACTGACTTTCTAATTATCATTGCTTTTATTGCGAGTGTTGTGATTTTCAGTATCAGTTATTACACGTTAAAGCGAAAAGAATCTTGGAAGTCCAGAATACCTATTTTCATGAGTAGCGGCATTGGATTAGGTGTTCTTTTAGAATTTCAATTTCCATATATACTAAAGATAGAGAATGGTCTTAGCGTTTCTCATCTTTCGGCCCCACTCTTCAATGGACTCGGTTTTTGGGGCACAGTTAGCGGTTTTGCCCTTGCTGGTGTGGGTGGGTTCTTAATAAGGGCAGAAGAAGCGAACAGACAATCCAAAGTTTCAGTCGATGAAAAACAACTCGCATCCATAGTTTTCGCTGGCGGAATGATTGCACTTTTATCTTTCTTCATGCCGTGGGAGAAAATCGGTGATTTCGATAGGTATGGCTTTAAACTTATGAGATGGCGACTCTACCTTGTCATCGTTTTTAAAGCGAGTCTTATCATCATGGTGGGAAGTTTCTACACGTGGATAGGCAAAACTTGGAAACTGAGAGTCCCTGTTCTCATTAGTATCGGGATCGGACTTGGTCTCCTTTTTTCTTTCTATATTTGTTTCTACCTTGATGAGATGCGTCGTGCAGATTTCTCCAGAGAACTTAATTTGGAGCCAATTCAACGTTCTATCAGGTTCGGTTCATGGGGTCCAGGTATTGGATTCATCGTTGCCGCGATTGGGATGCTCTTAAGCGAAAAAAAAAATAGAGGCAAACAGGTAGATACCTCCACGGAGGTAAGTGGCCTTAAGACCGCATAGGCATCGTTATTGTGGTAAAACCGAGAATATGTTGACATTTGAGGTCAAGGACTCCCCGGTTACACCAGAGGCTCTGAAGTCGGTTGCGGAGCAAGCCGTCGCCGATGCCGAAAAAGACGCAGCGGCACATTTCAATAGGACGATGTGGTTTAGTGCTGGATGTTTTTTCCCATTAGTCGGTCCCATTCTTTCGTAGTACCACCAGCCGTTCATGCCGACTGCACGCGTTCTTGGCAAATCCCCAGAATATGTTGCCTTCTATTATGATGCCTATAAAGTCAAAACAAAGAAAATTCAGTTCAATTGGGCATTGGTGGGTTGTCTCGTTGGGGCACCTATAGAGGCGTATGTAATCACGCTTGTGTACAGAGCAACACGGGATTAGTACCGTCATATCCATCGGCGGATGCTATTTTTTTGATCAGCGGAACATCTCAACTTATGTAGGTGGCGGCTGTGCCATCGGTATAGTAGACAGTATCAAGACTCATCATAACAATAAAAAAAAAGTTTCTCTGATTCGTTTGTGGTATAATTGATTTTAACAGAATATAATGTTAAAGGAGCAAAGCCATGAAAATCAGATTGGGTAGTAAAAAATTTCGTATTGATTCTATCAAAAGAGTGGAAAAGATTAGTCCACATTTGGCTTTGCTACGCTTTGTTACTGGTAATTCTATTCAAGTGCTTTGTTTGAAAGATGATGTTGAAGGCTCGGTATGTTACAAAGGTACACCTGAAGAATTGAAGGAATTTATTGAAAAGTTCAACGAAAAATAAAGCACAATAAGTAGTTTTGGGATTGGAAAAAATTGTTGGAAATCGCTTTAAACCTTGATGAAGTAAAGGAAAATGCATGACTATTTTCAAGACTTTCGCTAAAACCAGCGGCTTACTCATCTTACTTATATGTTTTATCCGGTGCGGGGGCAACACTGATAAAGGCCCTCCTGTCCCCGAGTACCTGCTGCAAATTAGCAGCGTCTTAGACCGGTGGCGGGAAGGCTATGAAACAAAAGATGTTAATACCTACATTGGCACCTTCTGGGAAGAAGGTTTTCTCTATGTTTCCGATATGGGAACAGATGGGGACAAAACAGACGATGTAGAATTTGACGATATTCGACAGGAACGTTCCGCCGCGACTCGCGTTTTTGAACGGTTTCAAGACATCGAAATAGAACTCTCATCACCGCCAGAAGTCTCAATGAATAAAGAGGGCACAGAGGCGGAGGTGCGGAATCGCTACAGAATCCAATTTTTCGTGTCAGATGGCTACGCGCTTGAGGGTGGATACAGCGGTGCATACGCCGAAGGAGACAACCTCTTTATCTTTGAAAAGAGAAATAACGAATGGCGTATCGCTGAATGGCACGATGAAGCCTTCAACGCGGAAGAAATTCGTATCTCTAATAATCTTTACTAAAGTTTGGATAATCCTTGTTTCGTGGGCATTGTGTTTCAAAGGCGTGTCTATTTTCCCGAAAGTTTCACGCCCGCAAGCAACTCGTAGAAAAATCCGTACTCCTTAGAAGTGCTATATCTATAGAAAACGGTTTATCCAAACTCCCGCACTCCAGCGGAGTGCTATGTATCTTGCGTAGGGAGCGGGTTGCCCGCTCCGCTGAAAATTGTCCAAATTATAGTAAGCTATAAATTGGTTGGATTAATCTAAGTTTCAGAGGACTTACGCAGCGTAAGTCCTATATGGGAGTGATTCGGTATGAAAACCAAGTTATTTTTTTTCTTTTTGATATACCTATTCATTGCAACACTATTTTTATGCAACAGTTTTGCTCAAGATTACACAACCTGGCATTTACCTGAAGGTGCGAAAGCACGTCTGGGGAAAGGGACGGTCGAAAAAGTTGCGTATTCTCCAGATGGAAACGTCATTGCAGTGGCATCTGGTATCGGTATTTGGCTCTATGACTTGCAGACCTATCAAGAAATATCACTCCTCAGAGGGCATACGGATGGGGTCTATAGCGTCGCCTTCAGTCGAGAGGGTGATACGCTTGCAAGTGGGAGTCGGGACGGGACGGTTCGTCTTTGGGATGTGGACACGGGTAGGCATCTTCGGACGCTCAAAGGGCATACAGGGGCGGTCCATAGCGTCGCCTTCAGCCCGGAGGGTCAGATACTCGCAAGTGGAAGTCAGGACGAGACCATCGTTTTCTGGGATCTGGCAACCGGTGAACACAAGCAAATACTCAGAGGGCATACAAGGGCGGTCAATAGCGTCGCCTTCAGCCCGGAGGGTCAGATACTCGCAAGTGGCGGTTTCAACGGGGACGGCATCCATTTATGGGATGTGGCAACCGGTGAACACAAGCAAACACTACAAGGGCATGGAATGCTTGCCTATAGCGTCGCCTTTAGTCCAGATGGAGAAACCCTGGCAAGTGGCGGTTTGTACGGCATCATCGTTTTCTGGGATGCGACAACCGGTGAACACAAGCAAATACTCAAAACGCGTGCGCATGTCCATAGCGTCGCCTTCAGCCCGGATGGAGAAACCCTGGCAAGTGGAAGTGCGGGCGGCGGCATCGTTTTCTGGGATGTGGCAACCGGTGAACACAAGCAAATACTCAAAAGGCATACGGATGTCCGTAGTGTCGCCTTCAGCCCGGATGGAGAAACCCTAGCAAGTGGCAGTGCGGATGGCATCGTTTTCCGGGATGTGGCAACCGGCAAGCAGAAGCAAACACTCAAAGGGCATACAGATTCGGTCAATAGCGTTGCCTTCAGCCCGGATGGAGAAACCCTGGCAAGTGGAAGTGCGGGCGGCGGCATCGTTTTCTGGGATGTGGCAACCGGTGAACACAAGCAAACACTCAAAACGCACGGAGGGTTGGTCAATAGCGTCGCCTTCAGCCCGGATGGAGAAACCCTGGCAAGTGGAAGTGCGGGCGGCAGAATCTTTTTATGGGATGTGGCAACCGGTGAACACAAGCAAACACTCAAAACGCACGGAGGGTTGGTCTATAACATCGCCTTCAGCCGAGAGGGTAGGACATTGGCAAGGGGCAGTGAGAAGGACAACACCATCGGTTTCTGGGATGTGGCAACCGGTGAACACAAGCAAACACTCAAAGGGCATACAAGGGCGGTCCATAGCGTCGCCTTCAGTCCAGATGGTCAGATACTCGCAAGTGGCAGTTTAGACGGCACTATAGGTTTATGGGATGTGGCAACCGGTGAACACAAGCAAACACTCAAAGGGCATACAGGGGCGGTCCATAACGTCGCTTTCAGTCCAGATGGTCAGACCCTGGCAAGTGGAAGTAGGGACGAGGCCATCCGTTTCTGGGATGTGGCAACAGGCAAGCAGAAGCAAACACTCAAAGGGCATGGAATGCTTGCCTCCGCCTTCAGTCCAGATGGTCAGATACTCGCAAGTGGCAGTTTAGACGGCACTATAGGTTTATGGGATGTCCAGACCGGTTTTGAGAAGCAGAGGTTCACAGGGCATAGGGGTTGGGTCCGTAGCGTTGTCTTCAGTCCAGATGGTCAAATCCTCGCAAGTGGCAGTGCGGATGGCACGGTGCTGCTATGGCATATCACACCTACGACAACCAAGCGTCCTTGATCTGTTGACGCGAACGGTAAACATTGCGCAAAGTGGGGCACGTTAAAAACTGTCGAAGGCGTTATCCGTATGGATGTTGTCTGCCTCAAAACCGTCGAAATTGTCACAAGGTTCTCCCATTATAATCCAACATCTCTTTGGTAGGAGCGAGCTGTACTCGCGACCTTCTTTAGATCCATCCTCTACTGCCAACGTTCTTACGGAAGTAACACTTATGGCAATTACATTTTTTTCATGGACACGAAAAACACGTAAAATACAGGCTAAACCCATGTCTCGTCAAGTGCCGTCAACATCTTAGAGATTTTGCACAACCGACGATCGACGGCAAACTGACACGAAAAATCAATCCGAAAAAAAATTACTTGACACGGACCGTCAGGATTCTATATAATAGTTTTATGCCAGGGCCATTTAGTTTTACACATTTACTTTATCTATGTGAACACTCCTCCGCTGTAGGAGCGAGCTGTGCTCGCGATCTTGCGAAAAAACGTTAACGTCTGTCAATGAAAACCAAAATCGGGACCGAAAACTAAATACCTCTGAGTTTTATGCTTTTTAGAGAGCCTTCTAATCGAACCAGTTTGGAATTGAAACTCGTCCAGCGCCACGTTGTTGCGTTGATGCGCTGAAGCTTCCAATCGAACCAGTTTGGAATTGAAACCGGATATTGTTTACCCGGAACTTTCGATTTCGTTGACTTCTAATCGAACCAGTTTGGAATTGAAACTTTTGCATGATACCAACGTCTGTTGATGATTTTGTTACTTCTAATCGAACCAGTTTGGAATTGAAACGCGGGCATTGAAGGGCTAAGAATGTAAAGTAAATGGGGATCTAAGACAAAAAGAAAAGGACACAAATTATCTCCCGTTCTTCCCCTATTTCACCACATCCTCATGTTTTACTCAATATGACTTCATTGTAAAAATGTCTGAAATGTCCGATTTTTAACTGAAAAGAAAAGATTCTCGATTGTGAGATTGAAACGCGAAAACTCGCTGATCGTAAAAAAAAGCTAAACTTTTTTCGTTGAATCGTATATAGGAACAATGCGTTAATAGGTTTGTGTTGAAAAATGTTTTCTGTCACCGATCTACCCTTGAAAGGAGATCAGTTATGTTTTACGACAGGGGCCCTCATTATTCAGCGAAATGTCCGTTCTATATCGAACCCAACAACCCACTTTCAGCGGAAACATCTGTCAACCAGTGTGTGCGGTGTGCCACGCGTGGGGATTGCCGTTTAGAAGCCATGCGCGATGATTTCCGTCAGATTGCCTATCTCACGATTCTTGAAGAGGAACCGAAGTACGATCCGGCGCATCCCAGCGGTGCAAGTTTTATTACCTTTATGAAATCGCGTATCTGTGGCGCACTCTGGTCGGAACGGCGCAAAGAGATGAAATATACGCCGTATGTCTCCGATCCACCTTCAGAACCCGATACCCCTCCAAATCCGTTGCTCGCAGTATTGACGGCGGAAGCCTGCGCCTCGAAAAGTCTTGAAGATGAAGTCTGTGAAAGTATCGAAGTTGAAGAACTCCGGTCTTTTTTGCCGCAGATGCTCTCACGGCTTTCTGAGAAAGAGCAGCGCGTCATCGAACTGAAGTTTTTCAACGACTGCTCGAGTCGAGACATCGCCAAGCAGCTCCGGGTCTCAGAAGGGCGTGTGAGTCAGTTGTTGAAAAGCGCGCTCGGAAAACTCCGCAAAGCGTATTTGAAAATGGGAGGTGAGTCGTCTGAAATCGAATCGGTCTATGCTCGCTAAAAAAGTGCTAAAGTTTTCACAGCGAGACGCATATCTTAAAGGGAAGTTCATTCGTGGCAAAACGCATCGATGAACTTCCCTTTTCTAATGAGCAGCGACAAAATCGATCCGTTGACTTCTGATATAAAGGAGAACACCGATGAAACGCTTTTTTGTTTTCACACTGATGGCACTTTTCGCGGCAACGTATTTCTTACTCCCCAACCCTAACGCTTACGGTTATGATTGGGATTTTGAAGATGAGACGCTATTTGATGGGACCGTTTACGCCTCGATCTACATCACGACGGACTTTGATAACACCACTGAAACCGCCTCTGCCTATTTTTCTTTCTACGTTTCAAATGATGGTCCAGGCGGGGTGAAAATGTATTCCACTGCCACAATGGGGCTGTTTTGGAACGGTGGCTCGGTTACACCACCCCCCAAGAAAGATAGCGACATCGTCGGCGCAAATCGTACGGGGAGTATCTATGAAAACTTCGTGTTCAGCCTGAGAAACAAACGAAAAGGACGGGGGTCTATGTGGGCGAAGGGTGAATTGGATGTCAGACACATTCCGACGAATGTGAAGCGCTCGGTGGATCCTCCGGCACTCTCCGAGACTGTTTTTGAGATTCTTTAAGAGGCGGTCTCTAAAATAGACGCGTGGATACCACTCGCGGTGATGCGGTTCTTGCCCTCACCGCGGGTGCTTCCAAACCTCAACAGTCCATAAGGAGGCAGACAATGAAGTGTCTAAAAACAACCGTTCTTTCAGGAACCCTCACATTTTTCTTCGCTGGCTGGCTGTTCTTGTTCGCGGGTGCGCCGGTTCCCGTTGACGCGAAAATCGTCTTTACGGTTGAGGGTGATATTTTCGTGATGAACGATGACGGCTCCCGCAGACGGAGGCTCACGCAGAACAACACGACGTTTGACAACGAGCCGCGCTGGTCGCCGGATGGCAGAAAAATCGCCTTTACCCGATACATGGATAAGACGAAAAGCCAAACCTCGTCAGAGCTGTTCCTCATGAACGCAGACGGCACAAAAACGCAACGTCTCACCCATAACAACGCCAGCGATGTTGGTTCGTCTTGGTCACCCGATGGTAGACAGATCGCCTTTACGAGTACCCGAAGTGGTACCTGGGAAGTGCACATCATAGACGTGGCAACGCGCCTCGTCACACAGATCACATCAAGAGGCGGGAATGATGGCCCTTCCGCGTCGCCAGACTGGTCGCCCGATGGCACACAGATCGTTTTTGAGCGGTTTATCGTCATCCGTAACGGGATGGCCGGGATCGACCCGAAAACAATCTATGTGATGGATGCCGATGGGCAGCACCAACGCAGAGTTCTTCCAGATCCGCCGCTGGATGGCCCGCCGACTTTTAGATACTTTCCACGGTGGTCGGCAGATGGACAACGCATCCTCTTTGATGAATCTAAATGGTTTCGCGATGGAGATGTCAATAGTGTCATCGTTCAACCGCTCGGTGGCAGGAAAAAGGAGATAACCGATATTAGTGACCGACTCGGCAACAATTTTATTATTGGAGGTACAAGTTGGATGGAGAATGACCGTGCGATACTTTTCTCACTCAAGCTCATGGATAAACCCTCCGCTAATTATGACCTCTATCGCTATACGTTTGAGGCGCGAGGACTTCGACGGTTGCCAAGCACGCCGAGTGATGAGGAGTGCCCCGACTGGACAGAAGGGGCGTTGTCGGTTTCACCGCACGGAAAGTTGGCAACGCAGTGGGCGGAGGTAAAGACCGATGGCATCAACGGACACCGGCACTGAAAAAAGTGCTAAAGTTTTCTCAGCGAGACGCATATAATCAGCATGACCGAAAAGTGATCTGTTTTTTCATTGTGACGATAAAGTTTGGAGGTTCCGAGATGTTCCATAACATGCTCTCCAGCCGTGCGATCCAAATCGGCATTGCTTTCTTTGTGTTCGTTGTTGGTGGGAGTCTACTGTATAGTTGGCATGCCTATGAGACGACGAAAGCCGAACTCACTGAGATACCGCCGTTTCAAGAGCGGGCGGAATCTCTCAACGCCGCACGGGCCGCCCCTGTTGACGTGGCACCCCCCGGAGACGTTCTCCCGACACCCGAAGACACGGAGCCACAGAGGTATCAGGCGACAGATGACAGCGAGTCTTTTGACGAGAGAGAGACGTTCTCCCTTGATGCGTTATTTGCCGAAGCACTGCCTGCGGATGTGCCCGAACCCACCGATGCGTTCCTCACAGAGACACCCCTCTCGCCGAACGGTTTTGGACCGCTTCCGGCGGTGCCGAGCGATTATCCGAATCAAAATGTGTGGTCTGAAGAACGTCTCGCCCGGATCACTCCCGAACATGAGTTATTATCCCGCGTCCGTATCGAACTCTGGAATCAAGGCGTTCGGACAGAAGGTGCCGTGTATCGGACGGATTATGGACGGATTTATCCCACCACAGATGATGTCGTTTATATCCAGTGGAATGATGCACCAGCGGCGGATGGGGAGATGTATGTCGTCAATATGTTAGGCACACCCAAAACGATAAACGCTTATGAGGAAGATATTTATAGGGGTATCTTCCGCCCGCATCTGACGATCTATGAATACCCAGATGGCGGTATTGATCCCTATACGTTCCTCGGATTATAGAGGAAAGGAGAACTCAAATGGAAATGACACTCACACTCGAAAACGGTATCCCGATTTTGCAACCGCATGGTAAAATTACGGGGAGGGCGGTCTCAGAATTCCGCGACAGATTGGGCTTGTGGATCGATGATACCAACACGCCGTCTCTGCTCATCGATTTCGCTGATGTTCAGAAACTCGATTCTTCGGCGTTGGGTGTGCTGGTGAATGCACACGTTCTGGCACACCATCATGATACAGAGATCGGACTCATCAATGTTTCAAAACGGATCAATAACTTGATTGTGCTCACACGGCTGGTGAAAGTGTTTCAATGTTTTCAGGATGCCGAGGCGGCGATCGCAACGTTTACGCCACGAAAGTTTTCGGGGGCGATTGTCAAACACCTCCCGACAACACCGCCGTAGCCAGGGACGGAACAGCACTGTATGAACATCGAGGGGGCCCCAGATAGAACACAAACCTACCCCTCGGAAAACTCGGGTGCTTTCGGGCATCCGAGTTTTTTTCTTGATCGTTTCTTTTTGACAAAACGGCTATCAATGCATTCCGGGCTGCTTCGTTAATAGGTAGGCGTTGGCTGTCAGGACAGCAACAACTTTTCGATGATCGGTTGAAACACGGTTTTGAATTTCAATAAAGATTCAACATGCCAGTCTCTGATGGCTTCTAATTCGTCCGCGGATGCTTCAATGTCTCCAGGACGCGACATTGAGATATGGGAATACGTTTTTTCCGAACCCCGTTCCCATGAAAGTGGAAGATTGAAATGCGAGGCGATTTCTCCGTCGTGCGCCTCAAGGCTATCAAAGAATGTTAATCTCTCGGCCTTTTTGAAACCTTTTTCATCAATTTGAACATAGACAGCCGTTTGACCACCTTTACGGAACCACGCGCCATACGTTATTCCTGGAATCCCCGACGCAAAGTAATGATAATTGTCGCCATTCACGCGGCGGGGCGTGGTAAAGGCATGTTCTTTGCGAAGTTCATCAATCAGCGATTGAAAGTAGATTTTGTATTTTTCGGATTTCCGGCTTTTGGCTTCTGAACTATCGTCGCTCCAGGACTCTAAGAGACGCTTGCGGATTTTTTTTGCCCCTTCTTCGTTTCTACTTTCGGTGCGTGTCGTATACGTGGGGTCCCCGTGAATGATAAAATCATAAATCTCTAACACTTCTTCGGGATTCGTCATAAATATTTCGTCGCCTAGCGCATCTATCTGCTGATCCCGTAGCCTGAGAATTCTGTGTATCGCGCCTTCCAAGTCAACACATTCATTTGTTCTAAATAGGAGTGGAATCTTTGGTGGGTCTACGATAGCCTTCCTCGCTTGTCTTTCAATATATTTTCTAATGCTCTTTATCGTCCCGCCGCTGGTGCGACCAATTGTACATGGAAACTGAGAATCCCCTTGCTTTTTTTGGATCGTGAGATAATAACAATACACCCAATCCTCGCCGGTTCCAAAAACACGTTCATCATCTTTAGGAAATATAAAGTTCCCTCCAATCAACTCGACTGCATGCCCCGACTGGCGTAAATGAGAGAGTGCCCGCCGAACAACGCGACCCGGGTCGTCGGTCGGCAAGCCCCCATTTTTGACGTGTTTTTCCTCGACAAATGACACCAAACTTTTTATAGAATGACCTGTTTCTATAATTTTATCTGGTGTGATACACGTTTTTAGAAAATCCATCGCAGCGATGATTGACAAAGATTCGTCGGCATATTTATAGCCTTGACTCATCATATTTTCCTTTAAGTTTTTCAATCCGAGGGCGGAAGACTTCAACTAATTTTTCAAACTTCATGGCTAACCATTGATGTTGAACCGACCAGTCTGTTCTATCGGTAACGTCGCAGTCTTTTAATTCTACATATATCTGTTTTTCTGCTGCCTGTATCCAGCAATAAAATTTTTCACCGAGTTCATTTTCAATCTCTGTCTGTTGTTCTATCAATGAATTAAAAAAGTCTTGTGCAGACCCTTTCATGACAAAGGCAGCGCGGATAGTTGGAGGTCTAACGCGTTGAATAGCTCTTATGTAGCATCCTGTTATCCCCATGTGAAAGTCTCTATAGTGGGAATCATAGATGCTTGGTATTTTTAGACCCAATTGATCCGATGGTAATGCCTGAAAAAATGCAGCCCAATAGAGTTCATTCTGTTTTTGTCCGGTATTATTCATCTTGTTCTCCTTTTGTCGTTGCTAATATGGCTACCTCACTGGCTAATTCTGATATTGCGAGTGCAACACAAACAACGCCTTCCGCCATATTATCCGCACTCCATTTCCCACCAGGAGCATGAACAAAAAGCCTGCTGGCAATTTGTTCTAAAGCGTCTGCCTGCTTTTCATGGGCTATGACTTCTCGTTCATACAAGTCTAACCTGCGTTTTTCAGTCGTTCCTGTTTTTGTAGACATTTTTATCTCTATGTATGAGATACCCGACTTATAGATAATACCTGACGCTGCCATTTTCGACGTTCATTACTAAAATATTCGGTGGGATCAGAAAGGTGGCAGATCGGGAAATCTACCACCTGTTGATTTACCAATTCATTTAATCGGCACCCGCCTCAGCCCAGTCATAATCCTGATCGCCTTGACCATCATAGAAACGTCCGCCAACGGAAGCCGTCACCGTCGCATGAATGAATTCGTCAACATGCTTTTGCGTCGTTGCGTCCGCCGATCCCCGAAATCTTCGAGATTTCGGTTTTGAGACAATGCCGCTCGTATGTATACTGTAGCCGCCGAGCTGAATGCCAGCAGCGTTTATCATGCCTAATACATACGTTTCGACACCATCATCATCTTCAGTTGTCCACGCGTTGCAATAGGCATCGACATACTTTCCAGGATCGTTGATGTGATGCGCATCAATAACCATTGTAATAGTGCACAAGAGAATTATCAAAAATAGAACAGATAAGATTTTCATTATGGTAACTCCGTAGAGGATAAGAAGGTGTAAGGGTCAATGCCTTGCCCTTCAGGTGAGTTTATATCAATGAGATTGACATGTGAGGGTGGAAGCGCGTAAGGGTCATCCCGGGGGCGTTGCCATACCCCTGAAGCCCCAAAAGAATGAGTAATCACATCCCTAAAGGTCCCATCGGGATGTTTCCACTTTTCCCATTCTACATATAGCGTATTCGTGTAGTGCGGGTGAACTCGACCGTTCTCCCCCACAGAGCCGCCATCAAAATTACGGTTACCTTCTCGCCAGAGTTTCACAAGGACGTGATCCATCAATTTATCGAGATACGTCCAGTCGGCTTGGCGATCGGGAGGAAGGTCCCAATACGGCTTTAAAGGAAACCCTTGCGGCGTTGTTTTGAAATCAACGACGCTGTTTGGCAACAGATCCAGTTGCGACGGAGTCTCAGGCGATACTGGCAAGGTGTCCCGATCCTCAAGCGATTCAGACGATTCCGGCGATTCCACATTCATGTGTCTCTGCGTATCTTCTGAGGGTGCCTCTGCGCGCTGCGCGCTGTTTTCCTGTGGCATATCGTCGATACGCGTCGGCGACGTTTTATCACGGAGCCCCGTCTGCTTCGGTAAAGGCGTTGTTGCCTTGTAAATCTTGATGGGTTCGGTTGGCACATCCGAGCGTAGAGCGATATACCCAATCGCAAGTAAGACCAGCCCGAACACGATCGGAATATAAACCTTCTTGTTTCTCATGAGATATGCTCCTTTGTTGGTTTTGTTGAAGTTCACGTCGTTCCATCCAGCGTAGTTCCCGATGCGACGCGGTTGGGTAGAGACTGCGCCATGCGACGCGGATTGCATACTCTACCAACTACGTTTGAAAAGAGGATAGCAGATAAGCATTTTTTTTTGTCAAATTTCTAAAGCCAACCGATAGAGAAAGAAAAAAGTCCGGATGTTCTTGACCGCCAAGACAAGATGCCCCAGACTTTTCTATTAAGGGAGGCTGTTTCTCCACCGTGTTGTCAACGAACATTTGCGAGTATGTATCCCCAGCGTATCTGGCGTGTCTGCAACAGTCAGAAAACGGGTCAGATTTAGGGGTAGGGCGTTTGTGGGTGCGTCTGTGAGGGTTCATAGCGTCGGTATCGGACGCGTGGCTTTCAGAGCCGTTCTCGGCGTTTTTTCGATGTTAATCGGTGTCCTGCGTCGCCTCTTGGCGCGGTTGCTGCTCCGGGTTGTACTTCTCCACCTGTGTCAGCCTGTGTCCTGTCAGAAAGGCAATATCCAGACTGCTGTATGTACTTTACTAAACTTTGGACAATTTTAAGGACGGTACACATATCGCCCCGCTGGGGCTTAGACCTTGGGGGCCTGATGTTTCTATAAACATACCGCCCCGCTGGGGCTGCCGTTTGATATATCTAAGTTTATTTTTGTCTGAGTTGCGTTTGTGTGAGGAACTTAAAGAAAAATCAAAGACGTTTGAAAACCGGATATGAACCTGAACGAAATTGTCCAAACTATAGTAAAAATTACTGATTTATGAAACACCCTCAATTAAGTTAAGCTCTTCAATTCTATTGTATCAATTCCTGAACTTTCTTTTCTATATCCTCTTGCGTTGTTGGCGGAACGCCAGGGTGTTCGTTGTTAGTCAACTCGTATATCCGACGAATACAAGCTAAAGACTTTGCTATCGACTCTAAAGCCTCTACTTCACGAACACGAAGACGGAGTAAACCATTTTCATTTACCTTCTCGACTTCTTGCTCGACTTCTTCTTGCTTTGCTTGTTTACCGGCTCTACCTGTTTTCTTACGCATTTTGCACCTCTATGTGTTGTTCGCTTTGAATACTCTGTTCAAAGAATTCTTGGTCTATAAACTTGTTGACACCTTGTGAAAATATAGTGATTTAGGTACTGAATAGCGGACTTGAGATCATTGAATTTGTTTTTCATGTCCATCAGCAATTACCTCTTTCGTCATACGATCGATTTCAGCACGTGTCGCTTTCCCAGTGAAATGCCAGTTCACCGCAGCGACTCTCAGTCGTCCATCCTTGATGAATGTTCTCGTCTTTCCAAAGCCCTTTCATCTTCAGACATTTCTGGTTCATTCCACCATTCTGTGTGCATTCATGAATCTCCTTTCTGGTTAGACAGTTATCAATCTAACAAAGTACAATAGGGTTCTCGGACGTGCTGATAAGGAAACTGACCGAGCAGACGACGGCACCGAGTACGAAAAACGCCTGTGGAGTTCATGTAAACCATAATGATGCCTCACAGGATTGCACACGTCAGGGACATTCAATTCTCGATTTGGATATTAGTTTGCTTTACAGAGGTGAACATTCTTACGGAAAATCGCGAGCACAGCTCGCTCCTACAAAAGAAAATATCTACATACATAAAGTGAATAGGTACAATTGAATAGCCCTGTTGCAAACGTTGGCGCAGGTGTGATTTGTTTTTCAGTTTTGATATAATGGACTGGAGTCTTATTTTATCAATGCCCTGCGCCTCTGTCTGCTTTCAAATCTATCTCTGGCTTTTGTTCTTCTAATAGACTGCACTCTTTTGTTGTGGCTCATATTACAGAGTTTGTGTTCTGTGATGACCCACTTGGGCGGAGGCTTCTGTATAGGTTTGTCTTTGCTGAAACAAAATATCCAGAGAGCTGATATTACAACAAACACTGGTATACCTATCCAGATGATTAATGCTAGTAAAATTACCAACATTGTAGATAATTCCATCAATTTTCTCCTTTCGTAAAACCTTGCTATGAGTCGGTGGCATGCCCCTTTTGGAAACCTGTGAGGTTATCCAATCTTCATGATTTCCGCAGTTGTTTCATTCTCACGTAGGTTGGAGAGGTCGTACCCGCGGCGTGCGAGTTCGCGAAAGAGTGTTTCGTCTGCAAGGGTTTTTAGGGAGTTTCCCAAAATGACGCTTCTGTGAATGTCAACCGAAAAAGCCATCTCCTCAACCGCCTGCCTCGCGGACGCGTAATTCACACCCAAATACTTCTGCGTCGTCGCGACATTCGCATGCCCTAACAATTCCTGCACCATGAAAATATGAGGGTTTTTCCTAAAATGATGATACGACCATGGTCCCTCTAACCGTTAGTGTATCATACGCAATTATTTAACAAAAAGTCTAACATATATTAGAAAACCTGTCAAGAAAAATCAACCTAATTTCAGGGGTATTCAATTGTACGATTTGGATCATGGTTTTGCTTTACATATGTGCCCGTTCTTAGGAAAGATCGCGAGCACAGCTCGCTCCTACCGGGGAATCATATTCACATAAATAAAGCGAATATGTAAAATTGAATGGCCCTGATTAAGTGGGAGTCCTAAGAGAAAGCAAATAGCGTCACGTCAATAGTGTTGCCATACTGCTGATTGTTTGTTTATATCGGGAGTGTTTCAGCGGGGCATCAAATCAAAGTGCCTTGTAGGGCATTCTCGAAAGGATTTTGTTTTTCAAATTAAGCAGAATTTTAGGGGGGTTAAGCAGCAATGCAAATAAACCGAAAAGACTTTAAAAATCCTATCAACTATTATTTGCTATGCGGAGCTTTGTTACTCCTTAAATGGCTGTTTTTTCGTGGAGGTTGCAATGGCTTATAAAGGTGCAACTTTTGTTAAAAATCCTTTATTCACCGCAAGCACATATCTTCACGGATACGAGATGCCACTAAACAAAAGCGGACTCGACGGCTTCATGCACAATCTGATGTAGCTGTGTTTGCATCGTTACGGGTGGCTCGGTCAGTTGTGTCAACACGAAAAAATCAACACCTGCCTTCTCCAGTCCTTCTTTGATCTGCGCGTTTGCAACCTTCGCCTTCCGCAGTGCAATGACGCTCTCAGCTGACTGAAAAACCTTTGTGTGTGCCGTAAGCCTGCCAATCCGGTTGAAACGTCCCGAAAAACGTTCATCAGGCTGGAGGCACACCTCATGACCCTGAAAAATACGGATGAGTGAACGAAAAGAAAACTTGACAATATGTCGGATTCGCGCGTATACTTAAAAAAAGTACCTTACAGACCGGGAATAAGAAACCTGGCACCCGTTTCCAGGCATCTCGTGGAATCGGCGTGTCGTATACACGCCATAATATGGAAACAGCAACCAAACACCGCACACGCGGCACCATCGTCGGGATTACAGGCGGCATCGCTTGTGGAAAGACTACCGTCTCAGACCTGCTCACCGAAAAAGGTGCGATTCCGATCAATGCTGATGAGATCGGGCACCAACTCCTCAAAGCGGACAGTCCCGTTATTGACGAACTGACGGGCGCATTCGGAGACGACATCCTTGAGGCATCAGGAGATGTGAGTCGAAAAAAACTCGGTGCAATCGTCTTTCAGGATAGAACCGCACGAGAACGCCTGAATAGCATCTTACATCCGCTAATTATCCAACGTTCGCGCGCACGCGCTCGCCAACTCGTTACCGAAGACCCGACGTGTGTTGTGCTACTCGATGCACCGCTCCTCATCGAAGCAGGGGCTTACGATACGGTCGATCTGATTGTCGTCGTGACGGCATCACCTGAGACGCAGCTGCGCCGTACATTGGAACGCAGCATCGCCCAAGAGAGACCGCTCACCGAAACCGAGGTTCAAGCGCGGATTGACGCACAGATGCCGGTCACAGAGAAAATCAAGTATGCGGATATCGTTATAGAGAACGAGGGGACGCTTGAAGATCTCTATAGACAGGTTGATGAACTTTGGGAGAGAATTCAGGAACAGAATAAATAGGGTATCGCGCGTACATAGAATAGAAGATCGCGAGCGTGAAGAAACATCCCAGCAAAAACACCCGATTCTGCAGAAGAACTATTCCCAGAGACGATTGATGGCACTCGCTTTGATGACGCAGTAGACCTCTAAACCTTCTTTCAACTGCAGCTGCTCACGGGCTTGGTGTGTAATCTTCACAGCAAGGTGATGCCATTCAACAAGGATAGATATCCATGTGGCTTCACTCTTGACATCAAGGTGCTGAATTGTTCCTCGTAATGTGTTGCGTGCACTAATTGAAAGATCGGGTTCAAGGGAGATAATAATATCCTCTGCCCGGATAGCGATCGGCACGGTCTCACCGATTTCTGCCTCAGTATAAGGAATAACAAGAGATTGACCCTCGATTTCCAATGAAGTCACACCTTTTGCCTTGTCTGAAAGCGTTACAGGTAGGAATAGAATATTTTCGATGCCGGTCAATTGTGCGATCGGCATCGCGGAAGGTGCTGCTAACAAGCCGTGTGGTTCACCGCTTGCTATAATTTCGCCATTCGCGATGAGGAAGGCTTCATCGGCAAGTGCCATCGCCTCCGAAAAGGCGTGGGTGATATAAAGGATCGGTATGTCAAACGCGTCTTTGACGTGGTGCAGATACGGTATAATCCGCTCTTTCAACGCGGTGTCAAGAGAAGCAAGCGGTTCATCCATCAGCAGCATCCGCGGTTCCATAGCGAGTGCCCGCGCAATCGCAACCCGTTGACGCTGACCGCCCGAGAGCTCGCTCGGATACCGCTGAAGGAACTCACCAAGTTCAAGGACATCTATCGCAGCTGAAGGTTTCCGACGTTTAGGTTGCCCATATCGGATATTCTGTGCAACAGTGAGGTGTGGAAATAGGAAACCCTCTTGAAAAACGTATCCAAAGCGTCGTTTTTCAGGTGGTAGATTAATTTTTGAGGCGGATGCGTAAAGCACCTCGCCACCAAAAATGATCTCACCTTCATCAGGCGTTAGTATGCCACTGACGCAATTGAGAAGTGTGCTTTTCCCGCTTCCAGATACACCTAAAAACGCCGAGACTTTCGTTTCCAGTGTGCAATTGATGTCTAATATGAAACTCCCGAGACTTTTCCGAAAGTCGAGTTTAATTTGCGGACTATCTGCCATAACGAGCCCTATTACTCAAATCCGCCGCCATCGAATCCACCACCATCGAATCCACCACCATCAAATCCGCCACCATCATCCACGCTATCAAGTCCGTCAGAACCTGTATCGTCGGACGGATTATCATCATTGTATATCTCGTTGAGCATTAAGCCTGTCAGAAGCAGATCCTCAAAGCCATCATCGGCATGATCAACAGTATCTGTGTTGTCAGTTTGATCTTTTCTCTTTTTATCTTCATCCTTTTGGGAACGTCGGTATAGGTACCAGACGAGTGCCCCGCACGCGATTAATCCTAAAAATATCCACATCTCCAAACCCATAATTTTTCTCCTTATCTGTTTTTTTAACGGAGGGTGAACCGTTCCGTTAACCAGAGCGCGACAAACGCCACGATCGTTGAAATGAAGACGAGCCGATAAACAGAGACATCTTCTCCGAGATGAACGGCACTGAAAATGGCTAACGCCATCGTTTGTGTTTTGCCCGGGATGTTTCCTGCGACCATAATTGTAGCACCAAACTCGCCGAGGCTTTTGGAAAAACCGAGGATCGTCCCGCCAATCACACCGCGATACGCCATCGGGAGGGTTATCGTCCAAAACACCTTGATTGGCGATGCGCCGAGTGTCCGCGCCGCATTTTCAAGCTCCAGTGGGACAGATTCCATCCCTGTCACGATACCACGTACCAACAGTGGAAATGAGATAATAGAGACTGCGATAACAACAGCCAACTCCGAAAAAACGATCTCTATACCGAAAACTTGATAGATAAATCCACCGATGAGTCCGTTCCTACCCAATAGAATCAGAAGTAAATAGCCGCTCACGATAGGCGGCAACACCAACGGACAGAGGACGAGTGTGTTCAGAAAAGATTTTCCCGGAAATGTCCGTTTCGCAAGGAGCCAACCCACGAATAATCCGATCGGAAACGTAAAGACAAGACTCAACAACGCAACTTTGATAGATAAAGCGAGCGCAGCGACTTCGGCGGGAGTTATCCTCATTATAGTTCCAAAACGGTGAATCCGTGCTTCTCAAAAATTTTACCGTTCCCCGTAGATTGTAGATAGGTAATAAATCTACGCGCCAATTGCTTTCGTGAACTATCCTTCATAATGACAGCCGGGTAGATAATCGGTGTATAGGCTTCAGGTGGTAACTGATAAAGCACGTTTAGAGTATTCGTTAGTGTTGTATCTGTTTTATAGACAATAGCCATATCCACATTTCCAGCAGTGACATAGGCGAGTGTCGCACGCACATCTGTGCCGAAAATCAACTTTGGGTGTAAGGTCTCCCATAATCCAAAGTGAACCAAAGCTTCTTTGGCGTAAGTGCCAGCAGGCACGATAGCTGGATGCCCGATAGCGATTCTCGAAATTTCGGGCACGGTGAGGTTCGTAAGCGTTTCCACAGCGATTTCCGCTCTGTTATCAGAGACAAGCACTAAGTGATTTGTTAACAAATCTTGGCGACTTTCGGCTTCAAGCAGCCCCTGCGTTTCCAAGGCAACGACTTGGCGCGGACTTGCCGAAATGAAGACATCCCCCGATGCACCCTTTTCGAGTTGGCGTTGTAACGTCGTAGATGCAGCGAAATTATAATAAACCTTAACCTGATTTTCGGCTGCAAACGCTTCCCCGATTTCAGTGAGCGCATCCGTCAAACTGATCGCAGCGAAGACGCTTAATTCGTTCTGCTGGCTCTCCGGACATCCCGATACCAGTATGAACGAAAATAACAGACAGAAGACAGTAAGAGATTTGAAAGTCCGGTGCATTATTTCACTCTCGACACCTTATCCGAATATAAAAATACTTGACAAGTCTATCATATTTGTTAAACTATGTCAAACATATTAGGATTTACGCATTTTTTTCGCCCTTACGCCGCCGAAGTCGTACATCGTTAACTCAGCAAACTTTTCTTGCAATCCGTTTGAACCTGTGGTATCCTATTTGTACATACAATAGACAGTAGAGGAAAAAACTATGAAATTAGGTCTCTGCACCATCGCTTTTCAGGAAAAACCGCTGGAAGAGGTTATCGACATCGCAGCGGACTACGGGTTTGATGGCATTGAACTCTGGGGGAAACCGCCGCATCTACCAGAGGAATACGACGAAAGCTACATCAGAAATGTTAGAGAAATGGCACAGCGGAAAGGATTAGAAATCTCAGCCTTCGGATCCTATGTCCATCCGTTAATGCATCTTCACCAGAAATACTTTGAAGAAGCCTTCAAAATCGCACGCGATTTAGGAACCGATCTTATCCGAATCTGGTCCAGTGGTGGCCCCTCAAAATCAATCACACCCGCCGATAAACGTCTGATCTTCTTTCGGCTCGTCAGTGTTACACAGTGGGCAAATTTTCGTAGTATTCGGATCGGATTGGAGATGCACAACAACCAATACACCGATAGTGCCGCGACCATTTTGGAGACCATCGAAGAAGTTAACCTCCCAGCGTTGAAGACCTACTATCAACCGCTGGCACGGGCGGATGCCGATGAACCGCACGATGCCGCTGAGAAACTATCAGCGCACATCGTCAACGTCCACGCACAAAATTTTGATGAAAGCGGGAAAGCATGCCCTATCGCTGATGGGGTCGTGGATTACGCACGGATTGTTGAAATCCTCAGAAATGCCGAATATGATGGCTATTTGGAAGTTGAGTTCGTCCACGGGGACAACAAGTTGGACGCACTCCAACGCGATCGCGATTATCTCGCAAGTTTAATCCATACAACAGACGGCGACGCACTGAAAAGCACCGACATCCCCGCTGTCTAAAACGCAACGGAACGCCAGCAAATATATGTCTTTGACAGACGCAACAGCAAACGTCCAAGGTGCTTCATGCGGTTAGAGGTCGGCATCATCGCACTCGTAGAGGCGGTCTTCGGTATAGAAGCAGACCGTCGCGCACAATTTCAGTGGCTCCGTAACAAACCGAGTCCTGAAAACTTCGCCGAACATTACGATGCAGCGATGGCACTCTACACGGAACTCGATGGGGATTGGGGAGGCACAAAAGCAAAAGCCGACGGCTACCTGATTCCTGATGCCTATTTTCCTGAGCCGTATCATTTTATTTTTGAATTTGACGAACTGCAACATTTCACAGAATATCGCGAGCGCACCTTTCAGTTCTATCCAGAGGATGTACGGCTCGCGTTTGCACCGCAGAAATACAAACAGTTCTGTCAACAGCACCACACCGCAGCACTCGCAAAAGGACCGGCACGTTTCCGACGACCGACTGCCGATTTCCCGTACGCAAACGGTCGTGCCGCACAACGTGCCTTCTTCGATACGTTCCGAGATTGGCTGCCACCCGTACATGGACTGAACCCGACGCTCCGGTTAGCAGAATTTGAAGTCGCACCGATCCTAAACGGCGAATTAACCGACGATCAAGCAAAGGCTTACATGGAAAACTTACTTCGCGAACGGCTAAAAACAATACAAAGGTAGGAAAAAAAACGCTACATGAGCATGCGAAAGCCTGAAAAGGTGAACATTTCAGAACATCCACTGCTCCAAATAATAGGACAGACACCCCTCGCGAAGATAGACCTCTTCGCAGACGAGTTGCCGAACGTTGACATCTATGCGAAGGTAGAAACCTATAACCCCGGCGGCTCCATTAAAGACCGACCGGTCCTAAGAATGCTCACGGCGGCAATCGCTTCGGGAGAACTCACGCACGAAAAGGTTATCCTCGATTCCAGTTCCGGCAACGCAGCGATCGCTTATGCGATGATTGGCGCGACCCTCGGCTACAAAGTTGAACTTGTAATTCCAGACAACGCCAGCGAAGAACGGATAAAACGTATCCGATCACACGGCGCAGACATCATCCATACCGACGCTATCCTCGGTTACGATGAGGCACTCCGAGAAGTGGATCGACGCTACGAAGCACAACCTGACCGGTATTTTTTCAACTCACAATACGACAACGAAAACAATTGGCTGGCGCATTATGAAACCACCGGTGTCGAAATCTGGAACCAGACCGGTGGAAACGTTACACACTTCGTCGCTGGCGTAGGGACCGGCGGCACGATTACCGGTGTCGGCAGACGGCTCAAAAACTACAATCCAGATATCCAAGTCTGTTCTATTTCACCAGAAGTGTTCCCCGGTATTGAGGGACTCAAACCGCTCGGGGACCCAGAGAACATTGTGCCAGCAATTCTGGATGAGTCGGTGATTGATTGCCGTATCCCCACAACGATTGAAAACGCTTACGAAATGTGCAGTCGCCTCGCGCGACGCGGCTGGTTCGTCGGGCAATCTTCCGGCGGCTACCTTTATGGCGCATATAAAGTCGCACAAGAAATTCAGGAAGGCGTTATCGTCACTGTCTTTAACGACCTCGGCGAACGCTATTTCAGCACAAGACTGTGGGATTAACTAACGCAAGGAGTTCTAACAATTACACTTGGGCAGCGTGTCTGTCGGCAACACTGATCTAAAATTATTAAAAAACTTACTTCAGGTTATGAATAGTTGCTTGATAATTGGAACACTGCAAGGACAACGGACGCAGCAGCTCAGAAGCAATAGTTTAAAAATATGGAAACGACAGTTATTCCGTTTCGCGGCTTACGCTATAACGCAACCAAAGTTGAAGGGCTTACGAACGTTATAGCACCGCCGTACGACGTTATCAAACCCGATGAACAGACCGTTTTAGCGCAGCGTCACCCTGCCAACATCATCCGATTAATCCTAAGCCAACCGCACGATGCTGATACCGATGATGAAAACCGATACACACGCGCTGCAACACTGATGAACCGGTGGATAGCGGATGGTATCCTCCAACGCGACGCAACGCCGCGCTATTATATCTACGACCAGTCGTTCAACGCACCGGATGGAAAAGATTATACGCGTCGCGCCCTGATTGGACTCGTGAAACTGCAACCGTTTGAAAATCGGGTCGTCTTACCCCATGAAAAGACGCACGCCGGACCGAAAATCGACCGGCTCAATCTCATGCGTCAGTGCCATGCCAACCTCAGCCCTATCTTCCTCCTCTACGCGGATGCCGATGGCGACATCGAGCGGATTATGGAGCGTTTTACTGACGAACACACCCCCGAAGTCGATTGTGAAGAACGGTTCGGAAGCACACACCGATTGTGGTGTTTAGACGATGCCGAACGGAACACCGAAATTCAGACCCTCTTTTCCGAAAGACCACTCCTCATCGCCGATGGACACCACCGTTATGAAACCGCACTCGCTTTCCAAGAAGAGATGGCGCACACCGGAATACAAGGATACGGTTATATGATGGTGAACCTCGTCCGAATGGAGTCCCCCGGACTCGCGGTTTTGGCGATCCACCGGCTCTTAGACAACCTCAGTCCTGATAGTATCACCCATGCCATTGCTAAACTGCCGGAGGTGTTTGATGTCCATGAACTTGACACACAAGCGGCACTTATGGCACAATTAGAGGCACAACGCGGAAAACCGCCAGCGATCGGCTTGTATACCGCAGACGATAAATACCGTCTATTGATACCGCGTTCAACGACACCGAGCCAATTAGATGTCGTGCTTGTGCAAGAAACCCTTATCAAGGAGATGTTCCAAGTTGAGACGTTAGCGGAGCATATCAGCTACACCGCTTACGCGGACGATGCTGTTATGCACGTTAAAAGTGGAACAGGGCGCGTCGCACTCCTCATGAATCCAACACCTGTTGAGCAGGTCTTGGAAGTCGCTATGGCAGGTTCTATAATGCCACAGAAATCCACCTATTTCTATCCGAAGATGGCGACCGGTCTCGTTTTGAATCTGTTGAACCGGTAACGCCGCGAACCGGAAAACTTTTGAAGGCAAACCGATGCATCACGAACACGAAAGAGATACCTTAGCATTTACGCACCAGTTGTACGCCGAGTTACCGCGTCAATTAGCGTTTCAGGCGACCAGTGCTGCTGAAGCGGAAGCGTGGCAACACGAATTGCGGGCAAAACTGACCGAATTGGTCGGCGGTTTCCCACAAGAACCCTGCGATTTAGAACCCGAAGTTTTAGAGACGCACGAGTTTCCTTCCTATATCCGTGAGACCGTGCAGTTCACGAGCCGCCAACATTCAACTGTTTTCGGGTACTTCCTCGCCCCGAAAGCTCTTAAGGGTGCGACACCGAACGCTGCGATCCTCTGCTTGGCTGGACACGGGCGCGGCGTGGATGACATCGTCGGAATTGAGGAAGACGACAGCATGCGTTCCGAATATGGTGGCTATCAGAACGACTTTGCACTCCAGTGCGTCGCGCACGGCTACACCGTGCTTGCCATCGAACAGTTCGGGTTCGGGCATCGCCGCGATCCTGCTGCCCGACAGAAGGGTGGCGGTGCGTCTTCGTGCCAGCCGAGTGCCGGTGCCGCACTCCTCTTAGGACAAACGATGGTAGGCTGGCGGGTTTACGATGCGATGCGCGCCTTTGACTATCTATCAACCCGTTCCGAGGTCGATATGAACCGGCTCGGTATAATGGGCATCTCCGGCGGCGGCACAACAACCTTCTTCACCGCAGCGATTGACACACGCGTTAAAGCGGCTGTCGTCAGCGGCTATTTCAACACGTTCCGAGATAGTATCCTCAGCTTGAGCCATTGTATAGACAACTACATACCGAATGTGCTACAATATGCGGAGATGTATGACATCGCAGGCTTGATCGCACCACGCGCACTGTTTGTTGAATCCGGGACCGAGGATACCATCTTTCCGATTGATGCCACCCGATTTGCTGTCAACGAAGCGAAAGCGATTTTCAACCGCTTTGACGCTGATGACAAATTGGGGTTCGAAGCGTTTGAAGCAGGACACAGTTTCTACGGTGTCGGCGCATTTGAGTTTCTTAAGCAGGTTTTATAAAAGGAGGCGTGTGTGGCAATTGAACTCTTCTCTATCGGTACAGAGTTAGTACTTGGGCAAATTCAGGATACCAATGCCCACTGGATTGCACAGCAGATTCTTCAGATCGGTGGCGAATTACGGCGTGTAACGATGCTACGCGACAACGCTGAGGAGATGTACGAGGCATTGGCGTCCGCTATCAAACGAGAAACATCGCTTATTCTCACAACAGGCGGACTTGGACCGACACCCGATGATATGACCGTTGAAGTCGTCGCATCTCTCATCGGTACGGAACCTGTTGTGAGCGAGGAGACCGTCGCAGACTTTCGGAAACGCCGCGAGATGGCAGAGAACGACCCGATCAGTGAAGCACTCATGAAAATGGCGATGGTGCCAGAAGCCGCGACTGTCTTACAGAACCCAGCAGGTTGGGCACCCTGTATCAGCGTTGAACATCAAAACACGACGCTCATGATGATGCCGGGACCGCCACGCGAGATGAAAGCGATCTTTGAAACCTATATCCAACCGTTGATTGCTGAACGTTACCGCGCAGAGATTACCACGGCGCGCGTCTATGTCAGTATGTTTGAAGCAGAAGTTTCACCACTCATGCAAAACGTGATGGAACACCACCCTGATGTCTATCTAAAGGCGTATGTCTCGCTCCGCAACGCGGATACAAACATGATGCCGGTAGACTTAGTCTCGACAAGTACGGATAAAGCGGAGGCAGAAGCGCAATTGCAACTCGCAACCGACTATTTCCGTGAACTTGTCGTTGAAACCGGAAAACATTTTAATCTTGAGGACAAATAACAGGTCCGCATTACAAACGTACGAATATGTAGGTGACCACAATGCGTTATAGCGGACCTGCTTAGAAAATGCACCTACAAAAAAGGAGATTTATACTGTGAATCGCAGACCCTCTGGAAATAGACGCAAGTCGCGAGCGCGAAACGCGAAGTCGTCACGCAAAAATCAGAAGTCGCAACCTAAACAGCACACGGATGCTGATGAGAATGTTGATGTTAATTCCGAAACCGAAAAAGAGGAAACGCCAACCACGAAAAGCGATAAAATAGAGGTTGAAGGTACCGTCGTGGAACCTTTACCAAATGCAATGTTTCGGGTCGAGCTGGATAATAAACATCAGATCCTTGCGCATATCTCCGGCAGAATGCGGAAGTTTTTCATCAAAATTTCGCCGGGCGATAAGGTGACCGTTGAACTATCGCCTTACGATCTCACGAGAGGACGTATTACTTATCGGAAACGGTAGTTTCTCAGATGGGTGGATCGGTTCGGTTGATACCGTGCCGACCATTTCCGCAATATCATTGGGATTTCCTATGAAACCTGCTGCCTTAGTCCATATTCATAACGCCAATGAAAAGGAAGCCGATCGGCTACTTGATGCTATCGCAGCGAAACGGGGGCAGGTAGAGGAACTCACCGTAGCAGTCGAAGAACTCAAGTCGGAAGTTGATGTCTTTCAGCGTCGCTATAATGCGCATATCAGCCACTATTACCTTGAACTTGATAAGGTTGAACTCGAAACGCAGGAATATCGGCTCCGGCTCCAGCTGCGACGCGAAAATGTGAACGCGGAAGAGATAGAGGGACGCGTGGAATCCTGTTTCAGAACAAGCCGCGCACGTGTTGACGCTTATCAGGAAGTGGATGAATCACACGCAACACCCGAAGGGGCGCAACTCCCGGCTTCTAAAGCGAAACACTTGCAAAACCTCTATCGTAAACTCGCGAAAAGGTACCACCCAGACAAAACCGTTGATACCGAAGAACAGCAGAGACGAGAGCAGATGATGCCCCTTATCAATCGGGCATACAACGAACAGGATATTCAGACCCTTGAGCGGTTAAGCCTCGGTGAAACAGAGCCACATATCGCCGAAAAGACATCTGCCGAAAAACGGACAGCCTTACAGGCAGAACTCCGAAGCCTCAACCGTGCGGCAAGTGAGTTGCGTTCAGAAATAAATCGAATTAAGACCGGACGTACCTACCAATTGAAGCAACAGGTAGAAAACGCAAAGAAAGCCGGAACAGACCTACTCTCTGGACTCGCAAAAGATTTGGAGCGGAAAGTCAAAGCGGGGCGCACGCATCTGACACGTCTGATGAATATGTGGCACGGCACGCAGTGATCCCGCAACGTCTAAGATGATTTAAGGAAGTGAGCATGCAACTGAAAGACAAAGTCGCTATCGTCACCGGGGGCGGCCGCGGTATCGGTCGAGCCATCGCCATCGCTTATGCAGCTGAAGGCGCGCGTGTCGTCATCGCCGCCCGTAACACCACACAACTTGATGAAGTCGTCGCAGAAATCGAGACAAACGACGGTGAAGTCCTGGCGGTGCCGACCGACGTTCAAAGCCGTTCGGAAGTGGAGAATCTCATCCAGAAAACCGTTGACCACTTCGGACAGATTGATATTCTCGTCAATAACGCAGGCATCAATCCGAGGGGTCCGTTCTTAGCGTCTACAGATGAAGAGTGGGAACTCGGATGGCGGATCAATGTGATGGGTGTTGTATACTGCTGCCGTGCCGCCTTGCCGGTTATGAAACAGCAGGCGAGCGGCAATATCATTAACGTCGGCTCCGGTATGGGGCAAGTCGGACGCTCGAACCTCAGCGTCTATTGCGCCTCCAAAGCCGCCTTGCACGGATTGACGCAATCCATCGCCGAAGAGGTATGGGAAGACGGCATCATCGCGAACGTGCTGATCCCCGGTCCCGTGAAAACGGAACTTTCAAAACCGGCTTGGGAGAATTCAGGAACTTTCAGGGGCGAAAGCGACCCGTGGAAACAACCGGAGCAGGTCGTCGCATCGGCACTTTTCCTCGCGACGCAACCGCCTGCGACCGGCATGACAGGTCAAATTCTCAGCATCATGCGCCGCAACAGCCCATGAGAAGTGACATATTTTTTTAGAGCGGGAACGTAACGCGTCGTCCCTCTCGCGCGGAACGGTACGCACCCAATACCATCTCCACCGTGACCCTGCCATCTTCCACCGTAACATCGGGTTCCGTGTCGTTCTTCAAGCAATCAATAAACGGACGCGGCACGCCAGCGATCCGTTCGCCATGACCAGCCGGTATCGGAATACCTAAGTCCTTCCACGACGGTTCATCGCGTGTATACAACTTAACTGCAACAGCATCTGGCGGACGCGGAATATTACACGACGGCGCGTCGCCGTAGTTCTGTATCACCACACCTTGGTCGCCGTAGATTTCGGTCGTATTTTCACCCGCGAGTGTTACAGAAGTATTCAACAAAATCGCCATCTCACCACCCGCAAACCTATAGACTGCTAACCCTGTGTCGTCGGGTGCGACATCCGTCAAAATGTTATCAATTTCGGCGATAACGCTCGTCGGTTTGCCGAGCATCCAATAGATAAAATCGGTTGCATGCGAGGCGTCGTCCATGAACATCCCCATATTCTTCTCAGGGTCGATATGCCAGCGACTGGCACCTGTCACGAAGGCTTCGCTAAACAACGCATTGATACAGTGTCGGCGGCGCAGCACACCGATTTTACCGAGCACGCCGCTGTCAATGAGTTCTTTCATTGCAATGTTCGCCGGATCGCGTCGCATCTGGTACCCCATCATAAACTTAACACCGGTTTTCTGGACGACCGCCGCAATCCGATCACAATCCGCCAACGTCAGTGCCATCGGTTTCTGACAGAGGATATGCTTCCCTTCCGATGCTGCCGCCGCTACCATCTCGGCGTGCCCATTCGTTTCGTTGGTCACAATCACAGCGTCAATCTCAGGATGCGTGACAACATCTTCGAGGTACGGTGAATAATCCATGCCGTATTGTGACGCGGCGGCTTCACCGCGTTCAACGTTATCGTCCCAACAGGCGACGAGTCGGACATCCTCAAACGTCTGCATCCGGTTGCAGTAGGCGTTGGCGTGTCCGTGTGCAAAACTTATGATACCGATCCCAATCTGTGTTTCCATTATGTTAATCTATCCAATCTGTGAGTTTTTGTTGTGAATCTGTTTCGGGGTTGAAAATTTGCAAGCCTTCTGCCTGAGCTGCTCGGAGAAGGCGTTGGTCTGAGGCGACGAGCACCAACCTATCGCCTGTACTGCGAAGTCCTGTCGCGGTGTCTAACGCGGAACGTAAAACCATTGCATCTACACTATTGAGTGAATGCGTTTCAATCAAACGCATTGCGTTCCAAACAAGTGAATCTGGAACTGGGATTTTCCTAAAACTTGATTGATTATTAATGATTTCATGTTCTAAATGTCCAATCGCTTGAGTAAATTCATCAATAGTGATGCGACCGTCATTCTTTTTACGGATACAGATCCAAAAGACCTCTATTGCACCAATTGTTAAACACAAAAAACGTGCTAAAGGTACATTGCGAAAAAGAAAGAGCATTTTATCACTGCCAGATTCACGAGTATACCGTTTAGCGAGCGCGCTGGCATCGAAATAGAAATGGTACAATGTTACTTCTCCCGTTCTTTGATAATTGCGCGGCTAAATTCGTTGTCCTCAGCACGAATACCGTGTTGTCTCATACTCTCATGAAGTTCTTCGATCGGTCTGAGTTCAAAATCTTCAGAGATTCCCATCTTCTTGAATATTTCTGCAATCACTTTCGTACCGATATTATCATCTTGATTGCTGTCTTGGACTTCAAAATCCTTTGGTGTATCTGTTGTCACTTCCTCAACGGCTGCAGAGCGTTTCTGATTCATCTCCGCGACGGTCTTTTCTAACCGATCTAAACGTTGGGCAATATCTTCAAGTGTCTCTTTTTCCATCGTAAAACTCCTTCATTTTTGATTTTTGTATGTATGTATTAGGATACTATAGTTTGGACAGTTTGCTAAGTTTAGGAGTTATGAAAAGTTGGCAGTGTTCTCCCGTTAGAGCTCCCGAACAGATGTTAGGATTGGCTTCTAAACCTGTTTTTGGGTCTCTATTGTGTTAGAAACGACTGCTTTT
>JAJDXV010000005.1 GCA_022823085.1 Candidatus Poribacteria bacterium
TTTCCATTTACGACGTGTTAATCGCCACCAACGCTTACTATGAAGTTTACACCTACTTATCGCCTGACTAAAATCAGAAAGCACCTTATTTCGCAGTCGATATAGAGATCTTATATACCGTCCATTGAAAATTCGAGTGTCCGTTCCATCATGCGATACCATAGGATGTATCTCACCAATATCAACTGTACTGCTATCGGTTTTTTAGACCACTCTCTAAACCAAGATTGTGAGGGTCCTTGGGAGAACGGATATGCGGAACGCCTGATCCGAATCCTCAGGGCAGAAGAGGTTTATCTCAATAACCACGAAGATATAACCGAAGCGAGAGTCCGCATTGGGCATTTTATCACGCAGGTGTGTCATCAGAAACGCCCACATTCGGCGTTAGGGCATTTGACACCTATGGAATTTCAGAAACAAAACTTGGATTAAATTTGCGAAATTGTAAGGTAGTCGTAGAGGGTTGCCCCTCTACAACCCCTTCCAAACTATGCGTGCGACTTTCACCGCACATAGCTTTCCAGTTGAGTGTGGCGATAGACGCTTTAGGAGAATATCCACATTCACTTGAGTCCTTCTTCATAACTTAGAAAAGTTCTGTAGACGGCGTGTTTTCACAAGATTTCACGCTATAGATAAAATGTTTTCAGGAGTCTTTGAATGCACTCAACCTGATTATGCTTGTCTCTTACGAGACTCCTTAATCTCCTCAACCTTATAGACTCAGTGAGTCTCCTTAGGTTCTCTCTGACTTCCTAATAATAGACTCTATAATGATTTAATTTCGTGTTGGTTTTTTCGCGTTTATTAGAACATTTTGGCTTAAAATGCGGAAAAATGCCTCTATGAGAGTGGTTAAAAGACTATAATGTAAATTAATAAAATATTGAAAGTTAATTTTAACAACGAGTTTTTAAATCGCTATAATGTCTATTGATAGAGATCTTAACGCTGCTATTAACTTGTGTCCTGCTTGACCTTCAACCGTCGCCCCGAGTTGCGAGGAGACGTAAAACGCCTGTGGAGTCGGTGTAAGCCCTCAAGCGAGAGGCAGTGGATGTTGAAGCAGGAAGTAGACACAAACTACAATCTCTTGTAGGTTTTGATAGGTTCTACACAACGGCTTTCGCTGATTTCTGATCGTTTTTCACTGCATCTTATTCGGATCGGATGGACGTGTGGAGAGGTTCGTCTTCGGTGGAATGTCCCATGAAATATATCCGCAGCGCGGGCAGCGCATCTCAAGCTCAACGAGATTCCTAACCTCACCTGTTTTTTCAGGCTTCCGCCGCGTCTGGCACTGCGGACACCGAACAGCACGGAACTCATCAACATCACTCCTGCCAAAATGTGCCCCTATCTTAAACAAGACAAACAACAGCGCGACGATGAAAAGGCAGACAAAACTAAAAATGAGAAAAGGCATTTTTTAACTCGCGCCAAGCGTAAAGCAGCATTACTGGTCTGACAAGGCACTTGATATAAGTTCCGCATTGCGCCTGCTTCGCAGTGAGAATGCAATGCTGCTTGCCTCCTACAGAAATTATAGCAAAATCTAAAAATGATTCAAACAGTTTGTTAATACGTCAGCAGTATGAGAGGCTTCACTGAGTTTTTGCGATAGGTGACATCCGTAACGGTATCGGCAAAGAAAGGCGCGAAAAATGCGTCAGCAGTGTTCAAAAAATCTGGTAGATTGAGTCCCATATAATTACCCGCTGTATCATCACATTCAACGACAACTTGCCGTAACTTATCGCGCCCCGCAGTAGAAAGCGAACGCAACGGACGCAACATCCGCATATGGTATTTGATTAGAGATGCTGATACCTGAATTAACCCTTGAAGAAAAAGGCGATACGTGTCTTCTGCTTGATGCCATAGACCTTCCCACGCCTCGTGTGCTTCCCACCAATAGGCGAAATTGTAGAGGTCCACACCGTAAAGATAGTCCTCGTTCTGCAGCCAAAATTCCGGTGGTATCAGTTCAGCGTCGTGTTCTTCTTCCATACCATAACTATGTCCGAGCGGGTCTCGAATCGGATGCGGTGTCACACCCGGTATATGACGATACGGCGGAAACGGCTTCTCTGGGCAGTACCGATGCCAATTCGCATCAAACGGTTCAGGCTGTTTTTTAATTTTTCCTTGCGGTTTTTTAATTTTTCCTTGCGGTTAAACAACGTACGCTTGGGCTATCACGAACGTCCCTTAGACCCGCCCTCCACTACATTACGGGCTAACGTTTTTGGTGTTTAGCATTACGTTCTTCCGACTCCGATGTAGTGGAAGCCTGCAGCGCGTGCTTCCTCTGGCGAATAGACGTTGCGTCCATCAATCAGGATCGGTGTCTTCATCTGTTTTGCAAGCCTGCGGAGTTCAAGTCTGTGATAGAGGTCCCACTCGGTAACAAGCACCAATGCGTCTGCATTGTAAGGCAATTCGTATACATCTTCAGTGAAGTGCAACCCGTTGTTGTCGGTATCGACTTTTTCGCTCAAAGCCTGACGGGCATTGGCTATAGCGATCGGGTCGTGGGCGCGAACAAGCGCACCTGCCGCAAGGAGTTCCCGGATGATATCAAGTGCCGGTGCTTCTCGAATGTCATCAGTGTTCGGTTTAAAGGCGAGCCCCAGAATACCGACCGTTTTGCCTTCAAGGGTGTGCAGTACATCCCGCAATTTTTCGACGATACGTTCCCGTTGTCGGAAGTTGACGGCGCGTGCGGCTTCGGTAATCGGCATCTTGTAACCAGATTGCGCCGCGACCCCCAACAGCGCCGCCGTATCTTTCGGATAGCAGCTCCCACCCCAACCGAGACCCGCACGGAGAAATCGGTGTCCGATACGCGCGTCAAGTCCAATACCACGGGCGACTTCTGTTACATCTGCTCCAACCTCTTCACAGAGTCCAGCGATCTCATTGATAAAACTGATCTTGAGAGCGAGGAAGGTGTTCGCGGCGTATTTAATCATCTCCGCGCTGTTCGGATCCGTCGTCATCATCGGCGGAAGATGATAAGAGGACGGACGCGGAAACTCGCTCGGTGGATCAAAAGTCTGTTCAAGGATCGGTTTATAGAGACGACGCAAGGTATCAATCGCCGCTTCGCTATTCGCACCGACGACGATCCGATCCGGATAGAACGCACCTTGTAGTGCCAACCCTTCTTGTAAGAACTCTGGATTTGAAGCGACAGAGACATTCCCGCGAATCCGGCGTTCCGAAAAGACGTTTTCCACGACCTCAGCAACACGTTGGTTCGTGCCGATCGGGACAGTAGACTTGACGACAAGCGTATAATGTTTATTCGGTAGGCAGACCTGCGCGACTTCTCTCGCGGCTTGTTCAACGTGTCGTGTATCTGCTTCGCCGTTCTGCTTTGGCGGGGTTCCGACAGCAATCAGAATCAGTTCCGCGTCCGGGACGACTTCAGCCACATTCGGCGTGAAACGGATCCTATGCCATACTCCCTCAAGGAGGTCCTGGATGCCCGGTTCATGGATCGGACTTTTACCATCATGTAAAAGCGAGAGTTTGCTCTCGTCTTTATCCACGCCAGCGACATCATGATGCAGATAAGAGAGGACAACCGCTGTGGTCAAACCGACGTATCCTGTTCCTATAATTGCAATTCTCATCAAAAATGGCCCGTGAACACCAAGTCGTTAAGACAAAGGGACGAACCCTACTCCTTCCGTGTTCGCTTTCAAGATTTGCGGATCAAAGATGCTCTAAATCATCCAAATCCTTCTGCCTTCCACTGGCTTGTTTGTTGCGTTTCAAGTGTTCAAGATTGATAATCTGGACTTCAACGTCGTCTATGACACCAACAACCCGCTCCGAATAACATTCTTCAAAACGGACACCGGAGATTGTTGTCAAAAGTTCAATTCTCATTGGAGGGGTCCCCATTCGGATAATTTGGTTTTCTGTTAAAAAGAGGTCGGCATCTAATTGCGGCGTATTAAAACCAAATTCCTTCAAAACAGCAACTATTTTCTCGGCGTTCCCTTTTTGGATTGCAATCCAGATATCCATGTCAGCGGTTGCACGTGGATGCCCATGGTAACTAACGGCGTATCCCCCGATGAGAAGATACTCAACTCGGTGTGAATTCAACAACTTCAAGAACTCTTTGAAGTCGTTCGGTAGTTGGATCGTAGCCATAATTAATCTGCCGCATCAGTTCGAGTGCTGCCATGCGTTCTTGCGGTGTTTTAGAATGCCAATAGGCTTTGTCAGCTGCATCAGCTTCTTCAAAAGAGGAGAGCACAGAGAGCTCTTCCTTATCCACTCTAAAGGCATCAATTGCACGCATTGTTTTTATCTACTCCTTGTCCATTGGATCGCTGAGGTTTCAAACCTCGCCTGCGGTTGAATGACTTTGTTTATTGCACCGCGGGGGGTTCAACCTGTTCCAGCAGTTTAGTGATAATATCCAAGCTCGTGATCCCATCCGCTTCGGCGTTGAAATTCGTCAAAATCCGGTGCCGTAGCACTGGTACTGCGACTGCCTTAATATCGTCATAAGAAACATGATAGCGTCCGTGAAGAATCGCACGCGCTTTCGCACCGAGCACAAGGTATTGCGATGCCCGCGGTCCTGCACCCCATTGCACCCAATCCTGAATGAAATCAAGGGCATCTGGGGTCGGGCGCGTCTGCCGACTCAACTCTACAGCATAATCCACAATCGCCTCCGCGATCGGAACTTTCCGGACGATCTGTTGGATTTGCAATACTTCCTCCCCGGTGATAACGGCTTTTATCTCCGGTTCGTAAGCCGCTGTCGTCGTCATCACGATCTCTTTTTCAGCATCTTTATCCGGATAATCAAGTGTAATGTGGAACATGAACCGATCAAGTTGCGCCTCTGGTAACGGATAGGTGCCTTCCTGCTCAATCGGGTTCTGCGTCGCGAGGACAAAAAATGGGCGTTCCAACGCATAAGTCCGACCGCCTGCTGTAACCTTGTATTCCTGCATCGCTTGTAAAAGTGCAGCTTGTGTTTTAGGAGGCGTTCGGTTGATCTCATCGGCGAGAACGATATTCGCAAATACCGGTCCCTTAATGAAGCGGAAGGCGCGTTTCCCCGCCTCACCTTCCTCAATAATATCCGTACCGATAATGTCAGACGGCATTAGGTCCGGCGTAAATTGAATGCGGTTGAAAGGGAGTTCAAGAATCTGCGCGAACGTGCTAATTAACAGCGTCTTTGCCAACCCAGGTACACCGACCAATAAACAGTGTCCCTGTGAAAAGAGCGCGATAAGAAGTTGCTCGATGACCTCGTCCTGCCCGATAATCCGTTTTTTAAGTTCTGTTAAAATGTTTTCCCTTGCCGCTTTTAAAGTTTCGGCGGCTTCCATGTCGGTCAAGGGTTCCGCGATATGTATGTCGTTTTTCATATTTTTTTAGGGTTAATCGTCCGAAACTTTCCACATTTGAAGTCCGTCGAAATCGAAGTTAACATCAATGACCCGTGCCCCCGCATCTTCAAGTTTTTGGCGGACACGATGCTCACGGGCAGGTTCACAATAAAATAAAAGACACCCGCCACCACCAGCACCGCAAGCTTTACCGCCAATCGCGCCGTGTGTCATCGCAATTTTAAAGAGAGATTCGATCTGTTCGTTTGTAACAGAGGCGTGCAACTTTTTTTGATTATTCCAGTTTTCGGTGAGGAGTTCGCCAAATTCCGTTAATCGTCCCCGCATAAGCGCAGTTTTCGTCGCTTCGGCAATGGCTTTGAGGGTTTCTAAAGCCTCACGAACACTCGGTTGACCGCTTTTATAGGCAGCCGTCACGTTTTGATGTATATTACCAGAGAGACGGGATTTGCCGGTATAACAGAGGACAAGATTCTTTTCGAGTTCATAACGGATGTGTGGGGGGAACCGTAATACAGAAGTTTTGACATCTTCGCCTTGGAACTCCATGAAATGGATACCACCGAGCGCACTCGCGTAGTGGTCCTGTTTACCACCGAGTATCCCGAGTTCGTGGCGTTCTATCGTACTCGCGAGATCCGCGTATTCATAAGGGAGATAGGTTACATCCTTAAGCGCGCCAAGGGCACCGACAAGTGCAACACCCATTGATGCCGAAGTACCCAAACCGCTACCGGGAGGGGCAGTTGACTGCGTGATAAGGTCAAAACCACCAATCTGTATAGACATCCGACGAACAGCAGCTTTCACCAAATCGACGTTACCGTCATATTCAAGTTGACGTATGTCATCCGCTTCGATAAAAGTATCAAAATCCGCGGAATAGATACGAATACTTTTGTCCAAAACACGCTGTAGCTCAACCGAATCGTCTTGGGTCGTTTGGCGTTCACAGCGTAACGTAGCATAAGCGTATCGGTTGATCGCCCCATTGACGACGAAACCCTTCGAATGCTCCGTGAAAAGAGCAACATCGCTCCACCCGCCAGCGAAATCAATGCGGACTGGGGCTCTCGTTCGGATTAGCATGACGAGTCTCCTGACATCAGTTTTCGGCAAGCGCGTAGAACATCTTAAAAATGATGCGGACCAAAATCGGAAAGTTTATCTACAGACCAGACAGAATTACCTGTCGCGTGTCGTTGATACTATTCGCATATATCGCAACGGTATCCTTTACAGAAGCTACCAGACAAGTATTTAAACGTAATCCGGAAAAGCCGGAACTATGTCCCGTTTTTGAAACGAAACATAGTCTCAGCAGCTTTTCCGAGAAACTGAGCGAAAGAACCGCTAATTCTGGGCGGCGGCATCGCGAAGTTTCTTGCCAGCTTTGAAAGCGGGAACCGTTTTCTCTGGAATGTCAAGCGGTGCACCAGTCTGTGGGTTGCGACCTGTACGTGCCGGGCGGTATTTGGCTTCAAACGTTCCAAAACCAATCAGGCCAACAGAATTACCATTGCTCAAAGCTTCGCAAATAGTCGCAGCGAATGCGTCAACAGCAGCATTGGCATCTTTCTTACTAAGCCCCGTCTGTTCGACGATACTGTCAACGACATTATTCTTCGTTAATTTTGCCATGTCAAATGTTCCTCTAATTTTTAGTCTGAACAAGAAAACGTTGCTTTTTCCAGATAACTCCGGAACCGCGGTCCCCTCGCCGCAGACGTAAAATGAATTTAACAAAAACTAACAGTCATTATATTATACTATACAGATATAGATATGTCAAGAAAAAACTTAACTTATGCCAAAATTAGCGCGGAACTGTTGCCGGATATACCATTCTAATACAACCCACACTACTGCATCATTAGTGTAAAACCCTAATGTCGCTTGACATGATACGTATATCTTTCTTATCGCCCCCACACGCTGAAGCGTGGGGCTTCTGCTTCATCGTAGTTTGCCTTTTTTCAAAGGCCTTACATCTACTCCACAAACAGGCTATTCACGAAAGCACTCGTGTACGGTACGATCGGTTACCGTGTGGACACGCCCAAGCAAGCCTGCAAGCTTCAAAACGAAGTCAGAAAAAGAGATGCCATTTTACTCGACTTTCTCTTTTTATATACCCCGTCTACATCTTTATCCTAAAGAATGGAGTTTGGACGGGAAGATTGATAATATTAATACCACAAATCATAGACTTTGTCAAGTATTTGCGTAAAAAACAGCGAATTTTACTGCTAAATACTGGACTTTCGCAAAATATTTGCTTTAAGGCACGTGTTTGTGGTAAAATTATAAAGTAAAGTGGTACTCAGATTTAAATAATATAACATAAGGAAGACATTAAAAATGCGTGAGAGTTATCGTGTAGCGGTCGTCGGCGCGACGGGTGCCGTCGGAAACACAATGTTACAACTTCTGACAGAGCGTTCTTTTCCTATCGCTTCGCTGAAACTTTTGGCATCACATCGTTCCGCCGGTGAAATCTTAACCTTTAAAAACGACCCCATCGTTGTTGAAGAGTTAACACACGACTCGTTCGCCGATGTGGATGTGGTGTTTTCATCTGCTGGCGCCTCCGTCAGCCGCGAATTTATCCCAACAGCCGTGGACAAAGGCGCACTCGTCATTGACAATACCAGTGCATTCCGTATGGACGCAAGCACACCACTTGTGGTACCCGAAGTCAATATGGATGCCGCCCGAACACACAACGGGATTATAGCGAATCCAAACTGCTCCACTATCCAAATGATGGTCGCACTCAAACCAATCTATGATGCCGTCGGCATCAAACGAATCGTCGTCTCCACCTACCAGAGCGTCTCCGGTAAGAGTGGGCGCGCCGTCTTGGAACTGGTCCAACAAACAACCGAAGCACTTGAAGGCAAACCCATCACACTTGATAAATTCCCACACCAGATGGCGTTCAATGTCGCATTTGACTGGCCCTTCTTAGACAGTGGCGACAACGAAGAAGAAGTCAAAATGATTAACGAAACTCGGAAAATACTCAACGACGATACAATCGGTGTCTCCGCTACGACTGTCCGAGTTCCAGTCTTCTTCGCACATTCCGAATCGATAAACCTCGAAACAGATAAGAAACTGACTGCCGCTGAAACAAGAGAAATACTCAACGACGCACCAGGTCTAAAACTTATGGACAATCCGAGCAATCAGGAGTACCCTCTCGCTGTTGATGTCGCAGGTAAAGATGAAGTCTATGTCGGTAGGATTCGTGAAGATGCCTCTATAGAAAACGGTTTGAACCTTTGGGTGGTTGCCGATAACCTCCGGAAAGGGGCCGCTCTGAACGCTATTCAGATAGCCGAAAATCTATTGTAAACTCGCGAAAGCATTATGGAAATTACCCTCGCCACGCTACCGAATTATCTCCGTCAGCGTCCCGTAATGACACGTCCACTTAAACAGCACACGACGTTCCGTATAGAGGAAATTGGCGACGGTAATCTCAATACGGTCTATCGCGTTTCCGATGCCACGCATCCCGAACGTTCGATTGTCTTAAAACACGCACCACCTTATATTAAGATACTCGGACCTGACTACCCGCTGTCCACTGAACGTCTAACTTTTGAAGCGCGGGCACTTGAACTTTACAATCGTCTCACAAATGAAACCGTACCTGCACAATACGATTTCGACCCAGAAGCAGCTGTCATCGCTATGGAAGACCTCCGAGACGCAAATGTTCTACGCGATGATCTGATTACTGGAACAGTGGATACCGCAATCGCCGAACAGATCGGACAGTTTATGGGGACTGTGCATAGCCGAACCCATGTCCATAACGTTGACAACGCAACCGTACAGCACTATAAACAACAATTCGCGAACACCACTATGCAATCCATCACTGCCGACTACGTGTTCACTTTTCCATTCACTGAACACGAAACGAACTTCTGGACACCCGGATTAGAATCAGAGGTTCAGAGATTGAAGGCAGATACGGATTTTTTGGCGCAAGTGGAGCATCTCAAGCAGATTTTCCTAACCGCACAGCAAGGTGTAACCCACGGCGACCTACATACAGGCAGCGTTCTCGTTCAAGACAATACCGCCAAAGTGATTGATGCTGAATTCGCCTTCTATGGTCCCATAGGGTTTGACCTCGGATTATTTTGGGCAAATTATCTTTTGGCGCATTTCGCACACCAAGATAATCCGCACGTGCAATCCGCACTCAAAACTGCAATCAAGCAAACATGGCGAACCTACACGACCGAATTTGAGATGACCGATACCGAACTGAAAAAGCAGACATTAGAGAACATTTTCCATGAGGCTATCGGGTTTACCGGATTGGAAATGCTGCGTCGGCTCATTGGTGCCGCGCACGTCAAGGACATAGAGAACATCATTGATATACCACAAAAACTACGCGCAGAAAATGCAGCACTTCAATTCGGAACAACACTCGTCAAACAACACAACGCTTTCAGTGACATAGCAGTAATCATCGAAAGGCTCTAACCAATACGTCTACACCGACCGCATTATCAAACATTATGAAAGACTATTATGAAATCCTCGGCGTAGATCGAGGGGCGACTCCAGAAGAAATCAAAAAAGCCTATCGCAAACTCGCGGTCCGGTATCATCCAGACAAAAATCCCGGCGACAAAGCGGCAGAAGAAAAATTCAAAGAGGCATCAAACGCTTATTCAGTGCTCTCTGACCCCGAAAAGCGACGCGTCTATGATACACGCGGGCACGCGGGCATTCACGGGATGGGATTTGAAGGCTACCAGAATATGAACGACATCTTCACGCATATCAACTTGGACGATCTCCTCGGACGCGGGTTCGGCGGCTTCGGTGGGTTCGGTCGGTTCGACGACGCTTTCGGCGACGCTTTCGGACAGCGACGCACAACTGCACCAACGCGTGGACGCGACATCCGTATGAACTTGAGCGTCCCATTCACTGACGCCGTATTAGGTGGAAAGAAAGAGGTGAACGTGCAAGGCAAACGGATCACCCTCACAATTCCGCCGGGGATACAGGATGGGAAAACCTTACGCATCCGAGGACACGGAGAGACACATCGCAGTGGCATCGCTGGGGACCTGTTGGTGACGGTCACTGTACAACCGCACCCGACACTCATACGCGACGGCGCGGACCTATTGACCGATGCCAAGATATCAATAACAACCGCCGCGTTAGGCGGTTCCGTACGCGTGAAGACCTTAACCGGTGATGTGGATTTGAAGGTGCCAGCGGGCGCGCAACCCGGGCAACAACTCCGTCTACGCGGACAGGGTGCGACAGATGCCGCCGGACGAAAAGGCGATCTCCGGGTCCGGTTGGTCGTGGAAATCCCGAAATCGCTCTCCCGAAAACAGCGAAACCTCCTGAAAGAACTCGATAAAACGCTATGACCTAAGCCTACCAGTACCAAGGCTCTGTTAAATTTTCTTGCCTTCAACACCGCATAATCGTGACTCAGGGAATAAAAAATATTGACATTCATCAATAAGTCGGTGTAGGATCTTTGTATGCAGAAGAGTTTACACGATTTCTTTGAAAACTTACCGCACGACCGATTCGATATTGTGAGTAAAGACATCTTCGGGACGTTTACCGAAGATTTATTGAGGAAACTGACCAATATCCCCGGGCTGAAGTTCGTAGCGCAACTTGAGACAGAACTGCCAACCGTTGAAATACGGCGCATGGATACTTTATCAAAGGCAGAGGTAGACGGTAGAGAAGTCTTGGTGCATATTGAGTTCCAAGTCAGTCGTGAGCCTACTTCAGAGATACTAAAGCGTAAGGTCGGCTATTTCGGAAGGTGCTTTGAAAGATACGGCTTGCCGATTTTGTCCTTCACCATCTATCTCCGTTCAGATGCCGGTGGGAACGACCCGGGCGAGTATAGTCAAGATTTTCCGAAACACAATGTGCTGATAGAGTATGAGGTGATCCGGCTGAGCGAGTTCGATGGACAATCCATCTTTGACACGAATCAGACCAGTCTGATGGCGTTTACGCCGCTGATGCAACCCCCGGAAGGCGTATCTGGGGTCGAATGGATTGAGCAATGTCATCAGATGACACTCGAACTTCCGCTTGCTTCGGATCTACAGAATAATTTACTGATATGGCAATGGATTTTGAGCGGTTTAATCGTCGATCCTGCCGAAATTCGTCATCTGTTGGAGGGTCCCATGTTAGAATCATCAACTTACCGATACATCCTACAGCAAGGTATTGAACAAGGTATTGAACAAGGCATTGAACAAGGCATTGAGCGAGGCGCACGAGAAAGTACCATTGAAGGTATCCTTGAGGCACTGGAGATTCAATTCAGCGAGAGCGGTGTGCAAACATTAAAGCCGATGCTGGAATCCATTGAAGACTTACAGCGTCTCAAAGATTTGCGACGCGCCGCGATGCAGGTAAATAGTCTTGATGCATTCAAAACCCTTTTGGCAGCAAATGGCAGTTGAATTGCGGAAACACTTTGTAAAGATTCCCAAGAATTGCTTAAGGGAAAAAGAAAGCCTACCAAATCGATGGATAGCGTATGAAACCGCGGTTTCTTCTTAATGAAGTGGAACCAAGTGAGGCGAAAGATAAACCTATTAGTCTATCCACTTTGATTTTGTGATAAAGTTTTTTGACTTTTTGCGGGTTTTATGGTAGACTCTAAGTTCTATCTATATCTCCTATCAGAGAGGACACGCATGAAAAAGAATAAAAAATATCAAGTTGAACTCACT
>JAJDXV010000090.1 GCA_022823085.1 Candidatus Poribacteria bacterium
TAGGACTTACGCATATCGCTCTTTTGTACCACAATCTGTTAGATTGTGACGCAAAAACGCTGTGTTTTCAGAAGAATTTCATCTAACAGAGCCACCTATAGCCAAAAGTGCGTAAGTCCTGCATTATTCACTATGGGGTCTACGGTGTTCAATTAAATTGACATATATAAGGGGTCAATAACTGCTCTATACCTTTGTATCATATCGGCATCAAAGAAGCTAAGGAAGCCCCAAAAGAACTATGTTGTTTAAAGTGAATTCAGCTTAATCATGTAGGAGAAACACTTTGTCTTGGACAAATGGTCCGCTTGTACTTTATCACGGGACGACTGATGATGCAGCATCTGCTATAAAAAAGCCGGCACGCGCATGGCCGCATGGAATTGACCTTGACCTCTGTAAACCATTCAGAGATTTTGGGAAAGGTTTCTATCTAACGACGGTTCTAAAACAGGCAAAGAGTTGGGCAGATCAGAAGTTTCGGCAACACCCAAAATCTAAAAAAACGGCATGCTCAGCTGTTCTTAGATTTGAGGTAGATAGGAATCAATTGGCTCCTTTGTTAAGTTTGTGTTTCGTGACAGAGAGCGCAGGACTAAACTCAGACTATTGGGATTTTGTCCAACATTGTCGTAAACGGAGAACTACACACCTTTTACAAAGGAACAAAAATTATGATGTCGTCTTCGGACCTGTTTCACTTGGAAGGCAACGGTTCGTTATAAAGGATGCTGACCAAGTTAGTTTCCATACAGAAGCGGCGTTGAAAATACTTCCACCGCCGATACTACATAGTCAAGGAACACCAACCTATGACATGGAGGTATAACAAATGGCACCAGTAAAAGACAGCAACACCCCCTTGCCTCGCAGCTACGTAGAAGAATACTGGGCACTGGTCCGCAATTCCTTGGAAAATATATTTTCAAAATCGCCTAATGAAGCAGATACCTTACAACATACTATCGAAAATTTGCCTATCGCAGAACAGGATTTCTTCTATAATGAAGAACCCTTAAATGTTGCGGCGACCCTAGCTGATGCGGAGCCAACCGATGTCCAAGTCGAGATGTACCTTTGGCTCAGTGCAGTTGAAGACCTCAAGCAGATTCTACAAAATTATGATTATCTGGAATATGACAAAACTCAACCTATCTATGGGTCGTTACAAGTTAATGTCACTTCGTTAAACGCTGAACGTAATATTCAAGTCATAACGGATATCTGCCACAGACTATCGGAAAATACTTGCCGAACCTATTTCTTTACGTATGGTGGTAATTATACAGGGACAGATAATTTAGAAGAGGTTTGGTCGTTCTTCACTTTAAGAGAAGAAGTAGATTTTGACCAACAGGCAGAAATCCAATTAGTTTACGAGATAATTGAGGACGCGCCTCTACCTACCTTTCAAGTAGATCAAATTGCCGCTTAGACAATTATCAGCATTCGGATACGATTGCAAAAGGAGCACATCGTGAAACTCTCCGAAAACTCAAAAATCGTAGGGAACCTCAAACAGATTCTGCAAGACTATGATTATCTGGAATATGATCAGGCGCGTCCTAACCGAGATAAAGGGTTTGAAGGTCTATCCGTAAGAGTTATATCAGACACTGAACGTGATGTTCAGGTCATCGTAGATATTTGCCAAAAATTACAAAAAACAACCAGACGAAATTATTTTTTCACCTATGGCGGCAGTTATACAGGAACAGATAACTTGGAAAAGGTTTGGACGTTTTTTACTTTAAGAGAAACTAAAAAGAAAAAATAATCGGCATGACAGTAGAAATGCAGGTAAAATAAATTGAATTTTTACCTGCATTTCCAGTTAAAAATAGAGAACCCCTACCCTAAATTCGGGCGTGTCATATCCCCCGGCACAACAAGCTCATCAAAAGCCTCGCCTGTCAACACCTCCATAGCCACCGCAGCGTCCCGAAGCGTACACCCGTTTTCATGCGCGTATTGCGCCACCTTCGCCGCCTTATCATAACCGATATGCGGTGTCAACGCCGTCACAAGCATCAGAGACTCCGAAAGATGCTGTCCAATAGCCTCACTGTTCGGCACAATCCCTTCCACACAGTTCACCCGGAAAGATTCACACGCATCCCCAAGAAGTTGTATCGACTGCAGCGCGTTATACGCCATTACAGGCATAAATACGTTCAACTGCAACGCACCATTCGCACCCGCAAACGCCAATGTCGCATCGTTACCGATGACTTGCGCACACACCATTGTCACGGCTTCACACTGCGTCGGGTTCACCTTCCCCGGCATGATAGAACTACCCGGTTCCATCTCAGGTAACCGCAATTCACCGAGCCCACACCGCGGGCCCGACGCGAGCCATCGGATGTCGTTCGCAATCTTGAAGAGCGCAACAGCCAACGTCTTCAAGGCACCACTCGCACTCACAACAGCATCGCGACACGCCAGCGCCTCGAAGGCGTTCGGCGCACGTTGGAATTCGTATCCTGTCACTTCCGAGAGCCGCGCCACCACCTTCGCCGTATAATCCGGATGTGTATTTAATCCCGTTCCAACAGCCGTGCCACCTATCGGAAGTTCACACAGATGCGGCAACGTAGCCGAGATACGCTGCTCCGCAGCCGTCAGTTGCTGCGCATAAGCACTAAACTCTTGTCCCAACGTTAGCGGTGTCGCATCCATCAGATGTGTCCTACCGATCTTGACAATCTCTGCAAACGCAGAAACCTTTTCCGAAAACGCGCCTTGCAAGGCAGCCAAGCGTGGCAATAGATGCGTCTGAATCTGTTTCACCATTGCCAGATGGATAGAGGTCGGGAAGACATCATTTGTCGATTGCGATTTATTGACGTGGTCATTCGGATGGATCGGATGCTTACTCCCCAGTTCACCCCCCAGCATCTCAATTGCGCGGTTCGCAATGACTTCATTGACATTCATATTCGTCTGCGTACCACTACCTGTCTGCCAAATACGGAGCGGAAAGTGGTCATCCAATGTACCCTCAATAACTTCTTCTGCTGCAGCGCAAATCGTTTCCGCAAGTTTCGCATCAAGCAAACCGAGATCCGCATTCACCTCTGCGACTGCCTGTTTTATAGTCCCAAGTGCCCATATCGCAGCACGCGGCAGGCATTCATCACCGATCTTAAAATTCTGGAGCGCACGTTGCGTCTGCGCACCCCAATACCGGTCACCGGGAACTTCGAGGGTCCCCATACTGTCTGTTTCAGTTCTCATAAAACCTCTGATTTTCCTTTCAGTTTTCGTGGTTATTCCATCTACAGAACGGGCTGCAGTCAAAACAGCGTAAGTCCTGATCTTCTTAAAATTTAGCACATTTCCGTCTACCAATGCAATCAAATATGCAATCCGCTTTTAACCTCACGTTAAATAGCCTTGAAACACAATCCTAATCGGAGCGATCTAAGACATGGCACTCCGCTGGAGTGCATTTATCGCTGACATCGACCCCTATAGACATATCACGCCTCCGACGTGAGGAGCCCCTAACCTCTCCAAAAGACTCTTTGCCCCAGCGGAGCAATATGTCTATAGAGCGGTACTGATTTTTCCGTTGTCTGAATCGCGGATTAACGCGGATTGTAAACAGCATGCCTCATTTGGGTTGATTTTTGTTACCTAAACAGTTAGAATTATAGCATGAATCGAAGAGAAAATTTGCTTGACAAGGCACGGCGAAACCCAAATGGATTGCAATTTAGAGCATTTGAACAACTCCTGCGTCAATGCGGATGGACACAACGCCGTCAACGAGGGAGTCATTCTGAAATGTGTTGTTAATCCCGTAAAGACATCACTCCGAACCCGAACCGATAGACCCTAACCCATCGCAGAAAAAATATGACGCAAATTTTTGCCTACAAAAAGAAATTTTGCGTACAAAAAAAATTAAAGTGCCTTCTCGTGCTTTTTCTACGAGTCCGCCCACTGCTCAAAACTCATAGAAAAATAGAACATCCTTGAAAACACAGAAACCCAAAACGGGCAGAAACTGTCCAAACTATTGTATGGAACTTAAAAGGTCTTTTTTTCATTCATCAAAATATCTCTTAACTGAGTGCTGAAAGATTTTTCGCAGAAAAATCGTACTGAAAACTGACAACTATTACACCGTACCAATCACTAACAACTATTAAAATTTGCTATTTTTTTTCAGACATGTTATAGTTAAAGGAAAGAAAACATTATCACTAAAAACTAAACCGTAAACCTAATCAAACAGAGGAATCGCGAGTGGATTCAACACTGACCAATCCGTATCTCGTAAACGCCTTAACAGCACCGCCACCGCAGACATACCGCTATCAATGCTGGCGAGAACGGGGGTACCACCCCGACTTACGACCACTTTCACCAGACAGCGAGTGCGGAACGCTGATCGGACAGATGGGCTGGGTCGGCGCGCACGCACACGCACACGACTACCTGTGGGCAACCGCCGGGAATATGGGGGCAGTCCTAACCGAAACAGTCAACGAGGCGTGTCTCATCGCTCATGAAGACGCACCGCGTTACCAACTACCACCCCAGATCGTTGTTAAAGGGTTAGCAGGTAGACACGTACTGCTCACAAAATCGGGATCACGTTTGGACATGATCGGCATCGAACATCCGGCACTCAATTTAACGCTCATCGAAGTGGAACCTGATGGTGTCCATTATCGGATGCGCTTCGGCACACCTGATCAGACCACTCTGGAGCAAGCGGAAAATGGCATCGCACCGCCAGCACCAACGAGTGAAATGTTCCACTATCTCCTCATTTTTGAACAGCTGGCAGAAAACGGATTTAACGCACTCGTCCATCTGCAACCGAAGTTCTTGAACCTAATTTCTCGCACAGAACACGGCACACCAGACCGGTTTTACGACTTTCTCAGAGGATATGAGCCGGAGACACCTATCATATACGACGCATCCGGCGGCATCGGGTTCGTTGAAGAACGCGCGCCCGGAATCCCAGAACTCTCTTACGAGAGTTTACGCCTCTTTCAGAACGGAGGCAAAAATGGCGAGCAGTCAGCACGACATATCCTCTATTGGGTCGGACACGGAACGTTTTCACGCGGGAGCGACCTCCTTGACGCTTACAAACACGCAGAATACTTCGAAGCCGCAGCACGCATGGCATGGGAAGCAAATCAGCAACGTGTTGACGCTCAGGCGTATACAGAAGAAATCGTCAACTGTATCTTACGAGAATTCAACGCAAACCGAGAGGCCACCGCCACAGTAAATGATGAACCCTTGGATTCCGATACACCAGCACAGTCGCACAACGTCTACAATTACCCCTAAGATGCCATACAAACCGAGGCAACTTGGGACGAGGAAACAACAAATATGCAAACACCTATAGATGTCCAAGAACTGGAGATAGATGACAATACGGAAACTGACGTTGAGGCACGGAAAGCACAGCAGCTGGAAGCGTATCTCCGGGACAGTGTCGTTGGAAGATATATCCAGAACTACAACAAACGATTGCGAACCCTCAGCCAAGCCGTAGAAAAAACGCGTCAGCAGGTCGATGATAAACTCGCTACCGTAGAGCAACGCTTCACTGAAGAAATAGCCGACGTGAAAACCGAGATTCGCAGACTTTCCGGGCAGCTTGAAAACGAAGATTTGCTGCTAACATCAGACAAAATTGAAACACTCATTGAGGCACGGATAGATGAACGACTCGATGGGATCGCCGGACGCAGCGAGGCGGACCTCCAAAAATTATCAACACTCGTAGACGAATTCGCACGTGAATTTCAAGCGCAAATCGACCGACTCAGCAACGAAACGAAACTGCTAAGAGAACAGACGCGCCGAAATCAGGAATCTCTAAGAACAGACTTAGCCTCCGAAACCGAAACACTTGAATCGACGAAAATCGACCGGCTAACCTTATCTGAAGCACTCATCTCGCTCGGAATGAAACTCAAAGAGGATAAACTGTTCGACGAATTCACCGCAAACCTCGGACTCGATGAAGATTTGGACACAGACGCAGAAGATCATGAAATCTAAACACCTCAAAAACCGAAGATTCACGACGCACGCGCTGATGAACAAAATGTTCACCCTAATGCTCTCAGGGGCATTGATTACAGTGCTCACTGTCTCTGAGCCCGTCGCTGCCAGTGAAATTTCAGTCCTCGCTGTCGGTGATATTACAGTGAGCAGCCGTATGACACCGCTGATTGAAAAGAACGGTGCCGGTGTATTCTTCGCCGGAACTACCGAACTCATCCAGTCCGCAGATGTCGCTACCGCCGCTTTAAACGCAAGTATTTCCGAAAGAGGTGAACCCAGACACGGGATCAAAAATCCTTTTCGTTCAGCACCAGGACTCGGACGAGCAATAGCAAACGCCGGATTTGATGCCGTCTCCGTAGCAACACCACATATAATGGACTTCGGTTTTGAAGCCTTAGAAGATACAATCACCGAATTAGAGTGGTATGACGTTAAACCGATCGGGGCAGGTCTGAATACCAAGACAGCAAAACGCCCCGCATGGGTACCCGTCAGAATCGCAGATGCGAATCCACTGAAGGTCGCGTTGCTTGCATATTATCGAATAAATGAATTCGCACGATACACTGAAGACCCAATCGCTTACGCTGTCTACAGCGAGATGGCAAATGCAGTTAAGACAGCACACGCAGAAGCAGCACTCGTAATCGTTTGGCTACATTGGGGGATTCAAGGAAAATCAACAGATGAGGCTATCGGAAGGCAACGCATCTTCGCACACGCACTCATAGACGCTGGCGCAGATATGGTACTCTGTCAGCAGATGCACACCTTTGGTGGTATTGAGTTATATCAAGGAAAACCAATCGTTTACAGCCTCTCTGATTTCATCTATGACACTTATGACAAACAGCACTCACATATAGTTATCCCAAAGGCGACTTTCAAAGATAGTGTCCTGCAGTCTATTGAGTTAATACCAATTTTGACAGATCCGCCGAAGACACCGGTCCGCACAGGAAAACCTACGGAGACCTCAGCAACGCTTGAAATCGAAAATCAATTTCCGAGTATTCTCACTGGAGATGCAGCAATAGAGACTTTGCAAGACTATCAGCGACGTTGCGTAGAATTGAAAACGGAGGTACATATAGAAAACGAGCGCGGATGGATTCGATAATAAACGGAATAGAAGCGGTCTCCTAATCGTGATACTTCGGTAGGAGCGAGTGCAAGAAGCATGACAAGCAAAGGGGGGAAGGTAAGAGTAATCTCCCAATAAAACGCGTAAGCCCAAGCAACGCGCCGGGCTGGATATACGGAGAGGGCGTTTTTTGAAAGACTTACCTGAACGAACCGCAAGGAACATTAGAAAAAGCGAACCCGGTCTAACGCTTAAAGCATGCGTCATAGCGATGCTTCTGATCCCTCTGAACGTTTTCTGGATCATCCAATTAGAGGTCGTCCGCTATACGCATCCGACCCTAATTCATCCGCTGTCTAACGTCATTTTCATCATCTTTTGGTTGATGGTATTCAGTGCAGTATTAGGGAAATTATCATCCAAACTGCAACTGAAACCGGCGGAATTGCTCACGATCTACGTCATGTTGTGCATCGTCTCCTCGCTCTGTTCGCACGATATGATGGAGATACTGGTCACTATACTCGGACACCCGTTCCGGTTCGCTACATCCGAGAACGAGTGGCAACAACTGTTTTGGAAAGAACTACCGACATGGCTAACCGTTCAGGATACTAACGTTCTCTCCGGATATTATGACGGACAATCAAGTCTTTATCGGAAGGAGCATCTGACCGCTTGGGCAGGACCCGCCGCATGGTGGACAGGTTTCATACTTGTGTTGATGTTTGTTATGCTCTGCATCAACACACTCCTACGTCTCCAGTGGACAGAACGGGAGCGGTTGACATACCCGATTATACAACTGCCCCTCGCAATGACGGAAACAGATGCAAGTTTTTTCAAAAACAAACTGATGTGGTTCGGGTTCGCAATCGCTGCAGGCATTAGTGTACTGAACTTATTAAATTCGATTTATCCGGCAGTCCCGTATCTGCCTGTCAAACGGCAAAACATACATCAATATTTTACCGGCCGTCCGTGGAATGCAATGGGAGGTGTACGACTTTCGTTCTATCCGTTCGCAATCGGGATCAGCTTCCTTATTCCGTTAGATCTGCTTTTTTCGTGTTGGGTGTTCTATTGGGTCTACAAATTTGAACTCATGGCAGGTAGCATTCTCGGCGTACGGAATTTACCCGGGTACCCTTATGCAGACGCACAAAGTTTCGGCGCATATATGGTGCTACTCGGTACAGCCGCTTGGGTCGGCAGATCACATATCAAGCGGATTTTTGCAGGTGTCATGGATGGACTCCGCGGCACGTCGCGGATAGATATGCAGCGCGAGCCGATGCCTTACCACATCGCCTTCCTCGGTATTCTGGGCGGGATGCTCTTTTTGACGGTGTTCTCCTATAAGGCGGGTATGTCGCTTTGGGTGATTCCGATCTTTTTCGGACTCTACTTCCTACTCGCAACGATGGTCGCACGGCTACGCGCCGAATTGGGGTTCTTAGTCCACGATTTACATAGAGTTGACCCACACGGATTGATCGTGACAGCGTTCGGTTCCCAACGGTTAACAACGAGTACAAAAGCGGTCTTTTCGTTGTACATGTTCTTTAATCGAGCGTATCGGGCACACCCGATGCCGCAAGAACTGGAGGCTTTGAAAATTTCGGAACGGCGGCGGATACACCCACAACATACCGCCGCTGCAATCCTTATAGCAACATTCGTCGGTGCTATCGTCGTGTTCTGGCTGCTTTTAGATTCCTACTACACACACGGCGCAGAAACCGGCTATTATGGACCCTGGGCTTTAGGGTTCGGTAGAGGTGTTTATAGACAACTTGAAAACTGGTTGAATTATCCGCAGGAAACCGATGTCCCCGCCCTCCTATTCATGGGCGGCGGCGCAGGCTTCTCACTCGGATTAATATTATTGAGAACCCGATTCCTCTGGTGGCCACTACACCCGCTCGGTTATGCCATGGCAAACAGTTGGGGAATGTCTAATCTCTGGAGTTGTATCTTCATCGCTTACGTCGCGAAGGCACTCGTCCTACATCAAGGCGGACTTAAAGCCTACAGACGTGCCGTGCCGTTTTTCCTCGGACTCGCACTCGGAGACTACATCACCGGAAGTTTATGGAGTATCGGCAGCATTCTCGCGAACACGACACTGTACCAATTCTGGCCCTAATAAGGGCCATCCGGTTCGTAGGAATAAATAATAATTGAGGATTGCTGACTACTGAAAACAATAAGACAGGAGAAAAAACATGAAAACCGAAGAAAAAGAAAAAAAAGAAGAAAATGAAACCGAAAATACGGATGATCAAGAGGAATCTACGCAGGAATATCCTATTCTGCCGCTCGACGATCTTGTCGTCTTTCCGTACATGCCACCGGTGCCACCGTTCCCACCACATCACGTAGCACTCTCCGGGAAAATGGCTACCGCTGCTATCGAACACGCTATGGACAGTGAAAGGGTACTCTGCATCTTTCGACCGAAAAAAGAACTGTCGAAAAAAGAAATAAAAAACATTAAAAAGAGGAACCTCTGTCCAATCGGGAGCTTGATACATATCCTCCGATACAAAACCGATGACGAAGATGTCCTATTCCTCGCACACGGACGCGAACGCGTCGAAATCGAAGAGATTTTGCACACCGAGCCTTTCATCAAGGCACGCGTCAACGTTGTCGGCGCAGACGATGAAAATCTAACATCTAACACAGAGATGGATTTGGAGGTCGAAGCACTTGTCCGCAGCAACGACGAAATGTTCCAACGGATCGTTCAAATGTCCTCACGCTACCAAGAAGAATACGGAAGTATCACACGGACAATGATCGACGAACCCGGACGGCTCGCAGACTACATCGCGGCTGTCTTAGATTTGAAATCACACGATAAACAGCGCATTTTGGAAGCAGTATCTATCCAAGAACGCCTGAATACCCTCGCGATTATCCTCGCGAAAGAACTTGACCTACACGAATTAGAAAGCAAAATCCAAAACAATGCACAGGCTGTTATTAACAAAGGACAACGCGAATATTATCTCCGAGAACAACTTAAAGCCATTCAAACTGAACTCGGTGAAGCCGACGATTTAGGACTCGAAATCGATGAGATGCGCGAACAACTACAAAATACCGAAATGCCGGAGAAAGCGAAGCAGGCAGCTGAAAAAGAACTCAAACGGCTCTCAAAAATGCAGTCGTTCTCACCTGAATCAGCCGTCTCCCGGAATTACTTGGACTGGTTGCTGAACATCCCATGGGCAGTTAATACCGAGGATTCGTTAGACCTTGTTGAAGCAAAAGAGATACTCGATGCTGATCACTACGATTTGGAAAAAATCAAAGAACGCATACTCGAGCATCTCGCTGTACGTATCCTCAAAGCCGATATGAAGGGACCGATCTTCTGTTTCGTCGGGCCGCCAGGCGTCGGGAAAACTTCGCTCGGTAAATCTATAGCACGCTCGATGAACAGAAAATTCGTACGCATCTCGCTCGGCGGTATGCACGACGAAGCCGAAATCCGAGGACACAGACGCACCTACATCGGTTCTATGCCCGGACGGATCGTCAAAGGATTAAGACAAGCAGAATCAAACAACCCCGTCTTTATGCTCGATGAAATTGATAAACTCGGCTCCGATTTCCGGGGCGACCCGGCCTCCGCACTCTTGGAAGTCCTCGACCCTGAACAGAACCACGCTTTTACGGACAATTACATCGATGTCCCCTTCGATCTCTCGAAAGTGATGTTCGTCACAACAGCGAATCAACTTCATACGATTCCACCACCCTTACGCGACCGGATGGAAACAATAGAACTCCCCGGATACGCCGCAAACGAGAAACAGATTATTGCGAAGCAATATCTAATCCCTCGCCAATTGGCCGCAAATGGACTCGAAGAGGAGATGATCGATATTAAAGACGCAGCAATCGACAAAGTCATTAGTGCGTATACACGCGAGGCAGGCGTCCGAAATTTGGAGCGTGAACTCGGAACCCTCTGCCGAAAAGTGGCACGTCGGGTCGCGGAAGGGAACACAGAGCCGACAACGATTAAAGCAAAAGACGTTCAACAGTACTTGGGACCCGAGAAATTTGATTCCGAAATCGCAGGACGTAAAGCCGACATCGGGGTCGCAACAGGGTTATCTGTCACGCCAGCCGGCGGGGAAATCCTCTTTATTGAAGTTGCTACAACCAAAAAAACAAATACAAACAATCAACTCCGTATCACCGGTCAGATCGGTGATGTCATGCAGGAATCTGTACAAGCCGCTTTCAGTTACGTCAAATCTCAAGCCGAGGCACTCAAATTTGATCCGAGCGTCTTGGAAAACGACATCCATGTACATGTACCCGCAGGCGCAATCCCGAAGGACGGGCCCTCAGCAGGTATTACCATCGCAACCGCACTCGCCTCCATCGCGACGCGGCACCCAATTAATCCCGACATCGCCATGACGGGGGAACTTACCCTCAGAGGTAGAGTCCTACCCATCGGTGGGGTCAAAGAAAAAATACTCGCAGCGAAACAGGCAGGCATTAAGAAAGTTATTCTGCCACAAGGGAACGAAAAACATTTTACCGAAGTACCCGAAGATGTTCAAGAAGGTATTCAGTTTCTGTTTGTAGAACATGTAACCGAAGTTTTCACGGAGGTATTCGCATGAGACACCTATTGAGAACCACAGTGCAACGCCTTTGCGCCGCGCACCTAACCGCTCAGTCTGCAACGTTCGCTGTTCTGCTGCTATTTTCGTTCGCACTGTTAGCGATGCCATTCGCGACACACGCGAACACAACGAATAGCGTCCAACCAGCCACAAATAATGCTAAAGTTGATGAAACCGAACCGCCAGTCAGATTCCTGAAAGACATTGCCCCAATCCTTGACAAACAGGGATGTTCAGCCGGCATGTGCCACGGGAAATTCGGTGGACAAGGCGGGTTAAACCTCTCTCTACTCACCCTGAATCCAGAGACAGACTACGAACCGATCGTTCACCACAACCGCGGTAGGCGCATCAACCTACTCGAACCCGATCAGAGCCTCTTCTTCCTCAAACCAACCGGACAAGTACCCCACGAAGGCGGGTTACGGTTCGATCCGAACTCAGAGAACGCATCAAAAATTCTCCGATGGATCGAAGCAGGCGCGCCTTTTTCCGATGACGAACCGAGACTCCAGAAACTCGAAGTTGAACCGAGCACTTTCGTACTCGCCGACGTCGGACAAACCGCACAACTAAAGGTACTCGCCCATTTTTCTGATGGTTCTGTCGAAGATGTAACCGAAAAAACTGTCTATGAATCCAAAGACGCACCCGTCGCCGAGGTGTCACCTACAGGCGAAGTAACAAGCATCCGATGGGGCGGCACCGCAGTTATCGCACGTTTCTTAGGGGTCGTCGATGCCGCATTTGTAACGATTCCGCGTGCCTCCGAAACAGACACCCTATCGGAAAACGAGAAATTCAAACCCAATAACTTCATTGACGAATTTGTACTCGCTAAACTCGAAAAACTCAATATCCGTCCGTCCGCATTGACAACCGATGATGCCTTTATGCGTAGAGTTTATCTGGATACCGTCGGTCGGCTCCCAACGCCGGATGAGGTGAAAGCGTTCCTCGCAGATACAGACCCTTACAAACGCACACATCTCATTGATATGCTGCTTGATACGCCAGAATGGGTTAACCTACGCACGCTGAAGTTAGCCGATATGTTGCGTATCCACCCGCGAACCTTAGGAAATGGTGCTTTCGGACAACGCGGAGCGACGCTCTTCCACGAGTGGGTACATGATACAGTGACAGAAAACAGACCTTACGACACCTTCGTCCGAGAACTCATCACAGCGCGAGGCAGCACCTATCAGCACGGGCCCACAAACTACTACCGTATCGAGCGGCAACCCGCAGGTAGAGCAGAGACAACCGCACAGGTATTCCTCGGCATCCGACTCAGTTGTGCCAGATGCCATAAGCATCCCTTTGACCAATGGACAACCGATGACTATTGGAACTTTGCCGCCTTCAACGGAAAAATTAGAACCCAAGGCGGCGAACTTTACAACGAACAAGTCATCTCTTATAACCCGAACGGACGCGTTATAAATCAATCCGTAGAAGGGAACCGCGGTGAAGTCGCACAACCAACGTTCCTTGGCGGAGAGTCCCTCTCTGCAAATTATCAGGGTGATATCCTACAAGTACTCGCAGATTGGATGACCTCCTCAACGAACCCTTACTTCGCGAAAGCCACTGTGAACCGCATCTGGAGCCACTACTTCAGTAGAGGGATCGTCGATCCCGTCGATGATATGCGTGCCACAACACCACCGAGTGTTGAGGGACTTCTCGAAGCCTTGGCAGATGCCTTCGTCCAAAGCGGTTTTGATACGAAACACATCATCCGACTGATCCTCAATTCGCGGACGTACCAACTTTCCGCAGAACCGAATGAGACAAACCAGTTGGATGACCGGTTCTTCTCACGTTTCTATCCGCGTCCCATGATGGCACAAATTCTGTTGGATATTGTAAATGACGTTACGGGCACCTCAGAAAAGTACGGGCGTTACCCAGCTGGCAAGCGTGCCGTAGAACTGCCGTTGCCGGTGAGCTCCCGCTTCTTATCGCTCTATGGACGTTCCGGCAGAGAGTTCCTCGGCGACTTAGACCCGAAACTGGAACCGACGCTCACACAAGCACTCTATATGATTAACTCCCGTGATGTCCATCAAAAATTAAGAAGTTCCAGCGGTGTACTCACCCGTTCGATAAAAGCGAAACTCAACAATCGCGAACTCATCACCGAGTTGTACCTCACCACGTTGAGCCGGTTCCCAACGGATGAGGAACTTAAAACCGGTAAAACGTACCTCGCCGAGAGTCCGAAACGACGCACAGGCGGCGAGGATATCCTCTGGGCTCTCATCTCATCGCGAGAATTCATTTTCGTCCGATAGACGTATCCCAAAGAAAAAATGGCGAGGTGCTTCTACCTCGCCATTCTCATTTTACAAATGATTATCCGTTTCAAAAAAGGAAAAAACCAATCGAAACACAAACCCGATACACTCACCTGTATCCGAGACGATGGAAGCGTCACGTGGACATATCTCCATCGTGGGTTTGTGCATCACGACTTCGCACACTACGTTGTCGAAACGACACTCGGCTTTGAAAACGCCTTCTTCGGACTTGTCGCAAAAGGGTACGATATACCCGATTTTAGCGAACCCAAAGCGCAACGTCCTTTTGAAATCCCAGAAGAAGCGATGAACACCGAACCGATTGTCGCACTATTGCAAGCAGATCTCCCGAATACACCCTATCCACAAGACACTAATTCCAATGGGTTATTCCGAGAACACAGCGCGACGCTTTCCGTAAACATCACAGATGAACAACTCAAGGTGATGCGCCAGAAATTACGGACATTCCTACAACAGTGGCACGATTTACAACCGGGCGAATCAATGACACTACAATTTAAAGTATAAAACGCCATCGGGTATAGTAGCACACTCCATTGTACCTTAACATATACACTACGGCGTTTTATTATTTTCTCTTTAAATTACTATAGTTTGGACAGTTTGATCAGATTATAAGTTATGAAAAGTTGGCAGTGTTCTCCCGTTAGAGCTCCCGAACAGATGTTAGGATTGGCTTCTAAACCTGTTTTTGGGTCTCTATTGTGTTAGAAACGACTGCTT
>JAJDXV010000088.1 GCA_022823085.1 Candidatus Poribacteria bacterium
AAAGTCTGATAACATGTCTTCTAAGCAGGAAAGAGGGGTCATTAGATATGTCCTTTCAAGGTTTATGATTTATTATGAAAGGATACCCTTTTTTCTGCTTATTGTCATCTTAATTCTTAAAATTGTCCAAACTATAGTATATATAGGACTTACGCATTTTTCCATGATAACGGACGCAGTCGGGGTTTGAAACCCCGACTGCAGTGGGGCTGTGTAAGTCTTGGTATAGAACAATCTATCCAATTCCACTCTGTCATTGTGTTTTCAGGTTGCCCCAAACGATAGGTAACTTCTCGGCAGCCTGAACGGACAACCCTATTTTCGATTCAAAGTTTCGGGTTACTTCGCCAGCGGTGAGGGGTCGATCATAAATACGAACTTCATCAATAACACCTGGGAAATGCCGGCTGGGGGCACCGCGATTATTCCCAGCACCGATAAAGATGGGTTCCACAAATGGAATAAAATTGTCGATCTCCTTCGCGTCACCGACGATGACCTCTTGCGGCTCGCCATCCATATAAATGCTGACTTCGGCTTTACCTGCGTCTTCGATTGCGAAAACGATATGGTGCCATTTTCCATCAGAGATCGGGAACTCAATTTCAACGGCGATAGCGTTGCAGCCTGCCGCCGAGTGTTGACGGACATAAAAGTGGATGATATCTTCAGCAAACGGGAATCCGGCGAGTGCGCTCCGGTTCGGTTCGATTGCCCATCCCATGTTACATCCTTCGTCAAGGACTTTGAACAGCGTCGTCCAATCTTTTTTGAAACTGGTTTTTGTCCAAACCTCAAATGTGGATGTCCCGATTTTCTCACCAAACTTGCCGAGGTTCGTCAAGTTCACATAATCGTCAGAGCCGTCAAACTCAAGTGCCTCCCCGACCTGTCCGGCGACAACTTTCGGATCCCCGACGATCTTACCATCATTTTCACCCCAGACATCTTTGACTGTACCGCCAGCAATGTCTTGTTTGTCAAACGTCCAATAACTCACGAGTCCATCTGTGACGATCGGTTCCGTGGATCCATTATGAATAAACATCGTGAGTATTAGTGAGAACGTGAAGAAATAGATTAGCATTTTCATCGTGCGTTACTCCTTGCGGAAGACGTTCCCGCATCTATGAAAATTTTTAGTGGAGCCTTTTAGGTGCTTAAGTTCCTCAAAACCGGTGCAGTCATTATAACATTTTTGATGATTTCTTACCAAATTTATTTGTCTGAATCAAGGATTACCCAGATTTCGTGGATTTTTTTTCGGAAACCGACTGCCAACACAATACCTTATGTATGCGGGGTATCCGGGAGCAATCGAAGTTAGAAACCCTGTTATCAAATCTTCCGCTACAAAACCCAATTCTTTAGGTTTGGGAGGAGGTCAAAAGTGAAATGCCAAAACTTTACACACCCAATTGACATAAGGGATAATAAATTTGGCAAACGCTGAAAAATATGATACAATTATGACCTATCGTGGTCCTATTGATACAGAAAATTTTGATGCTGGATAAACCGGATTGAGGAGCACACGTTATGAACATTTCACACCTGTTACCTTTGGCAGAACGCATCGTCTGTGACGAAAACATTCTTACTGGGAAACCTATTATTAAAGGCACACGGTTAGCCGTTGAATTCATCATAGATTTACTGGCGCACGGCTGGAGTGAGACAGAAATTCTTGAAAATTATCCGCATATTGTCCAAGAGGATATTCGCGCATGCCTTGCGTATGCAAGCATGGTGCTAAACACACAAAAAGACTATCAATCTCCCCGGCAATTAACAGATGCGCCTATTAGCAGACGAGAACATCCCTAATTTAGTTGTGGAACTCTTGTGTGATCACGGACATGACGTGCTTTGGGTAGGAGAAGAGGCCCCCGGTATTAGTGACCGAGAGGTACTTTCTCTCGCTATAATTGAAAATCGGACCCTCATTACATTTGACACAGATTTTGGCGAGTTGGTCTTCCGATTAAAAGTTAACGCTCCTTTCGGTGTAATTCTGTTTCGCCTCCCTCCTAACTCACCATCAACTATTGCACAAATTATAATTAGAACACTGGAAACGCAATTAGACTGGACAGGACTTTTTTCTGTTGTTGATGAGAATCAGATCCGTACAAGGTCTTTACCAAACTCATGATTTCCACGGACTGAGAGCTGTGGATTTTTGAATCTTGCCTGAAAGTGCGTTGTGCATCTCGTTGTCATATCTTCTTCTCGGAAATTGTTCTCAGCAAATCTCCATCCATGCGATGAGTTTAGATTTTGCACCTATCGGTACCTGTATACGCATGAGATACTCATACCATTTCTATTTGAATAATTGGAAATGGTATTACGTATATGGCTTCAATTTTTTATTCTCCTAAGTTCACGCTTGCAAGTTATACCGAAAACTGATAAAATGACTCACATCGTGTTACAGCCACACTGAAACAACGAGGAGAAACCTTATGCCGAAAATGACGGGTGCTAAATTTATCGCTGAAACTGTTCACGGGTACGGGATTACGCACGTCTTTTTTATGCCCTACATCGGACCGCGGGCTTTGATGGAGATGGAAAATCTTGGGATTAAGCGGGTGCAGACGCATGGCGAAAAAGCGGCGGCGTATATGGCGGACGCGTATGCTCGCGTGAATCGCGCGCCGAGTCTCTGTATGGCACAGTCGGTCGGAGCAGTGAATCTCGCCGCAGGGTTACAGGATGCGTATCTCGCTTGTTCACCGGTGATTGCGCTGACAGGTCGGGAAAACCAAATCAATCAACAACGGCACGCCTATCAAGAGGTGGATCACGTTAATCCGTTTTCGGCGGTTACGAAATATAGTGCCTACGTCGCGGCACCGGAACAACTCCCGTTTTATCTACGGCAGGCGTTCCGTGCTGCAACAACGGGGACACCGGGGCCTGCGCACCTCGACTTTGAAGGTATCGCGGGGTCGTCGGTTATTGATCGGGAAGGTGAACTTGAGGTTATCATTGAAGAGGCATTTGCGCAATTGCCGCCGTTCCGACCAGAGGCGGAAGCGGAAAAGATAGCAGAGGCTCTCAGGTTACTCATCGATGCGAAACGACCTATCATTGTGGCGGGTGGCGGTGTAACGGCTTCGGATGCACGATCAGAACTCGTGGCATTCGCTGAGAAACTCTCAATTCCGGTGGCAACCTCTTTAAATGCGAAAGCGATGTTTCCGAGCGACCATCCGTTAGCGGTAGGTACTCCCGGTTCATACTCGCGAGCATGTGCAAACCGAGCCGTCTGTGAGGCGGACCTCGTCTTTTTTATTGGAAGCCATACGGGTGGACAGGTAACCAACGGATATAGGATTCCACCGCAAGGCACGCCGATTATACAACTCGATATTAATCCTGAAGAACTCGGACGGAACTACCCGATTCGGTTAGGGATGCAAGGAGATGTGCGGAATACGTTGCGTCGGATGCTTGAAGCGTCAGCCCCTACAACACAACGGACGGAATGGGTTAACCGCGTACAGGAATTAGTGAAGGACTGGAAAGAAAGCGTCAGCGAAAAGGTGAGCTCGGAACGGTTGCCGATGCTGCCGGAGCGGTTGTGTCGTGAACTGACCGATTATCTCCCGTCAGATGCGATTCTTGTGTCTGACACAGGGCATTCAGGTATTTGGACTGGAACGATGATTGATTTTAAACATCCGGATCAGCGTTTCATACGGTGTTCGGGCTCGCTTGGATGGGGAGTCCCGGCGGCGATGGGTGCGAAGTGTGCACAACCGGATAGACCGGTGCTGTGTTTCACAGGTGACGGCGGTATCTGGTATCATCTAACGGAGCTGGATACGGCGATGAAGTGTGGGATTAATGCTGTTATCGTTGTAAATAATAATCACTCGTTGAATCAGGAGCAAGGTGGTGTTGAATCGGTTTATGGGGGTCGGACACCGGGTTCCGATGAGCTCTGGTTGTTCCCGGATGCGGATTTCGCGAAGATGGCGGAATCGATGGGGTGTTTCGGGGTTACGGTGAATAAGCCGAGTGAACTTGTGGGTGCGTTGGATCAGGCGTTTGCGTCGGGTCAGCCTGCGGTTGTGGATGTGAAAACGCATGTGGAAGGGATTGCGCCGCGTGCGTGGATGCCTTCTTAAAGATAGATTGTGTTATAGTGCGAGGTTTCCATGCTTCGCACTGCCAAAGTTTTAAGGACAGGTATCTTTCTTTAACAGGTGTGTATGCTGCTTTGTTGTATACACTTTGCCTCCAACCAAATTCCTATCCTTAAAATCGTCAAACAAATCGCTGTCGCCTTCTCGGTAAGATACCAGCACTTTTACGTTTGCTATCAGAGCCAATGCGATAATATGTTCGTCGTTTGACGCTATTCTGCTTTTCAGTTCATCCGTCTTTTCTTGTACATCTTGAGGAGACACTATTTTGAGTTTACCGGTTTGTCTTAGTCGATTTCTCAGGTGCTGCATTCCACCTCTATTCCATTCCTCTTCCAATTTCTCTATATCGGAGTAAGCGACTTTGCCGCCTCTTTTCTCTAACCAGGTCCACACAGGCTCCATATCTTCATCATCTGGTTCCCTGAATTTATGAAAAGTGTTTGTATCAACAATAATACACATCGCTTAATCCTTAAACCCCAGGAGTCGTTTGGACTCTTTCAGGAAAAATTTTCCGTAATGTGGTGGGACTCCAATCATGTTGGCCATCTTATCAAAACCGATATTATGTACCTTGACGATATTTCCTTGCGGTTCAAAGTATATCAACGACACATCTTGGGGACAGATGTTGCCTCTTATAATGTCAATTCGTGCACGGTCAATCATATAGTCGCTGTGCGTTTCAACAATGAACGACTGATCACCCTTGTTAGCCAATTTCACTAACAAAGAAGAAAGTTCTGCTTGTGCTTTTGGATGCAAGTGGATCTCAGGCTGTTGTAATAAAGAAAAAAACGACTGCATTGGATCATGCTGAGCATTTTTAGAAATACTGGGATTTAAAATCTGCACTAAAATTGGTAGAATCTGACTGACACCGTAGCCGACATCAATGATATTCGCTTTGGGGCCGCGCACTTTGACCTGCAGTTGGAATGGAGCCCCCAAAGAGTGCCCAAAGTTCTTTACATCTATGTTCTCGAACAGCCCAGAATTCCTACCAAACTCGACTAATTGTGTTTTCAATGCTTCCCAATTTTGCTTGTCGGTCGCTTCAATCCGCATTAAATACATAGGAGCATCGCTGCCTTCTGGGTCGTCAAATTCTCTGGTGGGATCATAGGTTCGTTTAGGACGTGAGCGGACTGGCGATGTACTGAATACGGACATCTCTCGAAAGATATCCCCTGGGCCGCATTCAAATTTTTTAATTTTTTTCTTAAAATATTCTGAGAAAGCTATTTCACCTTTAGATTTTTGTGTGAAAGGAGGGAAAAATAAAAAAACAGAATACTCGTTCAATCTATCAGTATCACAAGTTATTCTATATCGATTCTGTTTTTCATCAAAGGAATCCAAATGTAACTCCCTACCCATTGCGCCCTCAGATCGAACAATAATTTCACCATCAGCGAGTTTCATTGTTATCGAATTAACCACGGGTTCTACGCTTGCTTTTTTTTCAACGAACTCGATTGTTTTTTCAATATCTTCATTATTGTATTTAGCTGTAAATCCAAGTTTAAAGTTTTTTTCTTTTTTCTTGTTATTCCTGACAATATCTTTGAAGATTCCCATTGAATACGGATCGACATTAAAATCTACTCCCTGACCTCGCAAATAGTTTGCTAACACATGAAAACATGCCAATGCTGTTGTTTTGCCGGTGCTGTTTTCGCCGACTAAGAATGTCAATGGGCGGATTTCAAGCGTTTGCTGTTCGCTGAAACAGCGGACATCTTCCATTGTGAATTGGGTAATGTTCATGTTGTCATCTCCACGACAGTCATCGTTTAGTTCTGATATTCTGTGACTTTCACGTTCCTAAACCGCGAGTTCTTCTGCGTGTTCAGGTTGTGGAAAACGTAATTTTCCCTGTCGCCACTCTCTATAGATTAGAAAAACACCGAGCACAAATAACGCTTTGTACAGGAAGGATTTTATATAGCCGACTGTTATTATGAATTCCCCAACACCCATGCTTTGCGTTAACCAGTTATTGATCTCACCTGCTGTCCATTGACCCAGGTATGGATTGAAAAAGTGTTGAAAAATTGAACTGAAAATTCCACTCGTAAGAAATAGTGCGGTAATAAATATTACACCCTTTGACCTTGTCCGAAAGCAGCAAAATAGCAGCAGTCCTATAAGAGCCAGGTGGGCAAAAACACTCAAACCGGCAATAATGTTGAACATCGTTTGAACCTCCTTCAAATGCAAATTGGGTTATCATCTTGTTTTTGTTGAAAAAATTATATCATGAACCTGTTGATTATACCAGTTTAATCAGAACCCGTTAAAATGTTCTGAGGACGCTACGGGAACATATTTTATCGCGCTCATCTGTAAATCCTCGTTGACGCAAATACAGCTCATTCAAAATTTAGGGATTATCTTTGGATTCGCTAAAGACTTCCATTCCGGCGGAACCGTCCGCAATTTTACGAATTTGTTTCTCAAAGCCTGGTGGTGAGAGTGTCCACGTAATCCAGAGTGGTTCATCGCCTGTGTTGACAAAGCGGTGTTCGACATTCGGTGGGAGATAGATGACGGTGCCGGGTTTCAGGTCGGCGACTTCCTCACCGACAAACGCTTTGCCTTGTCCACCGTAGACGAAAATAATCTCTTCGGCTTCGCTGTGGGAATGGATTGGAATCTCGCTATTCGGATCAATTTCCTCTAATCCCATTGCGAAATGTTCGGTATTTGCTGTATTCGGTTGGATGAGTGTATAGAGTGTTCTCGGTGCTTCGCCTTCAATCCGGACGACTTCGGCATCCTCTTTGTGGAAGATATGTTTCATCTTTTCTCCTTGGATAGATAGTGGTTAAACGAACCAGTGAAAATATAGATTCGCTTTCCTGAGTTGAAATCGGTGGTGTATTTCTTTCTGCTTTAGGTGCTTCTAAACTTACCCGTTGGGTTAAAGCACGTTTAACTCCTGAAATAATGCCAACTGTTGTCGGTAATTCATCGGGAGTGGCCGGATTTCCTGATAGCCTTGAAAGAAAATTGCCTGTTCATCCTCACTAAAATGGCGTGAAAGCGTCAGAATATCTGAGATATAATAACCGAACCCGAACTCGACGACATCAATTGGGCACGGTTGTCCGTCCGAGATAATGATATTGTGCGGTTCCAGATCCGAGTGAATCAGTCCAAAAACGTCTCGTCCTTCGCCGTGTTCTGTGACAAACTGTGAGAAGCGGGAAGAAAGAGCGGAAAGTTTGGCATGCTCCTCCGCCGAAGTGTCCGTGTCACTTTCGAGTGCTGCTTCAATTTTCGCTGTGAACCAGTCTGTATCGTACCAGGGACGGGTAAACCATTGGGGAAGTGCTAAGGTCTCCGATACGTGGTGCATGCGACCCGCCATGGTTCCAAGCCTCCGAATCAATTCTGGCGTTTTTTCTGCTGTGGGGAGTGTGTTAAGCGTCTCGCCGGGAATCCAATTGTGTATAACCGCGTAGCGCGGGGGTAGGGCGTTTGGAGAGATAGATTGAATCATTTCCCCGCCACATCCGGGCACAGCGGTAAGGGTTTTAATTTTCGCTTTATTCCACAGTGTATTTAACCAATGGATCTCAGATCGGATTTTATCAATAGAGGTTCCCGCCTGATAGATTCTCAGTGTGAATCGTGCATCCTCAGTGTGCAAGAAAAACAACATATTCGCAAAATCAAATCCGACACCACTGATTTGGAATGAAACATCATTGAATTCATACGACGTAACAGCGGCTTTTGCATAGTGCCAATCGGTGATAAGGTATTGTAAAATTTTGCTGTTATAGACTATCAAAATGCCGTTGTCACAAGCGTGTTGTGTTGATTCGGAGATAAAGGTTCGTTGTTCACCATCAAGTGAATCCAAGAAGGCAAGGATAGTTGGATCAATCTGTGGGTGCGGGTCAGAAATGGCTTCGAGCCAGTACTGCCTACATTTATCATGGCAATCGATTCGGTAGACGGGTAGGGACGGATCGCGATACCAATCCGGTGAATTTTCGATAGCGTATTCAACTTGGATACCACAAAATGGGCACGGCATTTTTTTTCCCATGATGGTGCTCCGTCTGTTCACTTATCATCCTCTTCATTTTCAAAACTCCATGCTTTAGCTTGGAGATGTAGAAAATGCGTTTTTTGTTGACATAAAAGTTGTTTTCTGATATACTATATATATCTGCTGGTAGAGAAGTGCAACTTGGGCTTCCCGCCCTTGTTCTCTACCACTCCTTGCACTGGACTGAGCAGATGCAGAAAACCATAG
>JAJDXV010000125.1 GCA_022823085.1 Candidatus Poribacteria bacterium
CATTCAATTGTACCTATTCACTTTATATATATGGATACGTCTTCCTCTGTAGGAGCGAGCTGCGCTCGCGATCTTTCCTAAGAACGGGCACATATGTAAAGCAAAACCATGATCCAAATCGTACAATTGAATACCCCTGACAAAAAGGGTGTGTAAAAGTTAGGTATCAAAGTCTAACGCTTCATCAATACGCTCAAGAATCCACTCTTTAATAAGTTCACCGGCTGGCATGTCGCGTTCCTCAGCAAGTCTTATCACAACTTCTACGTCTTCGGATGTTAGCCAGACAGAGGCTTTGAATTCATCGCCCTGTTTCAAGAGCGCGCCCTCTTGTTGGTCCATCTCTTGGGCTGCGAAGTATTCATGGTCATCGTAGACATCTTCGTATTCTTCAACTTCGGGATCTATGATGTGTTTAAGCATTATTAGCTCCTCCTATGTTTAATCTTGAAAAGATGACGGACTTTGTTGGATAACAGGAATGACATAACTCCGGATAGTGAAACCGTCCACTTCCTCTGTCTCTGTCCGCGGTTCTGGGACATTGCGGTGATCAAAGATGACGTAGTATCCTTCTATCGCCTTCTCCAATTTGAGATACGCGGCGAGCTGCTGCTTGCCTTTCTGATAATGAAGTTCACCTCTCCAAATCTTAGTCTCAACGATGTATTTTCGTTGGTTGTAGATGATGAAGAGGTCTATCCGCCCACGTCCCGTTTGGACTTCAAGGTACATGCTGCCACCCACCGTTTGGACGAACCCATCAAGATAGGTGAGGAGAAGATGCCTACCGACGGACGCTTGCGGCGTTTGTGGCACTTGCAGAATGTCGCGTTTCTGAAAACCTGCTCAATTCCCCGGTAGATCTGCCGATAGAGATGCCCATAGAAAAACGTCTCATGTTTCTCTCCGTTTCTGGTCTGTCTCAATTGCAAAATATCTACAGACGCGTCCCTGAGGTTATTTAATAAACCGCCTTTTCTAATACAACGATTCGCCTGACAAAATCGATCTGTAAGCGATATTCTCGTAACAAATGAGTCCCTATAAGAATATCGCTATTAACCACGAAAGTAGCCTCTGCCGGAATCATCTTGCCATCAAAAAGGAAATTAACCCGATAAAGTTCCTCCACAATAGTTTGTCCACCAGCTAATACAGAAGTCACTTCCCCTATGTATTGAGGATTTAACACTTTTCGTAAAGCTTCAGGCAATTCCAGATCTCCATTGAAGCCTGTATCAATAGTCGCCGCCCACTCTTGTTCTGCGATAGAAAGAGTGATTATTGGCACCCCTGTATCCGACACTGTTCCTTGAATCACCTTCGCCCACCTTTCCAAAGATAGGCAGCATAGCCGACCCGTTCAAAGAAAAGTGGAGAAGTCAAGCCTTCGGCGCGTCGACGTTCGACAATCTCTATGGCAGAATCACCGAACCAAATCCTGCCACTTTTCGGATCAATACCAGCGGTCTGCCCAATTTGCTCAGTAATATCGTGTTGTTTTTGGTATTCCGCCCAAATACGTTTGGCATTGCGTGAATCCGTTTCTGTCCAATTTGCGTGTTTCATTGTTGATTTTTCCTTTGTGTCGCAAGCGCAGTTTAAGACCGAGACTTTCCAACTAAAGAATACCACCAAATCAATTTTTTCACGAGATAACCCTTTGTATCTTCAAGAATCTACAAATTTTAATATAACATAGAATCACGCGACTGTCAAATTTTTCATGCATTTTAGTAAAAAAGCGTTTGTATTAGGACTGTCTTTGACAAAGAGATAGGCGAGGTATGGAAACCTCGCCTTACAATCGTTTAATCACGCCTTTTGAAACACGAATTCGCCATCTCCAAAATCGACCGTGATTGCGTCGCCGTCTTGGAAAGCACCTTCCAGAATCTGGATCGCTAACGGATTGAGAATATCACGTTGGATAGTCCGACGAAGCGGACGCGCACCGTAGACAGGATCAAAGCCGCGTGCTACCAGTGCCTCGTTTGCAGATTCAGAAAGAACTAACGTCATCTCTTTCTCCGCGAAACGCTGACTCAGCTGCATCAATTCCAGCGTGACAATCCGTTTCAACGCATCAATGCCGAGGCGATCGAAGATAATCAGGTCGTCAATACGGTTCAAGAACTCCGGCGGGAAATGCGATTGTACCGCTTCCATCACCTTCCGACGGATATCTTTCTCATCCAAAAGTGCGTCGCTAATCCACTGGCTGCCGATATTAGAGGTCATAATAACGACCGCGTTCTTGAAATCGACGGTGCGTCCTTGCCCATCTGTCATTCTACCATCGTCGAGCATCTGGAGTAAAACATTGAACACCTCTGGATGCGCCTTCTCCACCTCGTCAAGCAGGATAACGCAATACGGATGCCGTCGGACCGCCTCCGTCAACTGTCCACCTTCATCATAGCCGACGTATCCCGGAGGCGCGCCGATTAATCGGGAGACGGTGTGCTTTTCCATGTATTCGCTCATATCAATTCGTGTCATGGCGTTCGCGTCATCGAACAGGAATTCCGCCAGCGACTTGGCGAGATGCGTTTTACCGACACCCGTCGGTCCCATGAAGAGAAAAGAACCGAGCGGTCGATCGGGATCACCGAGTCCGACGCGCGCGCGACGGATAGCGTTGGAGACGGCACTCACTGCCACGTCTTGACCGATCACCTGTTCGCGCAGCCGTTCTTCCATGTTGACGAGTTTCTCGGTCTCGCCTTCCATAAGGCGATAAACGGGGATACCGGTCCATTTCGCCACGATTTCGGCGATGTCTTCCGCACGCACCTGCTCTTTGAGCATCTGTGTACCTTGCGTATGCCTTTCCATAGCATCCCGAACGGTTTTGAGTTGCGATTCGAGTTCCGGTATCTTGCCGTACGCCAGTTCTGAGGCTCTCGCGAGATTGCCGCCGCGCTTTGCCTGTTCGGATTCAATACGGAGTGTCTCAATCTGTTCCATCAATCCACCGATCTGCGTCAAATTCGCTTTTTCGTTCTGCCATCTCGCTTTGAGGGAATTCGCTCGTTCTTCGAGTTCCGCCAGTTCACCGATCAGTTTTTCGAGACGTTGCTGTGACGCACTGTCCTCCTCTTTCTCCAATGCTTGTTGCTCTATCTGGAGTTGGATGATGCGGCGGTCGACCTCGTCGATCTCCTCTGGGACGCTATCAATCTCAATCCGCAGGCGCGATGCAGCCTCATCCACTAAATCGACGGCTTTATCTGGGAGGAACCGTTCAGAGATGTAACGTTTTGAAAGGGTCGCAGCGGCAACGATGGCGTTGTCTTGGATTTGTACGCCGTGATGCGTCTCGTAGCGTTCCTTCAAACCACGCAGAATAGCGACCGTGTCTTCAACGGACGGTTCTTCGACCTGTACAGGTTGGAATCGGCGTTCTAAGGCGGCATCCTTCTCAATATGTTTCCGATATTCATCGAGCGTTGTCGCACCGATACATCGGAGCTCACCGCGTGCCAATGCCGGTTTGAGCATGTTAGATGCATCCACAGCACCCTCCGCGGCACCCGCGCCGACGATGGTATGGAGTTCGTCAATAAAGAGGACAACCTGACCTTCCGCCTGCTCGACATCGGCAAGGACGGCTTTCAGTCGGTCCTCAAATTCGCCACGGTATTTACTGCCTGCGATCAGCGCACCGAGATCGAGAGCGATGAGCCGTTTATCTCTGAGGCTTTCTGGAACATCGCCATCAGCGATACGTTGTGCTAACCCTTCAACAATCGCCGTTTTTCCGACACCCGGTTCACCGATTAAAACGGGGTTATTTTTCCGTCTGCGGGAGAGCACCTGCATGACACGACGGATTTCGTCATCACGTCCGATAACCGGGTCAAGTTTACCTGAAATCGCCTCTTGGGTGAGATCCCTACCGAATCGGGTGAGTGCTTGGTACTTATCCTCTGGATTCTGATCTGTTATCCGTTGGTTACCACGGATATCGACGAGCGCCTTGAGGATCTTATCTTTCGTTATACCGGCTTCCCGAAGGATTCTACCGACCTCGGTCTGCTTCGCTTCTGCACACGCTATGAGGAGATGCTCCGTGCTAACGTATTCGTCTTTGAGTACCGTCGCCTCTTTGAACCCAGCATCCAGAACGGATTGTAACGCATGGGAGATGCGCATTTGAGAAGCGGCACCTTCCACTTTTGGTGCCTTCTGAACCGCACTTTCCACTGCGGAGGTAATTTCAAGCGTATCGACACCCAATTTCTGAAAAATCGGCGTGACAATCCCGTCCGGTTGATGGAGGAGTGCCAACATCAGGTGTTCAACGTTGAGTTCCGGACTTTGCGCATCCGTCGCCAGATTCTGTGCTGTTTCCAATGCTTCTTGTGCTCTAATTGTGAGTCTATCAAATCTCATGATGACCTCCACTGTTGTATCTATTAGGACTTACGCATGCTTCTCTTTTGTAGCATAGACTGTTAGTCTGTGCCCCAAGAACGCTGTGTTTTCCGAGAAATATCCCCGAAAAAAACTGGCTATCGTCAAAATTGCGTAAGTCCTGTCTATTTTAGTCGTCCATTGTACGAATGACACTTAACAATAAGAATAAGCAAATTTCATGCCATCTCTGCTTTTGCGTGGACTTTTTGTCTGAATTTTTGGCGTTACTGGATTTGAGAAGGCTTATGGGCAGTGGAAGCGCGTGGCAGATAATAATGGGAAGGTTCTCTACTTGTCAATTGTGGCAGAAACGGATGCCACTTTGGCAACCGATGTGCAGATTTGGCAGATTTTTGATGCGGCGATATAAAATGCCTTTAAAAATAATAGAAGGCGGGGTTAGAAACCCCGCCTGCCTTAGATTGTGTAAGTCCTGAATAACCTCTATTGGCGTGTGCGTTCCGCTTTGAGGCTCGCCCACGTCGTCGTAAACTTGTCTTGCGGTTCAACGCTTACGACAGGTGCAGCATACGCTGCGAAATCGGCTGCATCGAAAGCAGAATTGTAGACGACGACTTCATCTATGATACCGCCGAAGTAGTGGATGTTAGTGCCTGAACCGTCCTCATCGTGGAAAACGGCGTTACCGTTGACATGTGCGATACCGATATCGTCGCCGTGTCCGTAAAGTCCACCACCATCTTCGCTGGCGATGAGTTCGCCGTTAAGCCACATCTCAAATTTACCGGCTTCAACTGCGGCATCCGCCTCTCGGATAACCAAGCCGACATGATACCATACACCCGACTCTACCGGCGCAGAGGGAAAAGCACCCGGCCACTGATATTCGGCACGGTTCCAGCCGGCAACGTAGACCTGTCCATCAAAGACGTTGATAACAAGACCGCGTGTCCGTCCGCCTTCTTCAAAGATCGTCTGCTTCTGTTCGGTAACATAGACATCAGTGCAGTTAAAGTAGGCAGCGATCGTCCGGTCGGTATAGAAATCGGGTTGGGCAATCGTATTGATACCTACGGAATCCGGGAGTTTCACACCATCATCGACCCCATCAAAGAGCAGTGCTGTGCCAACAATGCCGTCAACAACTTCTGGATCCCCTACGATGTTTCCATCTAAGCCTTTTCCAGAACTGTCCGCGGCATCTCCGTTGTCAAAATTCCATTCCCCTTCAAGCGTCGCTTCGTCTTTTGCAGCATAAGAAATCACCGCTACAAACATAAGTAAAACACTTAAGAAAAAAACAAACCGATATTTCACCATTGTGACATATCTCCTTTATAGGTTATTATTGTTAAATAACGCAATTCTGATATTGGGGTTACTTTTGCGTACGTTGGGCTTTCAGTGCTGCCCAAGTCGTTGTGAATTTACCTTGCGGTTCAACGCTTAAGCCTTGCGCGGCTTTACTGAAATCACCTTGGTCGAAAGCAGAACCGTAAACAACAACCTCGTCAATCAGACCTTCAAACCAATCAATGTTGGTTCCACTGCCGCCTTCATCGTGATAAACAGCGTTCTGGTTGGTGAATCCGATCCCGATGTCGTCACCATGTGCATGGAGTTGACCGCCATCTTCCTTACTGACCAGTTTTCCATCGAGCCACATCTCGAACTTGTCCTTCTCCACCTTACCTGATGCGTTGCGAATGACTAAACCGACGTGATACCAACGCTTGGACTCAACTTCGGCAGAGATCCATTCGCCGTTCCAGTTATATTCGGCACGGTTCCAGCCGCCGACATAAACCTCTCCATCAAATACATAAATCACTAAGCCGCGGGTGCGTCCACCCTCTTCAAAAATCACCTGTTTCCGACTGTCAATTCCGACATCGTGGCAGTTGAAGTATGCAGCGACTGTCCGGTCGGTATAGGGACCACCGGTGTTTATGTCCGCGGAATCTGGGATTTTTATACCGTCATCTTCACCGTTGAACTCCAAAGCTTTTCCAACAATACCCTCAACAGATTTCGGATTTCCAACAAAATTACCGTCGAGTCCTGCTTTTGAGCTATCTTTGGCAGTGCCGTCGTCGAACGTCCAGTTTCCTGCGACGGTTGCTTCGTCGCGCTGCGCATCCGCAGGCATAATCGGTAATAGTACGCACAACAGTAGAATAATACTTCCTGTGCAAATTAATCCTCGAATCATTCAATACCTCCTTACAAGTTTTGTGCCTTCACTCTTAAAATTCAACTTTTTGATAATTATTGAAAATTAGCGAAATTTTGTCAATAGAAAATTTCAATTTTCAATAAAAGACGCAGTTTTCGCGCTTGTATTTCCTTAACGCGAGCTATAGTAACCGAGAAAAGCGATGTCTCGCAACCCTCGGAAGATTTTTCGTCGGATCCCGAAACGGCTATTTGCCCAAGTCTCTATATATCTCGCCGCATCACGCGGATCGAGCCTCGTAAATTGCCGCGTCTTTCTGATAAAGAGCAGGGGCCCCCACTGGAATAGGTGTAAACCGAACCGGAGTTGTGTCTGCAGTGTCTTCGGCAACTGTTTAACAAAAGCATCTATCGTGATAATCGGGACATCCAACGTCGCATCGCGTGGGACACCGACCATGTATGCGCTGAGAGATTTCAGGATCTCATGTTCAGATTGTGAGAAAAAGTAAGTGGTACTTGCGGTTGTTTTACGCATCAGTCTCTTCAGGCGATTGTGATAAGGACTCACACATTTCGCGTGCCTCTATGACCGGTTCCGCCTCACATGGACGTATTTCCAACACCTTTAAGATGTCCGAAGGCAGTTGCTTGAAGATTTCGTCCCACGCAAGGTCTCCAGTGCCTGGTGGATGATACGCCTCAAGACCTTGAAGATCGTGTAGATTTACACCGATGAGATGCTCCGCATAATCCGTAAGCCATCTATCTGCCCAACAGAGGCCGAGGCTTTCCTGCCGTGCTGCGTGTGCAACATCGTGCCAATAACGCATCGGACTCCCGTAAAATTCTGCGAAGAACAGTCCGACCTCATCAAAATTTGGGATTTGATAGTAGTGTGGACGATTCTCAATCGCGATACAGAGCTCCATCCGTAGAGCGTGTTCGTTTAGCTCGTCCAGACTCCGTAAGACAGCATCGTGGTGTTTCGCCGCCTTCCGTTTCCGCCATTCCGTGGCTTCTGCCACTTTTTGACTGAAGGCTTCAAACTCGCGTTCACCATACGTGTACAGATCCGTCATCAGATACGACCGGTCATAAGTATCGACTTCACCGAGGTGGAGGACAACGATCGGAATTTCCAGATCGATCGCAAGTTCCATCGTCTCGACGGTGCGCCGGATCGCCTCCTTTCGCTCGTCCGTATTGAGGCTCGAAAGATGGAGTATGTCCCTTTCAGCATCCGCTTGCGATGTACCCGGTAGGATAGGACAAAAATTATGGATAGAACATGGCGGATTTTCACGGAGGGACGGCTTAAGCTGTTCAAGCTGATCCGGTGTAAGATGCCTGCTAAGTTCCAGAGTTTCAAAACCGAGGTTTTTGAGGGCATCAAACAGGGCTGCACCGTCCTGCTGTTTCAAGGCGTTCCATAGTGTTGAGATTGCTAACATCCTTTTAAATATCCCTTGCGGTTCGTTGAGAAAGTTGTGCTCGAAACGCGCTGCTCCCTATATCCAGCCCGGCCCGTTAGTTGGGCTTACGCACTCTGACTTATTTTTTTTTATACCCTCTCGGTTTGTTAGGTGTCCGCTCATTGCTTCACGATTACTTTTCGTCCTCTGACTTTTAGTTTGCCTTCGGCGTACCATTTGATCACCTGCGGGTACAGTTTATGTTCCTCGACCTGAATCCGGTTGTGTAAACTTTCTTCGTCGTCGGTATCCAGGACCGGGACAACTGACTGCGCGATAATCGTACCCGTGTCCACACCTTCATCAACGAAATGGACGGTGACACCTGTGAATTTTACGCCGTAAGCCAACGTGTCCGCGACAGGATGTGCGCCCGGGAATGCTGGCAAAAGTGTCGGATGGACATTGATAATACGGTTTTTATATTTTCGGACGAAAGGCGGTTGAAACAGTTTCATAAATCCTGCAAGGACAACGAGTTCCACAGTATAGTGTTCAATGAGCCTCGAAATTTCGGCATCAAAATCGACACGGTTCTCGAAATCTCGGGTTTTAACGACGTGTGTCGGTATGCCGGCGCGTTTGGCACGTGTGAGTGCGTAAGCCTTCTCCCGATCACTAATTACGACTGCGATCTCAATTCCGATCGTTGCGTCTTGATGGAGTTGTTCAATCAAGGTTTGGAGGTTCGTTCCGCTCCCTGACACGAGGACTGCAATCTTCAATCTTGATCCTTTACCAGTACGAATTATTTTTCGTCTGTCCTTCGGGGATAGGCACCCAGACGCCACCCGTTTTTGTGGCGACCTGTTGCTGGAAGTCGTCATAAGTCCCGACGACGTTGACGAGGACATGTTTTTGTTCTAACATTTGTGTAATCGCAAGCGGTGAATATTCACCTTCTGCCGGTTCATCTGTAACCAGAATGAAATAGGGTTGTGCGTCCGGACGGAGTTTCAGCCGACGCATTCCCTCCGCCACAGCATCCAATAACATTTCATCGTCTTGGCACGGTAATTCCACGATTTTCCGGATCTGTTCAAGCGTTTGTGGCGGATTGTAGACATTTATCATGTTTACCGATGCCCGGGACCGGAAACGGACAACGCCTATCTGATAATCTATGAAGGCGTTATCCCAATCTCGAACCAGAATATCAAGTTGCTGCAAAAAATTGGGGAGTTTATCTTCCATACTCTTGCTACTATCAATAAAGAGAACAATATCGACGGGGAGACTGCCACCGAACCGCAATGCTGCGTCGCCGACTTTTGCGACATCCGCCCATTGCGCATTGCGGAGCGACACGGCTTTGTTTCTCGCTGTCAGCGTCCTATTGCTCCGTCGTGCGATTTGGGGTGTGGTGGGTGCTTCAGGGATGAGATGCCACTTACCGCCTGTCTGCGCGGCTAACGACTGATGCCCATCAAGCGGGAGACCGAGGACATTGACATAAATACCGAACTCTCGGCAGTGACCGATAGCATTAGCGAGTGCAATCCCGTTCAGGCTTGTCAATAGTTCGTCAGTGACCAAAATAAAATGCCTTTTCGACGTAGGACGGAAACGGAGTTCCTGGACCGTCTGCACAATAGCGTCCAAGGCGTTTTCATCTCCACCAACACGGATGTCTTGGAGGGTGCGTCTGTAGTCTGCGAAGCTCCTTGTCAATTGAACGACTTTGATTTTATTCTGGTTATTGTTTGCCGAGAACTCTGTTACACCGAGGGCATAATCTATTTTTGAGGCTTTGTAGACATCCACCATCTCCATGAGATGTTCAGTAACGGCTCTGATATTATCTCCCATACTGCCACTGGCATCAATCACGAAGACGACATCAATCGGACCGCCTTCACTCGTTTCGACGATCTCCTGTGCAAGTTTTTTCATCAACATCGGAAACGCTATTTTCGGTAGGACTTTCCGTTTTTCTTCAATTTCTTCCAACACTGCAGGCGATATATCTTCTTCTTCCGCTTCTACTATTTTAAGGGTCGGAATTTTCGGGGTGCGTTGAACCCGCGGTGGCCCGGAACGTTTCGCACCGAAGGTGGTATCACCTGCAGGACTCGCGGCTTCTGTCTTCGATAGATTGCCTTCAACCTCTTGAAGCGTACGAGCCGCCGTGCTAACGTCGCCCCAATTTTTTCGCGAGAGGTCAAGAGACGGTGAAGGTGTCTCTTTTTCAACTTCGGCTTGCAAACTGCGTCCCAAAGCCGAACGCGGCGTTTCAGGCGGGACAGCGACAGGCGAGGCTAAAGACGGTGGCGATTCGCCAGTACTGATATCTGTCAGATCATGCACAGGTGCCCGAACACGCGGTGACAGTTGTTTCCGCAGAGGTTTCGGGCGGGCAGCGTGTTCCACTGAAATGAGTTCCGCTGTTAGGCTCGATTTGTCGGACACTATCGGCTGGTTCTGCACAACAACATAAAATGTTGCACTCAGAAAAAATAGATGGAACACCAGCGAAATGAATAACGCTTTGCCAGTTGCAGACTTCGTTTTCCACGTCCTATATAAACCGGTTGCTGATTTCATTTTCTGACTCCCACCCTAAGAGGTTATCGAGGCACCGCGGCATCTGTACCTCGGCAAACAGATGAGACCATTCCTTAGAAGCGGAACCTACTTCGGTTGAAGGTAGGTTGTCAGCAAGCGTTTAGGGGGTTCCTGCTGAATAACCTCAAAGGAGATTAATTTCTCGCTATCAAGCTCACGCACTTCCTCTCCAAATTTATCGCCAGAAGGCTGATAAAGTGTTACCCCCACCATCGTAAAGACAGCAAAAGTCAGTATGGAAATATAAACTGGACTGCGTGTGCGAATATTGTAGCGCAGTTTGCCTGACAACGTTGAGAGCGGGGGCAGCCATCCAAGCGAGACTTCAACGCCCCGACGAATTCGTGTCCAGAGCGATTCTTGCTGCCGCTGGTGCTGCACGACTTCACAGACGCGGGTCATGACACTGTCTAAGAAACCGTCAGAGACATCCACATCCCCGGCGTGTCGAAGGAAATTATCGGTGTGTTGCAACCGCTGTACATCGTTAGCGCAAACGTCGCATTTTTTGAGGTGTCGTCGGATGAGATGGCGTTTCCACGCGGGCAGCTCCTTGTCGATATAGGCAGAGAGTTCGTCTCGGCTCGCGATCTCACATTCCGAATTATGTGCATCCGGGAATTCGACCCGTTTATATGTTTCCATTTTTTTATGACTCCCCTATTCCGGCTTTGATGAGCAGTTTTTTCATTTTTTGTCGCGCGCGGTGAATCAACGCTTTAACGGCACCGACAGAACATCCGAGGATCTCCGCAACCTCTTCATACCGCAGGTCTTGATATGTGACCAGCGTCAACGCGATGCGTTGGTTGTCTGGTAATTGTGTGAGTGCTTTACGAATAATTTGTCTCTGTTCCTTTTTTTCGAGCAGGACATCCGGTAGATAACGGGTGTCCCGCATAATTTCGGTATGGTAAACATCTTCGCCTTCTTCAACGAGTTCTTCAAGGAAACAAGTGTTCCGACGTGAACGGTTCCGAACCTCGTTCCTGCACAAATTGGTGGCGATTGTGTAGAGCCAACTTTTGAAGGATGCCGTCGGTTTATAACGGCTCGCACTCTTGAAGACACGGAGGAACGTCTCTTGGGAGAGGTCTTCGGCGCGGTGATAATCGTCAATAAAGCGATGAATGTAATTTATGAGCGGGTTCTGATACCGCCGCACCAGCAGTTCAAACGCACCTCTATCGCCTTTACGACATTTCATCATCAAATCTTCGTCTGAAACAAACATTTTTTTCTTTCCTCGCGGTTCGTTTAGGCGTAATTTGCGATAACGCATCTTTGCGTAGACCCAGCCTGTCCTTCCCAGCAGAGGATGGGACCGGTTCGGTTTACGTGCTTTCGTCAAGTTCTAATTGAAGTTTCAACTGTATCCGCATTGCGTTTTTGTATGCGGTTATCGCTTCACGTCGCTTGCCTTGGAATGTGTAGACTGCGCCGAGTTCGGAATGCAACTCCGGATGATTCGGTATAAAGCGGATCGCGCGTGTGTAAACGTCAACTGCCTCGTCGTAGCGTTTGAGCAGACGGTAAGTCGCAGCAAGATTCAGGTGTGCTGTCGCTTCGCTCGGTTCGCAGGCGACCGCCATTTTGTAGGCATCTATCGCCTTTTCATATTCACCGAGCATAAAATGCGCCAAACCGAGATGAAAGTGCGCTTCCGCCGATTCACGGTTATGTTGAATAACGAGTTCAAATTCTTCAATCGCTTTCGCGTAGTTCCGAGCGTTTAAGGCATCGGCACCGTTTTTCAGATGTCTCGCGGCTGTCTGATGCGTATGAATATCAACACGTCCGCGTTGGATGAGCTCCTTTTGCACATCGTTTGAGGAGATCGCGGAATCGTCAGGGGCTAAGGCGTTTTCCGCATCGTTTTTTTTATCTTTCATCCGTTTTTCCTCTATGCTTTATGAACGATACGGAACCCGATCACAAACTCCGCGTATCCTTTAGAAAAAAAATCGTAACTGGTGCAAGTGCTATAGTCGTGGTTGTAGTACCATGCGCCGCCACATGCGACGTGGAAAATCCCGTCATCGTCGTAAGGTGTATCTGTCCACTCCCAAACATTTCCGACCATGTCGTAGCATCCGAAAGGACTGATACCCTCCCTGAAACTAACAACAGGTGTTGTCGTGCCTGCACCGAGTTCTGCGGTGTTGCACCGCGGTCTGTCAATCTCATATCCCCACGGAAACAACCTATCATCAGCACCCCGCGCGGCGTATTGCCATTCAGGAAACGTCGGCAATCTACCACCGGCGTAACTGGCGTACGCCGCTGCGTCTTCACAGGTGACCCAGACAACCGGATGGTCGCCTCTGTTCGCCGGATAGATACCGTCTGTCCAATCTTGAGGCGGTGCGTGTCCGGTCTCTTGGATAAACCGTTGGTACTGCGCGTTGGTTACAGGGTAGACACCGATCTGAAACCCGTCTATCTCCAAGGGTGCAGATTCTTCACCGACATAAGCTGTCCCTGCTGGGATATTGACACGCACATCCAACGCGTGTAACGCCGCATCGCGGATTTCTGTAACTTCGTGTGCAAGTGCGTAGCCGATCGGTGAGATAACTTCGCCGACAGGTGGCGTTGTCAGCTGCGGCAGCGCCTCCCAACCGAGGTCTGTGCTGAGAAGTAACCGTGCAGCATCGGATAACGACTCCTCAAAATGCCACGTCCAATAATCTCGGCATAACTTTTGGATGGCATCCGGTGTGTTGCTCTCTACCAGCGCAATACGAGACGCGCTCGACTTTGTGATATTTAGCGTGTTTTTTGTTGTAACGCCGTTTGTGCGCTCCATGTTTACTATAGTAGCATAAAAGAGCAGTTTTGTGCAATTGATTTTTGGGACTGTAATTCTTCAAATAGCTCTACCTTATCAGGTTTTAGTGAGGAAAAGTGCTGATTCTCTGTTTAGGACTTACGCATGCTTCTCTTTTGTAGCATAGACTGTTAGTCTGTGCCCCAAGAACGCTGTGTTTTCCGAGAAATATCCCCGAAAAAAACTGGCTATCGTCAAAATTGCGTAAGTCCTGTCTGTTATAAAAAACAATCAGAACTCGATTTTTCTGAAAATCAATTACGATTTATAGCAAAATGAAGTCTGGTATTTCCAGAAGCATTGAAAGGGAGAAATAACAAGAGCAGGGCGCCGCTTCGTAATCTCATCTCCTGCTTGCGGATCAAAGTCAATCTGCACTACATCGCCAGCTACCGGTAAATAACTCCGGTCGTACCCTGTTGATACTACCATACTTCATTACCCACTGGATGTCCAGTGTCAGCTTCCTTATATTCGTTATGTTCGGGTGCTTGTGCTAAAACCTCTGTGAGTTTCCGTCGGGGCCGCTTTATCGGGCGGTTCACTCTTTCAGCACGATGCGGCTCGGCAGGCACATGAGCACTATTCTCCTTATATTCGTTATGTTCAGGTGCCTGTGCTAAAACCTCTGTAAGTTTCTGTCGGGGCCGCTTTATAGGGCGATTCACTCTTTCAGCACGATGCGGCTTTTCTGGTTTTAAATTTTCTGCCTCCGGCAGAGATTTTTCTTCTTTACGGTGAAGCGATGCTAAAAATTTGATATAGGCAAAAATAATCAGACATTCTTGCAAAGATATTGCTTTTGTAGACATGATATTTCCCTCCTTGCATGTTAAAAATTTTAGCGTACATTGAAGTAGAGTATCAACGATTTTTCGGAATTTCTAACAGCAGCTCAATTTTTTGCCACACCTCCGCTAAGGTCTCGACAGGTATCTGACAAATAAACGTTGTGTTTCGCTCTTGCCAAGCGACGCAACGGATTTGATCTGCCAAAATAACGCCGGTCACTGCCAAGTCTGCCGGGATCGAAACCTCAAAAGGATACCCTTTTTCTTTAGTTGTAATCGGACAGATGACTGCCAAACGAGTTTTTCTATTATAATCGCTTCTTGATAGGACTACGGCGGGACGATGTCCTCGCTGTTCTGGACCCTTTTGTGGGTCTAAGTTAATCCATACAACATCACCACGCCGGGGGATATACGCCGTTGATCCTATCATACCTCATTTCCTACTGCAGGTCCGGTGTCAACCTCATCATGCAAATTATCTTCCGTGATTTGGGCGAGGAGGTCTGCCAGCGTATAGGTCGGTTTACTTACGTTTACCGGTGAATACGCCTCCTCCGGAATACTACGATTCGGAACCCCAGTTTCAGTCTCTTCATCCTGTGAGGTATCATCTGGAATTTGGGCGAGGAGGTCTGCCAGCGTATAGGTCGGTTTACTTACGTTTACCGGCGAATATGCCTCCTCCGGAATACTACGATTCGGAACCCCAGTTTTAATACCTGCATTCAAATCATCTACGTTAATGCCTACGTCTGATTTCAACATCAAAAGGATTTGGTAATGGATCGCAAACACCCAAAACATATCCGAAACTGGATCTTTTTCTTGCGAAATTGTTTTTACTGACATGTTTTATTTTTCCTCCTAATCCCAATGATTTCAGGGATTTCAGTTAATGATGTTATTTCATAGTCGGGTCGGATGTCCGTGTCGTTTCGGAGACGGTCGCGGTTAAGCCAGACGGAAGGTGCGCCGACGTTTTTTGCACCCATAACATCGCTTTTAAGGGAGTCGCCGACATGCAGCATCTCTGTTAGGTCGCAGCCTGCTCTCTCGGCAGTGATCTGAAAGATTTTTGGATCCGGTTTCTCGACCTGTACATCTTGTGAGAAGACAACAAAGGCAAAACGTCCGTCGAGTCCACAGTTTTCGGGATAGGTATTGCCGTTTGAAAGCAATCCCAACTTGAAATGGGGTGCCAATGCGTCAAAAGTCGGGATAACATCTGGATAGAGCTCTATATCGCCGTAGCGATGCTTGCGGTATACAGCGTTCAGGTGTGCGGCGAGGTCTTTATCGGGGTGTCCGACGTGTTCAAGTGTCCTTTCAAACGCACGTCGTCTGATTTCCAGCAGGCTCCAGACTTCGCCTTTCACTTCTTCAGCCAATCTGTCGCGGATTGCGATCATTTCATCGACGGTAAGTTTCGAGGCACGTGGCGTTTGGACATGTTTTCGTAATTCCATCAGTGTTTGCTTGAGTGAGTGCCGCATCACCTTTAGAAAATCCCATAAAGTCATGTCGCCATCAAAAGAGATCGTTGAAATTTGCAATGCTTTCTCCATTAAGAAAGGTATTGATAATCATTTACTGAATGTCTAACGTGGATTTCAGGCAAGCATCTATCTGTTGCATCGCCGAATCGGAGAGACTGCCGATACGGTGAAGGATGAGTCTTTGATCTTGGGTAACCAGATTTTCGCATTGAACAATTGAATCGAAGCGAAGGTTTGTTCGTCTTCCTTCAACCGTTGAGATGTCAATAAAGTATTGCGTAGATGCTCCAGTCCGTCGCTGAGGACTGCTGGTGATAAGAGCCAAAATCGTGTCGTCAAGCCTTTGATTCCATACGTCTGCTTGCACAACAAGTGCTGGACGTATTTTACTTCCGGTGTGGTTGCTATAAGGAAAATCTATTAGCACTATGTCACCGCGTTGAACTCTCATCATCCCCCCCTGGAACCATGTCGTTATAAACGTCCATCTCTGGGTCATCCCAACCCGCTCGAAGTCCCGCTTGAATGAGAATGTAGCGACGTTCTTCCTCAGTGAGCGGACCGTCGTCGTAGTATACGCCTTTTCGCATCCGTTCAAACGTTTCGATAGGCACCACAACATATTCAGCGTCTGTTTCTGGATCCACTAACCGTACAGGATCCTCCTGAGCGTCCTTGATCGCTTGTCGAATTTCTTTAGTAAGGGTTATCACAATGCATCCTCCGTTGTTGATACACCGATTGAGGCGTGAATCTGCGCGAACCGCCACGACGCGTCGGTCTTTTCCAAGACACCTGTCATCCGCATCACGAATTCCTCGGGGGCGCCTTGCCATTTGAGTTTCCAGACCTGTCGCGTGTAGAACCAAGCCGTGTCCTCGCGCTCTTGAACGTCAAGGTCAATAAACTGGATGCTGAAATCCTCAGTGCTTGCGACGTGGTTTCGGTAATACGCCGCAATGTCTGTGCTGCCTTGAACAACTTCGTCTGCATCGGTCCCGATCTTGACGTAGTATGCGGCGGGTAGCATCAGTGCAATGAGGGTTTCAGCATCCCTTGCAACGAGTGCGTCGAAATATGATTTTACCGTATTATGCGCATTCGGCATCCTGAATTCCTGTGAGCGCGTCCCATAAAGCAGCACTCATCTGTTCACAAGCTTCCACAACAACGGCGTGGGATTCCGCTGGCAAATCACCGATGCGTTCCAACAATTTCTCGGTTTCATGTGCATTGTCGGAATGCATTTCAAAATAGGGTTCCACCTTCTTCGGGAGTTCGTAGAACGCTTGCAAACCCGCAAGCTTCGATTGCGATGTCGCCGGCTGCTGTGCTTCAAAGGCGTAGAGGGCACCGAGTGCGGTCACCGGTTCGGCGAAAAGTTCATCGGCAGTCCGAAGTAGTGCCTTCACCTGTGGGGTCTCCGCTTCAGAAACGACGGTATCGAGTCCGTCGGCGAAATCAGCCCACATATCGATGTGTTCTGTCTCTTCCGCTGCGATTTCGGCATCGTTGATTGTTTCCCATCCGTTTGGTATCGTAGCGATAAAGGCACCGTATTCACGGGCATAAGTGCGCAGTGCTTCGACAGGTAATTCACCAGTACTCCACGCTTCGTAGAATGGATGGTCGAGCAGGTTGTAATCTGAAATTTTATTGTCTAACGTCTGTTTGAAATCCATTAAATTGGTTACCTCATTCCTTTAAGATGAAATAGATTCTATTGCACAGCACTTTTGTGATAACAAATTTTCGGTTCGCAAACGATCCCGAAAATGCTGTCCGTTGAACTGATTTTTAGTATAGCATTTAGTATCGGTTGGTGTCAAGGAAAGGTTATTATTTTTTCAAAGGTTTTCGGTTGTCAATTAGCAACAGCCATGGGTGAGTCTCGTTTCGAGAAAAAAGAAAAATCGTTTGAATAAAACGAAAAATCTGCTATAATAGTATCAGATGATCGAATGTGTTATTTGTCGGAGGCATTATTATGACTGAAGAACAGAAATTTATCTTTGATCTCAAGGGTTACCTGTTAATTCCCGAAGTATTGACGACTTCGGAGGTCTCAGCACTGAAAGCACAGATCGAGACGATTCGCACCGATCCAGAATCTTTACCGCCACACGAACGGCGGTTCCCGGGCGGCACCGCTTCATTTTTAATTGATCATCCTGTCGTGCTTGATATTCTTCGCGAGATTCTCGGAGAGATTCGGATGGAGTCGAGTTGGTTCACCTATCGTCAAGCGGGAGACGGCGGGCCACCACCGCACGGTGGTGTCCGGAACGTGAACCCGAACTTCAGCTATCAGTGTCATGGTGGGAAGATATACTCGGCACTGACACGCGTCGTTTTTGAACTCAACGAAGTTAAAGCAGGCGAAGGCGGAACACTGTTTTTGCCGGGGAGCCATAAAGCGAACTTCCGTATTCCTGAAACGCACCGTCAAACAGATTCGCCGCTCTTTGAAACGTATAGTTGTCCGCCGGGCTCCGTGGTTATCTTCACGGAAAACCTCTGTCATTCCGGAGTCGAGTGGACGAATCCAGACCGCCCTCGGATCGCCGTCTTCAATTGCTACAATTTCGTCGGATGTCAATTCCATAGACCTTCAGTGCCGAAGCATATTATTGAAGGACTGCCCCCAGAAAAACAGGCGTATTTTCGAGATGTTTGGGTTTGGAATCAAGGCGGTCCCGACAACGGTAAAAACCTGCGTTACGAAAGTTAGTGTATCTTGTGTGAAGGAAGCGTTTTGATGATGCAAAGGCACAAGCAGAGGGTGTCTCTATCAACGACATCGGCATCACGCATGCGTTCTCAATTGAAAGTGCCTTCTGCATCACTAATCCACGCTGCAAGATCGGACGCGTCGCGAAACGTCTCAAAGTGGCGATGGACGCTGTTTGGGGTGATGCTCAGTATCCCGCCTGGACTTAACATCATTCTATTGGGTATAAGTGCGATTGTCCTGAGTGTCTTAACACCAACAATTGACCTGTCTACGCCGGAACAACGAGAACGCTATTTCCGAAACCCTGCGCGCTACACGGTAGAATACCGGCGTATTGCAAAACGATTGCGGCGCATACGAACTTTCTATGGATGGCTGATGGGGGTTATTATTTTAAACCTCTTTTAAAAAAAGGTAAGGAACGAATGTCAGACGAACCGACCCCTTATAAGGGTGTAGAAAACCAACTCATTTTACGGGATCACCTCGCTGCAGACCGAACCATCCTTGCCAACGAGCGAACCTTTCTCGCGTATATCCGTACGGCACTAACACTGTTTGTCGCAGGTCTATCTTTTGTACACTTCAAAGACATCTTTAGCACGCAGGTCGCTATCTTTAGTTCACATGTTGTTGAGGTCATCGGCATCATCTTTATTTTACTCGGTATCGCTACCTTTTTCGTTGGACTCGTGAGATACAGACGTATGCGAACCCTCATCTATAAAATCAAACAAGCGGAACTTAAAGCGGAACTTAAATTAGGAGAAAAAGACACATTATGAAAATCAGAGAGGTTGTTGTAACCGGTCAGAACGAAGTCGAATTACAGACAAATGAAATAGACACGCCGAGGCTTGCTGCCAATGAATTATTGATAGACACAGAATATACTTTTATTAGCAGTGGAACAGAACTCGCGAACTATACTGGCAGAGAACCGAAAGTTTTTCAAGAGGGCTCGTGGTGTGCCTATCCGTGGCGTTCTGGCTATGCGAATGTTGGAATCGTACGCGAAATCGGTTCAAACGTTAACCGCGCCGCTGTCGGTGACCGGGTTTTTACGTATGGACGACACGCCTCAACGATCCGCTATTCGCAAGATCGGCTCGTCGCACCTGTTAGAGAAGCAGTGGATCCGGCAGTTGTCGCAGCATCACGAATGGCAGGGGTTGCGATGACAGCGATCGTTGTCGGAGAAATTGGCACGAACCCCTGGACCGTCGTTTTCGGATTGGGGCTCGTCGGGAACCTCGCAGCGCAGATGTTTCAGATTCACGGGTGTCGCGTCATCGGCGTTGATCCGGTAGCAACACGGCGTAAACTCGCGCAGCGGTGCGGGATTGAAGCCACCGTCGGTGGAAACGCTGATGACACACAAGCACAAATACACGAAATCACAGGCGGTGAACTCGGCAATATTACGGTCGATGCAGTCGGACATAGTGGTGTCGTTATGCAGGCACTCCGCGCAACCGCTAACCACGGGCAAATTATCATTCTTGGATCGCCGCGTGTCTCGGTACATGGAGATTTGACTGAACTGCTATCCGATACGCATCTGCGCTGGATTACGATCCGCGGGGCATTAGAGTGGTGCGTTCCAATGTATCCAGACATCGGCAACCGAACCTCCCAATGGCGTAAACAGCAGACTATTTTTGATTGGATGGCGCGCGGGCAGCTACACGTCGAACCGTTAATCTCGCACCGCCTCAAACCCGAACAAATTAAGCAGGCTTACGACGGTCTCCTAAATGAGCCAAATGTATATACAGGGGTTGTTTTAGATTGGACGGCTTCTGCCTAACGTATATTAGACATTGACAAACATTATGAAAAAGAAAGACTTATTTCAAAATTACACCGAATCTGAGTTGCCACCGGGACTTAAGACGCGTTTGGAAAAAAAGCAAGTGACAGACATCGCGTTCTCGCCAGATGGCACACGCATCGCTGCCGGTGGCGATGGACGCATCTGGATATATGACACCGCCAGCGGCTCGCAATTTGCTATGCTCTCAGGCTATACGGAACGGGTGCGCGCATTGGCGTTTGCACCGGATAACTCGCTACTTGCAAGTGGAAGTGAAGATAACACACTCCGATTGTGGGACACTGAAACGGCTCGTGAAGTGCTGACGCTCGCAGGCAATTCCAATCTCGTGCAGGCGTTAGCGTCTTCATCACCAGACGGCGTGCCGCTGCCGGGGTGGGACCCACGGACGGAACGGCTGCTCGCGACACCCGCTGAAGCACCCGGACGCATTCGGAGTTTAGCATTCTCCCCGGATGGCGCAACGCTTGCAAGTGGCAGTGGTGACGGCAAAATTCGGTTGTGGGAAGCTGAAACCGGACGACTCCTGTCAACATTCTCAGGACATGATGGACTTGTTCTCGCACTCGCATTTTCACCCCAAGGGAAGTCATTGGCAAGTGGTGGTTCCGATACACTCGTTCGATTGTGGGATATAGACAACGAATCTCTGATTTCGCTCTTAAGAGGACATACCGACTCGGTCAGTGCACTGACCTTTTCTGGTGATGGTGAATTGCTTGTGAGTGGTGGAAGAGATCGACACATTCAAGTATGGAATGTCGGTACAGGTGCCCTAATAGCATCATTTCCGATACAGGAAGGTGCCATCCAAGAATTGGTGTTTTCGGAAGATAATACCAAACTGATATGTATAACACACGGTGGCTCGCTTCTTATACGGGACCGATAAGTCCGTAGCGCGTTCGGGGGCGTTGAAAATGAGAACGATACATAGATTCCCAAAACATATCAGATGGCGCGCAAACGACAAACTACCCGGACAGACCGTGAAACGGAAGAAATGGATCCTTGCATTAATTGTGTTGATGTGTGCATCATTCGATGTGCTTTTACTCTTTATTAGTAGAATGGCCATACCTCCACTGGCAGAAGATGCTCCGTATTTACCCAAGGAACATGTCCAAGAGTACACACATCTCACTACACTCATAAAGTATCCTCACCGTAGGTATGAGGAGGTTGTCAAAGTTGTTGTGTTTTCACCGGATGGACAGACGCTCGCGGCTGCGGCAGGTAAAGAACTTCATTTATGGGATGTAAGTACTGGTAAGGCGATGCCCGCTTTTAAAGAACATCAAGACTGGATCCAGGCAGTAGCGTTTTCGTCAGATGGAAAAACGGTGGCAAGTGTAAGTAGTAAAGGATCGCTAAGGAGGCACTACCTAAGCCTGCCAATTATATTATTGCACCCTCTCGAACCAAGACATTTAGTTCCCCATACAATCCGGTTGTTGGATGCCAAAACCGGTACCACGCGATCGACTTTTTCTCTGAATACACTACCGATTACAGCGTTGGAATTCTCATCGGATGGCACCAAATTGCTCATTGTGACTGAGCAAGGCTTTACCGGCATATATGATACGACCACCGGACACCGTGAGAAATTTAGCAGGTCTCTGTTTGTACATGACGCTACACGGAACACCTATCAATTTAGTGCTTTGGCGTTCTCATCGGATGATAAAATCTTCGCAACTGGTGGTGGTCAAGACAGCGATGATCGTGGGTTATACGATATCGCTGATGCAGAAATCCATTTGTGGAAAGCTGACACTGGTCATCTACTTCACACATTCAATAGTCCCGGTGGATCGGTTCATCTATTAACTTTTTCGCCGGATGGCAAAACACTTGCCAGTGTAGGTGATGACGAGGATTGGTGGAACAAGGTTTTTATTTGGGATCTGGAAAATCGTCGATTGCTCTCTGTTATTACTACAAGTCATCGGGGAATAACGGCGTTGCAGTTTGCCCCTGATAGTATCACACTCGCCAGTGGCCACACTAACGGAACCGTACAGATTTGGGATATAACAGGAAGGACAAACAGATAAAACGAAGTCTGAGAGGAACTGAACAATGATTGGAATTTCTTATCATGCAGGCGGGATGAAAGACATTCCGCTACAAGAGGTTATCACAATTCTCGCCGACACCGGCTACGATGCGATTGAGATGATGTGCGGTCCTGAGGCGCATATCCCCTCCGGCGAAGTCACAGACAGTTTGCTTAAAGATGTCAAAACGATGGTATCTGACAGCGGATTAAAGGTGTCCGTCATCAATCCGTTTACTGGCGGCGGTCTATACCAACTGGCGGTGGCGGATCAGCAAAGCGCAGTCGACCACTACGCGCTTCTTCAAGATGTAGCAGTCGCACTTGGAGCGGGAGGCGTCAATTTCCTCACCGGTTATGGCGGCGACAAAGGTGATGCGTTTGCGTGGCGACTCCTCGTCGATGTACTGAAACCGATCTGTCGCCGTGCCGAAGAACTCGGTATCACTATGAACATCCACAATCACGAGGCAACGACGATTGACGCGTCTGCAAAAGTTACGCTCCTGATTGAACACGTCGGATCCGATGCCCTGAAGTCGCTCAATGACATCACTAATTTCTATCACCTCGGCGAAGACATCGCTGAGGTTACTAAACGGTTGGGACCGCTGACGGCACATTGCCACGTAAAAGGCGTGACAGGCATGTATCCGTATAGTACGTTTCTCATTCCGGGTGAGGAGGGAGATGTGTTGGATTTTCGGACCTTTGCGGCGAGTTTAGGAACAGTCGGATACGATAAATATATCTCGGTCGAAACGTTCCCCCACATGCGGATGGAGAAGGCGCAGATTGCTTACGACATGATGGCGGGGACGCTGAACGAATTGGGTCTGAGATAAATAACGATAGAAATCAACACGGTGAACCTGTGGCGAGTGGTGTCTATTTCTATACCCTCACCGCAGGTAACTTCACCGCTACAAAAAAATGTTAATAAGAAGGTAGCACTTTGATACCGCATCTAAAACGTGCTTTCCCGTGTAGTGATCGGGCACCAACGCGTCGTCTGAAGATGACGCAGCAACACCGACTTCGCCGCCGGTGTCCCGATACGGTAAAGCGCATGCACCGCATCACCGCGCACATATCGGTTCGCGTCAAACAGCAAATTTTGTAAACCTTCAACTGCACCATCAGCATCCTGACCAAGCCGTGCCAACGCGAAAACAGCATTCCGACGAACCCCATCACTCGGATCCGCCAATGCCTTCACAAGACTCGGCGCAGCAACTGAACTCAATTGACCCGCCGTCCCCAACGCCTCTGCCGACCGTACGCGCACACGCCCCGATTCATCCGAAAGTGCCTCAACCAATGCTGACACCGCCGATTCCGCCCTGTTCCCTAAATCACCGAGTGCCTCCGCCGCGTTGTCCCGGACATGTTCAGACGGATCCTTCAGCGCATCACACAAAGCATCGACCGCAGGAGACCCCACCGCATTAAGCGCATAACAAGCGTTTCGGCGTGTCATCTCCGGTTCGTCATGCAGACACCGCACCAAAGCAGAAACCGCCTGCTCTCCAAATCGGGGCAACGCATAAGCCGCCTGCAACCCCATCGATTCCGATATACTATTAAGTGAACTGACCAAGTCCGACAGCGAAGCACCGTTTGATGTCTCGTGCGAATTGTTATCTTCAACGCCGCGATGCCAGTCCCAGAGATGTCGGAACATCTCCTGATGCTCAGCCGGTCCCACAGAATTCCCGTTCGCCCACGCTGTCTCCCGATTCGCCCACGTCGCTTCTTCTGGTTCAGACATCCGAGCATACAAGAATTTCATCATATAGCGACGCTTCTCGCTGCTGTTCGGCATCGCACGGTGCCACAGATCGTAGTTCGCGAACGCAACCGTTCCAGCCTTTCCAACAATAGGCTGCTCAGGCGAAATTTCCGAACCTTCACGGGTACTAAAGTAGTGGCTCATCGGCACCACACCCGTCGGACCAAGTTCAACAGGTGTATCTTGCGGGTAATAGAAAACCAGCAGCCTGCGTGTATGGTGCGACCACCGTTTCCCACCGTCTTGATGCAGCCCTTGCCCTTTACTCCCCGGCGGATTATAGTGCGGATGCCGGTGCGGTTGCATATAGTAATCCGATCCGAGCAGACTCGTCAAAGCACCACGAACGTTCGGATCGTCAAAAATCTGCTGAATCTCCGGGATCCGTGGCAAAAGATTATTCCCCGGATTCCCCTCCTTATCAAAGACACCCATCGTCTTTTCGTAGATCGCATCGTGAAATTCCGCAGAGAATTCCGTCGCGACGGTCACAAAACCGTTCACAATGAATTCCCGCATCTGCGCGTCATTTAAGAGGTGTTCTGCCATTTTTATCCCTCCATCTCTTACGAAATCTGCTATAAATCCTATCCTCAATACTCAAGTTACCTCTATTATTGCACAAAATTTTACAATTTTGCAAGAAAATCTTGATTAAAAACCCTTGACATTCCCATCCACTCCCGGCTATAATTGACACATCAACACGGAAGTAAAGCGATCGCCTTGTGTATCGCACCTTTTATCACTCCCTATTTTGAAAGGATGTTTCAGTTGATAGAATCGAATGATAAGGATTATGTATCGTTAGTTCGGATCCCGAGAAAATGGTTCTATGTATTCGCTCGGATTTTTTCAAGCCTTGTAATACTGAACCTATTACTTGAAGTTTTCTTTGGCTGGAAGTTGGAGGCATTAGGTGGAACATTATTAACGCGAACATCTGTTCTGATGGCGTTGATTGTTGGCTTCTTCTTCATTTTCTCATATATATTGGAGGAAATCATGTTTGGATATGCAAAGTTGTTTAGAGACAAGGTTTATGCCGAGGGTAAAGCCGAGGGTAAAGCCGAAGGCAAAGCCGAGGGTAAAGCCGAGGGTTTCCAGATGGCCAATCAAGCATGGGTTGAATGGTTCCGGCGAAAAGAAGCAGCTGAAGCTGCTGGCGAACCCTTTGACGAACCATCTCCTGCTGAGCAACACCAAAATGGCGGTAACTGAAAACTATCGGCAGAAGCGTTTAATTGTCCAATAATTTCATTACCAAAGTTTACGCCCTTTACTTACATATCTTCCACAATTTCGCTATAGCATATTGTGGTGAACGCTGCCTAACTCGCAAACGAAACGTCTCGGAAAAAAATCTCCGCGCAAATTCATATTAATGACCGCCTCTACAATCAAGAGGATTTTCTCATGGCACAAGGCACAGACCACACAAAACCTTTTATCGTTGATAAGAACCTCGGTGCAGCACTCGACATTGATAACGCACAACTCACGAAAACAACTTCTGACGGGACTCCCGTCGTTCCGCCGACCCAAGAACAGAAGTACCTCTTTGACATGCGCGGTTGGCTCTTGATTCCCGGTGTTCTGTCTGGAGATGAACTCGCGGAGATGCAAGAATTCGGCTATAAACTCCGCCACGAACCGAAGTCGATACCGGAGCATGAGCGCTCACCCCTCGGTGGTCCCCTGCAACGCCTCTCTGACCATCCCAACGTCGTCGGTTTCCTTAACGAGTTTCTTGCACACCCAGCACTATCAAGCCAAGAATGCTACGGATTCAGGATGGAATCGTGCCACATGTTCTACCGCACTGTCGGCGATGGAAACTTCGGCCCCCACAACGGAAACGGCATGCTCCGCTTCCCCGGCGACTCACACCTCTATCGCTGTATTCCGGGCAGAGGGTATAGCGGATTAACCCGTATCGTCTGGGAACTGAATCCTGTCAAATATCGGCAAGGTGGCACACTATTTATTACGGCAAGCCATAAAGCCGTCTACACGGCACCCGACACCATCCGAAGTCAAGATTCACCGATTTGGGATACATACCAGTGTCCCGCCGGTTCGCTCCTCTTTTTCACGGAAGCGTTGACCCATAGCACACACACGTGGACGAATGAAGAGAACGATCGCCTCGCTATTTTCAGCTGTTACAACACTGTCAATAGCAAGTGGCACGATTGGGACCCGCATCCGAAACTGCTTGAGGAAATGCCAGCCAAACGGCAAACCCTTTTCCGTCCCGTCCGCGCCGCCAATAACCTGATTGGCGAAAATTACCGACATTAAGTGAATAGGTCTTTAGTCGGCGAGGTTTCAAACCTCGCCTTTAGTGTGAAATCGGAAGACAGTATCTATGAATGAGGAAACATTATTAAATTTAGATTCAGATGAAATTGAAGGAAAGGACTTCTTCCAGAAATATCTGAGTATGGAGATAACCGTTATCTAAGGAGTGCAAAGGAAAATGGCAATCGTAGATAGCCCGAAATTCATAACAGAAAATCACATTTATCACGGCGATTCCAGAACTCTTTAAAAAAAATTAGACCCGAATCAATAGCACTCAGCGTTTGGTCCCCTCCATATTTTGTCGGAAAAGCATACGAGAAAAACTTGTCTTTTTCCGACTGGAAAGATTTACTGTGCGAAGTCATCAAACTTCATTTCCCAATTATAAAACCGGGCGGATTCTTAACTATCAATATTGCTGACATTCTATGCTTCAAAGATGCGTCTATGCCGAAAATTATGGCAGAAAACGTGTCTCGGAGAAAAGTAGACGTAACCAAAGAACAAATATTAGAAGCGAAGAAAACGCACCCGACTTGGAATAGGTATCAACTCGCAGCGCATTTTGAGTGTAGTGAACAGACAATTAGACAATTGATAGAAGGCTTAATGGAAACAATATTAGAGGCGGAAAGTACCAGACACAAACGCGGGTTTTTCTCGTTGGAGGTCTCATTGAGAGGGCCGCGAACGAGGCTGGCTTCCATTTATATGACCGGCGTGTCTGGGTCAAAGATGCAGCATGGGAAAATTCGAGATGGCATACGATCTCTTACCGGTCTGTTGATGAGTTTGAATATATCTACATCTTTTGGAAGCCAGGAACTACGAAGGTGGATCGCTCCCGATTGACGAAACAAGAATGGGTAAGTTGGGGCTCAAGGGCAGTTTGGGAAATCCCTTCTGTCCGAAGCAATGCTGATCACGATTCAAAGTTCCCTATTGAGTTGCCCAGGAGAGTCATAAAGTTATTTTCTGAAACTGATGATGTCGTGTTAGATTGCTTTATGGGTAGTGGCACAACAGCGATAGCGGCGATTACCGAAGGTCGGAAATACATAGGAATGGATAAAGAAAAGAAATCTGTGGAGATCGCATTAGAGGCTATTTCTTCTTTTAAAGCCAACAGAAAAGCACCTGAGCAAATGGAGTTTTTCATACGTGAAATAGAAGCAAAACATGAAAAAATAGGAAAAGAAAAGGGCATCAATGAGCGCAAACGATGAATAAAATTTCACGCTTCCACGCTACGAAAATCAGTAAATTGACAACATTTTATGAGGCGGTGAAAGGAAGGTTATTTTCGTGAAACAATTAACCGATACTGAAAAACAGCAGCTTGATGCCAAGATTAAAGAAGAAGAAAAACGGCAGCAAACCCTTCGAGAAGCGAATCCGGACCTACCTGAGACCTTTGAAGAGGCATCAGCGAAAACAGGGATTGTTCGGAAGTTTGGGGCAAGGCGACTCTGGAAATACGGTTTCCTCGGTGTCGTTCTTTGTCTGCTTGCCTTTAGCGTCATAAATCTGCTGAGGTCGCGCAACTTCGGTTATGACCAATACAGCGGCCCCGTGATCGCATTGATACTGCTATTCAACCACATCGCTTATTACTTCACAACACAAGGCTGGAAAAGCATCGTGATAAAAACGGTCGCATGGGTTTGGATAGCATTTGGATTGGTTTACTTTTTTTGGATATTTTAGGAAAATGATTAAAGCAGTCTTCTTTGACCTTGATGGCACGCTCTGCGACTCCGATACAGCATGGAACATCGCACAAAGCGAAACATTTCAACGTTTACGCAAACATTATCCTCATGTTTCAGGAGAGGCTATTACAGAGGCATGGACAACAATTCATCAGGAACTCTTTCAGCAGCTCAACGCTGGAAAGTGTTCTATGGCGGAAGTGAGAGACAGACGGTTCGGGTGTTTATTTAAAGAACTGAGTTTACCGATAGATAGCGCAATGGAAGAACTCAGTGACTTCTTCTGTTCGCGTTACCTCACAAGTCTATATCTTTACGACGATGCCACAGTCCTTGAGGAACTACATGCATACCATGCGGGTATCATTACAAACGGTGCACACGATGCACACACCGACAGCCAGCTTTCTAAAGTCCGACACCTTGGACTCAGCGAACGTATCCAATCACTGACAATTTCCGGTGAAATCGGTGTCAGGAAACCGAACCTCGAAATCTTCAAAGTCGCCTGTGAACGTGCTGACGTTTTACCGAAAGAGGCAGTGTACGTCGGTGATACCATTCAAAACGACATCGTCGGTGCCAACCGCGCAGGCATGAAAAGCATTTTCATCAACCGAAAATTAGAGGTGTTAGTGTCAAAAACAGCAGACGAACAACCGGACTATACAATCTCAAATTTACATGATATTTTTTCCTACTTGGTATATAAATGTGAGCGGGAATCCGCGAAAAGTTGAAAAGATACGGGGTTCAGCCTCTCGTTGAAGCCGAATTAGTAGCAGCACTCACAGGCGCATCGCTGGAAGTTGCACAACTCAAACTACACACTGCCGTGTTCGTCTTTACCCAACGCGCCGGCTGCAGCGCAAAAGAGATCGCCGAAACACTGGATATACCGCTGAACAGTGTATATCATCTCGCGAAACAACCGAAATGGGATACGGCACTCGACACCTTACAGTATGCCGGCGAGTGTGCGTTTAAATCAGAAAAGCGGCGCGACACTTTACGCGATGCCGGTGATTTGGTCGCGCGCGCCCGCGAACTTTACCTCGAACAGCGATGGGACAGCCGGACACATAAGCAAGCCGTGTCTGTCGTTTGCGAAACCCTCGACCTTAAACGCCGGCGTGTTAAGGAGTCTCCGAAACGCCCGCACTTGGCTTTACGGTATTTGACACCTGTCGAGTTTCAACGAAAAACCTTATCTTAACTTTGCGAAATTGTGGTCTAAATAAGCGTATGCACTTCATTCCTTTAGGGAGTAATCTAAAAAACCGTGGGCAGTACACTATATTGTCAACGCGAGATAATTAAGAAAAACGTGAGTTTGATAATACTTGGGATGGACACATTTTCCCTTAAAGTCCGCCTGATAAGGGGATTTAGAGCGTTTATAGTGGATCCAAAAAATAAATATACATCTTTGTAGCATAACCTGTTAGGTTGTGCCAGTTTGGATGCCTGTTATAGGCATTCAGACTGTTTGAGTGTGCCCAATTGATTATAGGTTTTACTGTAACCAAAGAGACAGTTTTTCCTGCTGCCGCCAAGCACGATACCGGTGTCGTCATTATGAACGCCTCGCGTAATGACAGGCTTTTTGGCGGCGCAGACGCACCCGCACCAGAGCAATTCTATCCCTATGTACTCAGCCTTGACCGCTCTCCGCCCTAAAGGACGGAGATTCTTCTCTGTCCAAGATATTAGGGTTTAGCGCGACTGCCATCTGCAGTTTCTCGCTATGGAGCCATCTCCAACCACTTGGCGTTGGTTCTCCGATCAAGTCGGAGCAACACAGGGGGCAAACCTGCGGCGCGGGCCATGCGGCGCACTACGGAAAGAAATGTATCTCGCAAAACTTACCGATACTTTGGCTGACATCTTCAGCTTCAAAAGCGACTCTAAATCCCGTTTTGGGGTTCACCTATCTTTCAAGGGGAACGCGAGTCTGTTTTTGCAGTGTCTATGGTTTTCTGCATCTGCTCAGTCCAGTGCAAGGAGTGGTAGAGAACAAGGGCGGGAAGCCCAAGTTGCACTTCTCTACCAGCAGATATATATAGTATATCAGAAAACAACTTTTATGTCAACAAAAAACGCATTTTCGGGTGTGTAAAGTTTTTGGCAGCGTTTTTTTGCAAGTATGAGTTGAAGTTTAAAAAGAAAAATGGTATCCTCTCGAAAAGTTTGTAAGGTTGAATATGCTAAGGAGAAGATACCATGTCTAACATTGTAGCAGAAATTCA
>JAJDXV010000130.1 GCA_022823085.1 Candidatus Poribacteria bacterium
GTTAAAGATCGCGAGCACAGCTCGCTCCTACCAAGAGGTTGTTGATGCATTACCGAATTAAATTCTTAAACTTCATACAGATTGTGGTACAAAAGAGCATCCTGCGTAAGTCCTGTAGTTTTAACCAACAACTCGACTCCGATACTTTTACTAAGGCACGAGTTGTTGATCAAGCGAGACCGCGTAGTATCTTCTGATACGATGCGTGTGCGGTCTGCGCGTCTTCCTCACTGTCAAGGACGCGACGCAGACATTGCACGAAACCGATCGGGTCATCTTCACCGAAGATAGTGCGTCCGAACAGGATCGCGCGGCCACCGTTGCTGACAACATTGTGTGCGAGAGCGAATGTACTACGCGCATTCTGACGCGGACCCCCCAACGCCCCGATAACCAAGGTTGTATCAAATTGACACAACTCGTTCCAGACATCGGCTGTCGTATAGGCAGTCTTAATAAAGCGTGGACGTTGGTGTTTACGGAGGTAACTCATCGTTCGGACAATGGAATCAGCGACGTACATACCGCGCTTTTCATCGTCCATTCCGGGGAGTTTAACGTTCGGTAAAAAGACCTCTAAAAGATGATCAAATCCTTCAATCTCACCGACGACATGCGCGAATTGCACGTACGATTGCAACATCTTCTCATCGGCGATGGGGTCGTTGTTGAGTGTGATAGAGTACAGCCCAAGGTTCACCTTGCATTCCAGTGCGGGCCCGATGAGTGCCTCACAATAACGTTGCATGTCTTCAGGAAACACTGTTTGAAACGGCATTGACGGTCGCGAGGTGTATACGCCGAACCGCGGGTTCCATATAGCGGTTTCCGAGTTCATCCGGACGATCGGCGTGATCGGTGTCTCCTCAAATAGGTTTTCGTCAAGTGCGAGTGTTTCTGCGTCGGCGGGTGTCATCAGTAGACCATCGAGCTGCCCATCGGCGACGAGGTCGCGTTGCAGCTGCAAAAACTCTGCATGTGTACGGTAATGTGGTTTTGGGTGTTGCACCTGTCCGAGTCCTTTAATGCCAGCGGACGCGAGTGGGTCCGCCGCAAAAACCAAGATCGGACGTTGTGCGAGTAAGTCTGTATCGTCAAGTTTCTCAAATATCTGGTTACCCATCTATTGTTAATTCCTTTATTAGTCCGGCGAGTACGCCTTTTGGTTATAAGTTATAAGTTATAAGTTATAAGTTATAAGTTATAAGTTAAGAGATGTTGTGTTAACCTAACGGATCTTATACCAAATCTAAAAAATAAACTCACATTTCAGAGGTTTTGAGACGCATCGAATGTTTACACACGTAAGAGCGCAATGAATTGCGCAACTACGAACCGGTTTTTCGTTAATGAGAATCGTTTATTTAGAAATGGTATTACCAATAACCTAAAGCGCAGCGTACCAACAACTATTAACTATTCCCAAGTTATAAGTTAAGAGGGTTCAGAGACTCCCGACCGCTCTTTACTTATAACCTAAAGGTTTTTCGCAGAAAAACCGTACTTATAACTTATAACTATTTTTAGAGTATATTAGTTGGATCGATATCTACTACAAATTCAATAGCCTTTGATATTGTGGACGGTGGTTCGTCTGTGAAACGTTTAAGGAGTTGACTCATTTTTTCAGAATTAGTGCTTCGGAGCAGAAGATGCCACCGAAATTTCCCTTCGATTTTTGTCAGTGGTGCCGGGGCGGGGCCGAGGAACTCTATTGTTGCTGGTTCGGTATTAGGAGTCGCTTGATCCGCCTGCCAAATCTCAAGTTGTTCTCGTGCTGTATGCGCACCGTCAATAACCTCTTTCTCATCTGTCCCGCGAAATAGAAGCGTTGCGACGTGAGAAAACGGCGGATAGCGCAGCGCACCCCGCGCCTCTACCTCCTGTGCATAGAAGCCGATGTAATCGTGCTGCTGCGCTGATTTGATGCAGTAGTGTTCAGGCATATAGGTTTGCAGGATGACCTGCCCTTCAAGATCGGCACGTCCAGAACGTCCGGCAACCTGTGTGAGGAGGCTGAACGTCTGTTCACTCGCTCGGAAATCCGGTAGGTTCAAAGCGGTATCCGCTGCGATAACGCCGACAAGTGTAACGTTCGGGAAGTCCAATCCCTTCGCCACCATTTGTGTCCCTATTAGGATGTCAATTTTCTGTTGTCTGAACGCCTCCAGGATCTGTTGATGTGCGTTTTTCCGGGCGGTTGAATCCGCGTCGAACCGCATCACGCTGGCATTCGGAAACGCTTTGCGTACCTCTTGTTCGACCGCTTCAGTTCCGGCACCAAAAAAACGGATCGCTTCACTGCCACACTGTGGGCATACCTGATGCGGAGCACGTGTACTGCCGCAGTGATGACACGTCAGCTGCTCGGTTTGACGGTGATAGGTCAACGAGATGGAGCAGTTGTCACACTGTTCAACATAACCACAGTTTCGACAGAAGACGTAAGTCGAATGTCCTCGTCGATTCAGAAATAGGATGATTTGTTCCTGTCGGACGAGACTTGTTTCAATAGCATCTCGGAGTTGATCTGAAAAAATCGTTCGATTCCCCTTTTTTAGTTCACTGCGCATATCGACGATGTGAACATCGGGCATTTTTCTATCAAATACCCGATTCGGCAGGTTTAGCAGCCGATACTCCCGATTCTGTGCTTGGTGGAAACTCTCAAGCGAGGGCGTTGCGCTCCCCAATATGACAGGACAGTTCGCGAGTTCGCTCCGTTTATGTGCCACTTCGCGTGCGTGGTAGCGTGGCGCAGTATCCGATTTATAGGAATCCGAGTGCTCTTCATCTATAATCAACATTCCGAGTTTCTGGACAGGGGCAAAGATCGCGGATCGCGGACCGATAACAATATCGGCTTCTCCGTTTTGGATACGGTGCCACTGGTCATAGCGTTCACCGTCACTCAACCGACTGTGTAGCAACGCAACCCGTTCTCCGAACCGTCCAACAAATCGAGATGCGGTTTGTGGCGTGAGCGAAATCTCTGGGACCAACACAATGATCGATTTGCCTTTCTCAAGTACTTCTGCCATCGCCTGCATATAGACCTCAGTTTTTCCGCTTCCTGTTACGCCGTGTAGCAGAAAAGTGAGCGGACTGTTACCGTTCGCGGCGGGTTTCATAGCGTGCGACGATAGCCTTTCCCGAATTTCTGCCAACGCTGCCGATTGTGCCGGATTTAAAGGGAACGGTTGCGTCGGGGCAACCGATTCGGAACTCATCGGGTTACGCACCGCCTGCGCCTGTGTGATATGGATAACGCCGCGTCTTTCAAGGGTCCGTAAGACCGAGATACTTGCACTCACCCGTTTTGCTAAGTCCGCTGTCGCCAAAGGTGAGCCTTCTTCGAGCAAGAGTTGAAGTGCCTCTGCACGTTTGACATCGGCAGCATGCCGACGGTTAGATGCGTCCGATGCATTCCCTTTGAGTTGTGCAATTTCTGTCTCAATATCGGTCGCGGGTAACGCCAAAGATGCGACTGTGGTTACTTGTGTGGTGGCTTTCGGTTTGTAGGTAACGTCAAGTGTAACGATCTTTTTCGCGAGGAGTGCTGTGATCCTCGGACGGATGTCCTGTGGACTCATACCGGTCCGTCTGGCAAGTTGGTTTACAGACAGTGTGCTTTCCGCTTCCAAAAGCGCGACGATTTTTTTCTGAACTTTTCCGGTCGGAGATGGGGTTTCGGGGAGGAGTCGTACCAGCTCTTTTTTTTGCGTTCGCACGGCAGCGGGTACGGCGCAAAATAGTGAGATCCCCCACGGACAGACGTAGTAGTCCGCCATCCATTTCGTTAGGGAAAGCATCTCAGGTGAGAACATAGGCATCTCATCAAGGCATACGGAAACATTTTTGATGCGTTTCGGCGCGAGATCGGTTTCGTCAATCCGTTCAACAACAACGCCCTCCTGCTTCGTCCTGCGAAACGGTGCTAATACCCGGACACCCGGTTGCAAAACCGCATCCAACTGCGATGGTACGCTGTAGGTAAACACCTGATTTACTGATAGCGGAAAAGCGATGTTTGCATAACGCATAATTAGTTGACAGTTTTCAGTACGGTTTTTCTCCGAAAAACCTTTCAGTTTTCAGTTAAAGATGGTCTCCTATGCTACAAAAGAGCGGCATGTGTAAGTCCTGCCTTATTTTATCCATTTTCTAAAACAGCCATGACCTGTTGTATGTCTTCCCATACATCGCGCTTGGCATTCGGGTTTCTGAGGAGGTACGCTGGATGAAAGGTCGGCATAACAACTGGCGGTTTCTTATGTGGCGGGAAGTTAAGTCCAACGACATTACAATCATGGAATTCACCGCGCAGTTTCGTTATACCTGTTTTCGTGCCGAGCATCATCTGCGCTGCAAAGCTGCCGAGTGCAACAATCACCTTCGGTTGAATCAGTTCTATCTGACGGATCAAATAAGGACTACAGGTTTCAACTTCGTCGGGTGCGGGATTCCTGTTCCCGGGGGGACGACACTTGAGTATATTCGCGATGTAGACATCCGACCGCTTAAGTTTCATCCCTGCCTCAATGATCTGTGTTAGCAGTTGACCTGCTCTGCCGACAAAAGGTTCACCTTGTTGATCCTCGTCAGCACCCGGTGCTTCACCGATGAACATGAGGTCGGCACTTGTGTTTCCGACACCAAAGACGACACTATTGCGTGTCTCCTGCAGCGCACACTTGGTGCAACCCTCAGCGTCTGCGGTTAGGCTCGGTAGATCAAAGTCCGCATAGGGCAATTTCTTTTTCGGTTCACGTAGCTCTGTTTCTGAGAAGCCGAGTTGAAGTTGTTCTTCCATGTATTCCCTCACACTTGCAACAATTTCTATGTACGATTTTCTGAGGTCGTCAGTATCCATTATTTTTAATTTTTTATTTTTCCTTGCGGTTAATCAAGTTTCTCGTTGGTAATACGTTTTTGGGTCTCTTCCGTCGCTCCGTTGTCGCGACTGCTCGTTATTGGCGTATCAGTAACCAGTAACCAGTAACCAGTAACCAGTTAAGAGGTGTGCGGATAACACAATATCTCTTTTCTGGAAACTGTTAACTGGAAACTGTTAACTTCTTTATCAGAAACCATCGCGGAACGTAGTGGAGCGATGCACAAAAACTTAATAGTTAAAAAACGCGGAACGTAGTGGAGCGATGCACAAAAACTTAATAGTTAAAAAACGCGGAACGTAGTGGAGCGATGCACAAAAACTTAATAGTTAAAATTATTAGTTTCGCAGGTCGTAAATCAAGGACATGCCGTCGAACCAAGTAACATATAAGAAAAACGCGATAAGGAGGACGATGGTAACCTGTTGAACAATTTCTTGTGCCTTGCGAGGCATCGGCTTCCCACGGATTCTCTCAACGGCGAAGAACAGCAGCTGCCCACCGTCAGCGATCGGAATCGGTAATAGGTTGACGATGCAGAGATTGATGCTGATAAACCCGATGAAAAAGACCAAGCTGCTGAGACCGAGTCGGTTGAACATGTTGCTCGTTGCGTTGGCAATGCCGATTGGACCCGCAAGGTGTTTCGGTGATACCTCACCCCCGATCAACTGTTGTAGGGTTCTACCGACGGCTGTAAAGGTTAGCCACGTCGCTTCAAGACCTTTCCCGAACCCATCAACGAGACCATATTCCGGTAGCGGTGCCGTTTTCGGTGCGAGCTGCATCCCGCTGAGAGTCGTCTGCCACATCAATCCGAACAAGACTGCGTCTGAATCTGTTTCTGAACTTTCCGTCTCATTTGAAAGGGTAACTGTTTTCGGGTTGCCATCCCGTATCAAGCCGATTTCGATAGGTCGGTTTGCCGTTGTGCTGAGTTGTGCATAAAGCGTGGTTGCGTCTATCGGTTCTCCGTTAATTGTAGCGAGGACATCTCCAGTCTGAATCCCTGCTGCTTCAGCGATGCTATCATCTTGGACGCTTGCGATCACACGCCATTCGACCGGCATTTCGAGCGTTAGGGTTTCATCGGCGCGCCGAACCCCGATCATCAAAGCGTCTCGATTTTCGTTGATCTGTTTATGCAGTGCTTTATATTTTTCGTCAATCCAGTCCGCTGAAGAGTGCCAGACACCGTAGCCGAAGTATGGGACGTTATGGATATTCTCACCGTTGATGCTTACGATGAGGTCGCCCGTCTGAATTCCGGCTTCATCGGCCGGACTGTCCGCTGTGAGCTGATGAACGATCGTCTCGCTTCCGCTGCTCACACGGATCTCACCCATATCGCCTCTGACACTCGGTATGGCATCCGGTTTAATCGATAACGTTAGCGGCGCGCCATCGCGTTCAACAACGAGTTCCAAATCCTTACCGGCACTCGTAAGCACGCGTGTCTGAAAGATAGACCAATGGCGGATCGGATCCCCGTTGACTGAGATGAGGGTATCACCGGGCATCAGTCCACTGGCAGCGCCTGCGCCATCATCAGCGACCCAACCGATCTGGATGTCCTCTTTCTCGCCGAGTGGCATGCCTGTCAAACCGCCGATGAGCCGGGAAGCGTGTGTATTAAGCCCTGTGGCAAAAACGACCCAGTACACCAAGATACCGAACAAAAGGTTAACAACGGGTCCTGCGGCGACAACAAAAGCGCGATTGCCGATCGAAGCACTCGCGAACTCTCCTGGTGCCCCGGTCTGTTCGCTCGGATTTTCGCCTTCCATTTGAACGTATCCACCGAATGGCAGGAGCGAGACTTTATAGGCCGTTTCGCCGCGTTGGAACCCGAAAATTTTGGGACCGAAACCGATCGAAAAGGTGTTGACTTTAATGCCGCACCGTTTCGCAGCCCAAAAGTGTCCGAGTTCATGGATAAAAATTAGGAAACCGAGCGGAATAATAGCGATAATCACTGCTCTGATGTACGGAAAAATGGAGCCGATGAGGTCAATTAAGAATTCCATATTTTTAAATTTTCCTTGCGGTTAATCAAGCCGGTCTCGGTAATAACGTTCCCCTCTTAAATCCGCCTTCCACTTCGTTTCAGGCTACAGGCTTTCGTAATACACTTTCACAAGACCGAATTTTTAAATTTTCCTTGCGGTTAATCAAAGTTCTCGTTGGTAATGTGTCTTTGGGTCTCCTCCGTCGCGCCTTCGTTGCGACTGCTCGCTTCTAAATAGAAACCATCGCGGAACGTAGTGGAGCGATGCACAAAAACTTAATAGTTAAAAAAATTTGTGTGATTTTTTATGAGTGAACGTGCCATCGCTTTTGCCCACCGATCGGCTTCAAGGATGTCTGAGAGTGTCGGTTCCGCTGTCACCAGATGCTGATCCATTACACGTCCGAGAATCGCCGGTATATCCATGAACCCGATGTCAGCGTTAAGGAACGCAGCGACGACGACTTCATCAGCACTGCTGAGGACTACAGGAAGCGTACCACCGACATCTGCGGCGGTGTATGCGAGCGAGAGGCACGGGAATTTGTCAAAGTCAGCCGGTTCAAAGTTTAATGTACGCACCTCCTGTAAATTTAAACGTGGCACTGGTGCGGAGAGCCTACGCGGATACGTTAAAGCGTATTGAATCATAATACGCATGTCTGTGGGACCTAATTGTGCAAGCGTGGAGCCGTCAGTCCATTCTACCATAGAGTGGACGATACTCTCAGGGTGGACAACGACCTCTATTTTTGAGAGTTCTATATTAAATAACCACTTCGCTTCAATGACTTCAAGGCCTTTGTTCATCATCGTTGCGGAATCGATTGTGATTTTCTGTCCCATTTTCCAATTTGGGTGCTGCAATGCCTGTTCGGGTGTCACAGCGTAGAGTTCTGCTTTCGGTACTTTTCGGAACGGGCCGCCAGATGCGGTAATCAGGAGCTGATGTATCTCTGCTTGTCGATCGCGTGCACCTTCCAAACACTGGAAGATGGCACTCATTTCGCCATCGATCGGTATTAAAGTAACGCCGTTTGCTTCGACCGCTGCGTTCACAAGTGCGCCTGCCATCACCATGACCTCTTTATTCACAAAGGCGATGTCTTTACCGGCGTTAATCGCAGCCAATGTCGGTAAAAGTCCAGCACTTCCGCCCATGCCATCCAAGACCTGTATCGCTTGCGGCATTGTTGCGACGGCTTGTAGCCCTTCTGTGCCAGCGAGTACTTCTGTGCCGTTGATATCTCGGATACGTGTGCGGAGTCTATCTGCTGCAGATGGATCGTTCAATGCCACCCGCAGAGGGCGATACCTTCGGATCTGTTGTTCAAGGGTATCAACGTCGCGGTTCGCCGCGAGTCCAACGACTTTAAACTGGTCAGGATGTGTTTCAACAACGCTGAGTGCGTTTTTTCCGATTGAACCCGTGCTACCGAGTATGGCGATCTGCTTCATGAATAGTTATAAGTACGGATTTCTACGAAATCCTTTCAGTTAACAGTTATAAGTTAAGAGGACTCTTGTACTTATAACTGAAAGTGAGCGAAGCGAACGTACTGACAACTGTTAACTGCGTACTCGCTTACGCCAAATGTCTTGTCAATTCCCAGTAATAGTAGAGTGCGGGCGTGGTGAAAATTAGACTATCACATCGGTCAATAAAGCCGCCGTGTCCTGGAATGACATCGCCAGAATCCTTGACTCCGGCTGTCCGTTTCATAAGAGATGCGCTGAGGTCCCCGAGTTGTCCGAGCAGGCTCAAAAAGAGTCCAATAAAAGCGGCGTTCACGCCAGACAGCGTCCCTTTTAAGAGGAATATACCGATCAGAAATCCTATTAAGGTGCCTACGACCAATCCGCCGATGGTTCCCTCAACTGTTTTCCGAGGACTGACGGGCGTGCCGAGTTTGTGTTTACCGAAGGCGACACCGACAAGGTATGCGCCCGTGTCGCTACACCAAACTGTGCCGATCAGTAAGAAGATGAGATGCCGCCCCACGGGTTCGGCATTTCGGAGCAAGATAAGATGATAACCGAATACCCAGCCGATGGTTAAAATACCGGTTAATTTTAGTGTGACCGTGATTAACTCACCGTCAACTTTTGCTCTGAAGATACTTTCGGCGAAAACATAAATAAAGACGAAAGTGAAGAAACTAAACGTTACGGCTGAAACAGGTAGAGACCTTTGAATCGAAAATATCGTGCCTTTGTTCAATAACATTATTGTCGATATTTTCGGTTCAAAAGTAGGCAAGAAATATGCTAACAGACAGAACGCACCTGTCAAGAGTGCTGGCATCACCGGATTTAATTTTTCAGTGAAGTGTTGTGCGATTCGACAGTACTCAACTTGCATCATTGATGTAGCAACCAATACAACGAGTACATAGAGCCAATCCCCCCAGTAAATAACGAGTAGGACTAACGGTGCCAACACAACTACACTCAAGGCTCTCCGCCAAAACATATTTTCTGGTTCCCAGTTACCAGTTACCAGTTACCAGTTAAAGAAAACACTGTGTTATGCCTACACCTCTTAACTGGTTACTGCAAGCGTAGCGTACTGGTTACTGGTTACTGTTTAAGTTTCTAATAATTCAGTCTCTTTGGCCTCCGTCAATTGGTCGATCTTATTGACATAGGTATCGGTCAGCTGCTGTACTGGATCTGTGCTGCCTCTCTTCTTATCGCCGCCTCTGCCTTTACTTCTGCCGCCGCCGCCAGTATCTCCACCATCAAGTTTTTTCACGGCATCGTTGGCATCACGGCGAATATTCCGAATTGCGATCTTACCCTCTTCTGCAAGTTTACGGACGACCTTGGTTAGTTCCGTCCGACGTTCAGTTGTCAGTTCAGGGACCAAGATTCGGATAACGTTTCCGTCATTGTTCGTAGAGAACCCCAAATCCGAATGCGCGATGGCTTTCTCAATTTCTGTAATTAGGGCTTTATCCCACGGTTGAATCACAAGGAGACGCGGTTCGGGAGTCGTAATGGTACCGACTTGGCTCAGCGGGCTTTTGGTGCCGTAGTAGGTGACAGTAACCTGGTCCAAAAGTGCTGGTGTTGCGCGCCCCGTTTGCACATGCGACAATTTCTCTGCCGTTACTTCAACTGTCTTCTTCATCCGGGATTCAGCCTGTTGAAGTATCTGTTGCATCTGATTGTTTCCTATAAGTGAGTATGCAGTTAGCGGGTACGCAGTTATAAGTACGGATTTCTACGAAATCCTTTCAGTTAGTAGTTATAAGTTAAGAGGTGTCGGGATTATCAAAAGCCTCTTGTAACTTATAACTTATAACTTATAACCACTAATAACTGCTTGGTTCTATGACTGTCCGAGCACATAAAGGACGAAACGTTTGACGACGATATTTTCACCCAATTGGGCGATAGCGTCTTTTACAAGCGTTTCGATGGTTTTATCGGTATCGCGAATATAGGGTTGTAGGAGTAGACATGTCTCCGAATAGAATTTAGAGATACGCCCTTCAACGATACGTTCGGCGATATGTGCCGGTTTACCCTCTTGTTCGGCTTGTGTTTTCAGGATCGCTTTTTCCGCTTCAAGTGCTTCGGCGGGGACATCTTCGGGTTTGAGATATTTCGGTTTTGCTGCTGCCACTTGCATAGCGATCTCTTTACCGAGTTCCTGGAATTGCTCCGTTCGCGCGACGAAATCGGTTTCACAATTCAGTTCAACTAACGTTCCGACACGGCTCCCCGGGTGGATGTAGGAAATAATTAGTCCTTCTTCTGTCGCTCTACCGGCTTTGACTTCAGAAGCTTTTAGTCCTTTCTCCCGGAGTCTCTGAATTGCTTCGTCAATGTTTCCGTCGGTTTCTGCGAGCACCTTTTTGCAGTCCATGATCCCTGCGCCTGTACGCGAACGGAGCTCGCCAACCATCTTTGCTGTGATAGCCATCTATCCTCCACTGAATGTATTAATTTTTCGATAGGCGAGGCGATAATCTATTTCAGACATTGCCTATTTTCACCGCGCCTGATCTGCTCAATATTTATGGCGCGACACCTTATCGAAAAAGGCAGTCGCGCACAAATACTTTTATTACGATTGTCGTCGCGGTGGGCGCCCTCGTCGGCGTTGTCGCGGTGCGCGTGCCTGACGTTGTTCGCTCTCGCCGATCGCTTCCGGTTCCGATGACAATTCCTCTTCTTCAAGTACAGTGGCACCCTCTTCTTCATGCCGTTCCGCTTCTTGGGGATCACTGACTCGCTGAGCAGCGTCGGGTTGTGCGGATTCCTGTTCACCCTCTGCGCCTTCTGATGCTTCGCCACGTCCTTCAATCACGGCTTCCGCTAAAACTGTGCAGATGAGACGAATTGAACGGATGGCATCATCGTTCCCCGGTACCGGCAAATCAATCGGATCCGGGTCACAATTGGTGTCAACGATTGCAATGATGGGGATCCCCAATTTATTTGCTTCAGCGATAGCTGTGTGCTCTTTACGCGTATCTGTTACGATGACAACTTCCGGGAGTCTTTTCATCTCTCTAATGCCGCTGAGATTATTACTCAGTTTACCTTTCTCGCGCCGGAGGTTCATCACCTCTTTTTTCGGTATTCTCTCAAAGAGTCCACTCTCTTCATCAGCATCCAATTTATCCAACCGGTTAATACTACGCCGGATGGTCTGAAAGTTGGTAAGCATACCGCCGAGCCATCGATGATTGACGTGATACATACTGCATCGCTCCGCTTCATCTTGTACGGCTTCTTGTGATTGCCGTTTTGTCCCGACAAATAGCACGCCACCGCTGTTCGCAGCGATGTCTCGCACGAAGTCCGCCGCGTTCTGCAGCATCCGTAATGTCTTCTGTAAATCAATAATATAGATCCCGTTACGCTCAGCGAAGATGTATTCTGCCATCTTCGGATTCCAGCGACGGGTTTGATGTCCAAAATGAACTCCGCATTCGAGGAGTTCTTTCATTGTAACTGCCAAAAAAACCTCCTAAGTTTGCAGAAGCAAGCCTGCTTCTACTGGGTTTTCGCATCCACCTCCTTCACATTTGCATCAGACTCCCAGTATGAGAGAACCCGCTGTGCAAATCGAGAGGTGTGTCGTCTTCAGTATTAAAGTTCAAAATTCTGATGAACCCGTGTTCATCAAAAGTGTTACAAATATTTTACCACAGAAATGGTCCTATTTCAAGTTTAATGTTATAACACGTATTTTTGTTAGTTGTCAAGGAAATTTCAGCGGCGTTCCTATCAGAACAGAAAAAGGGAAAAATGAACATTTTTTCAAAACATTCCTGCTGACGCGGGTTTGTGAATGGCTCCGAAACCGTTTGGAAAATCATAGAATTCTGATCGCTGCTTATGGTATAATCGGTCAAGGGGGGAACAGTGGAACATCTGATAAAGCACATCGCTACACATTTTGAGACGGAGATTGAGGCACTTGCGCTTGAACCGATTCAGCACGGTATACGACAGCGGCACAACGTCTGCCGACTGAGGCTCGGCGGCAAAGCCTATATCCTGAAACAGCACGACATTACTGCCCCGGTCGTTGAGGCAGGATGGACACCGCTCCAGATTGAAGCAACCGTTCTCGGACTTTTATATGATGCGGGTTGCCGAGTCCCAGAACTCCTCTGGAAGTCAGAACGTCACCACGCGCTTCTCTTAGAGTGGTGTGGTGAATCTACGCTTGATGCCCTTGCGCAGCAGAGGGAGCCGTCGGCACAAAATTTGACTCCGCTTTTGTTCACGATCCTCCATGAAGTGTGCAGGATTGAGACCTGTTTTACGACGCACGCAGCACAACTCGCCCCTTACGTCTTCCGTTTTAATACGCAAGCGGTTCTGCAGGACTTACTGTCGCGTGGCAAAAAAGTCGTCGGTTATATCTCTCATCTTAGTCATAAACCGATGTCGTCGATTGAAGAGCGGACGCTCGCGGAGGCGTGGGATGTGTTGGCGAACCGTCTGCGGGATGCTCCGACAACGCTCGGCAGTCTGGACAACAATGCCCGGAACATCGTTATTCGCGAGGGATCCGCGTTCTTTATCGACTTCGCGAGTATCGGTTGGAATTGGCAAGAGATGCGTCTTGTGCAGCGACTCAATAGTATTGGTGCTTTCCTCGTCTCACCGTCTGAAACCGGTAATTTCATCTCTCTTTTAGACAGGGAGCTTGTCAACACTTATGCCGAATGGGTCGGTACCCATCGTGAGACCTGTCCACCTGATGAACTCACTGCGCGCGTTGATGGTCATCACCTGTTATTTTATTTATCAGTTGTTGATCAATTGTTGACAGCGGTTGCACGGCCGGATGCCACTGAAAGCCGGATGCTATTTAGGGCGTGGGGCGATCCAGAACAAAGATTCCGAAGTGCTATGGCACATATTACTGGCACGCATTTAAGCGATGACGTTTACACGCGCCGGATTCGGGAGATAATAGCCGATCTCTCTACCTAATTTGACAAGTACTGCAGTCGGAGTGTGCGTAAGTGTTATCATTTTTCGGCACCAGCGTCCTCCAGAATTGTGCCTTCAAGTTTACGGAGGAATTCCTGAGTTTCCGGGGTTGAAGGTTTTTTTTCATGAAACTCGGTCTGATAGTCTTTCATGACTGTATAAAGGGATATGAGATTAACCTGTCGGTTCTCGATCGCTTCACGGACGCTCTGAAAACTTTCAATGATCTGCTCCTCGGCGATCCCATCAGGTCTTCGTTCTGATGAATTAAGACGCTTTTCTATATTGCCGAGGGCGTGTTTTGCCATCCAATAGCGTGCGCCTTCAGGGCCGCCGACCTGCCGATAAACGAAGACACCGACAAGTAAACCTCCTGCTACAATTATGAAGAAAAAAGTTAAAAATCTTCTGTAGCAGCCGCTCAGTTTTCTATTTATTGTATTCGCCATATTGTTTTTTATCTCGGACCCCTCGCGAGGTCCATAAATTTGTGTTTTTTGTTTTTCCAAAAGATTGAATAGGAAACCGACGGTTTCCTATTGTACAAAAAGTTTGCAATTGAGACGGATTAGATTTTTCCCTCGCGTATTGTTAGTGCTGCCTTCAGCTTCTGATTTCCGATAAATTTTGTTCCGTGTGCGTCAAAGAACTCGAATTCTCCTTCAAGTACTTCAAAAACTGCGACATCCGCGACGGTGCCGACTCGCAAATTGCCGAGTTGTTCCTCACGTCCGATAGCCTTTGCTGCGTTGAAGGTTGCTTTATCAATCACGTCTTCAAGGGATAATCCTAAATGCATCAACTTCGACAAAGTTGTGGGTAGATCGTAGACGGGTCCGTTGATATTTCCGGTGTGTAGATCGGTGCTGATAACATCAGATATGAATCCTTGTTCCATAGCGCGTTGTGCGATTTCGTAATGGAAGCTGCCTGCCCCGTGTCCGACATCAAAGATGATACCGTTTTCACGTGCGTTCCACGCCTCTGGGATGATCTGCCCGTTTTCGTCAACAATGTTGTCCCCGTTCCCTTGGAAACAGTGGGTAATCACATCACCGGGGCGCAGTAGCCTCAAAATGTCGGGGAGAGGTACGCCTGCGCCGATATGGCACATAACAGATGTGCCGGCACGTTCGGCGGCTTCAATTGCGCATTTCAGGGGTTCGACCCCATTATCACCGACCTGTCCCTTCCCTTGACGCACCTTGACTCCGACGGTAATATCGCGGTTTCTCTGTAGTGTTGCCGCGACGCGAGCGGGATCCGCATAAGCCATATCGAACATTTCACCGACGGGTCCGTAGACGAGTCCGATCCCAGAGATATGGATATAGGTAAGCACGTTTGTGCGAGCGGGTTCAGCGATAAACTCACGGAATCCTGGGAATGTCGCCCAACTCGGGCTTCCGGCATCGACAACTGTGGTTGTTCCTGCTGTCATGCAGACTGCGTCGGGTCTGATACCCCACGTTGTTACGCCGTAATAGACGTGGGTATGGATATCCACGAGTCCTGGTGTCACGTACTTATCTTTAACAGAGATGGTATGGCTTGCTGTCTCCTCGGGGATATCTGTTGCAATTGCTGCGATAACACCGTTAGCAATAGCGACATCGTTTACCGCATTCAATTCTTGAGCGGCATCAATGACAGTGCCGCCTTTCAGTAAAACATCGTACTTCATTTCCATCTCCGCCCTCGGTTTTCGGTGTAATTTGCGAACCTCTAAGCTCAGACCCCGCGTTTATCGCCCCAAATATCGACATGTACACGCGGGGAATAGCGGTATCCGTTCTCTTTGCAGAGATCGACCAGCCATTCCTGTTTTTGTTGTAGTAGGGTAGGTGTCGTTCCTTGCGGCATCAGTAAAATCGTCTCGGCAGGGATACCGATATCCATCTGTAGTGCTTGGATTTCAGTTAAATCTTCAGGCGTATCCACGACAAACTTAACTTGGCACGCGTACGTGTCGAGGAATTTACAGATAACGTCCGGACGGATACGATCTCGTTCGTGCCGTTTGAAAAATCGGTCATCTGTCGGTGGATTGGAGTTTCGGAGTTTCGGACTCATTGAGATGAGATGCGCGGCGACTTTAGCGAACCGTGTGGCGTTCGTCTCAATTGTAATGTGGTGTCCGCGTGCGTCGAGTTCACGGCAAAGTTCAATCAACGCTTCCGACTGAATAAACGGTTCGCCGCCGGTAATAACGACGTGTTTACATCGGTATTGCGTGATTGCGGCGACGCTTTCGGCGACGGTGATGTCTCGGTCTTCAGGGTGCCAAGATGTGTAAGGCGTATCACACCAAACACATCTCAGGTTACAATAACTCGTCCGAAAAAAGACGGAGGGGACCCCGATGAGTTGCCCTTCGCCTTGAATTGTATGGAAGAGTTCACTGAATTTCATAGGAGGCACCTGCGTGATTTACTTCGTGGACGCTAAGCCTCGATGAGTTCGATCTGAACGTTGTCGGGTCCCTTGAAAAACGCCATCATGAGTCCTTCGGGTTTCAGGTCTTCGAGTTCTGCGCCTTTTGCTTGAAGTTTTGCGACTTCTGCGTCCAGGTCTTCTACGGTGAACGCGAGTTGATAGACCCCCCAACGGGGGTTGCCGGTTGTATCCTCGACTTCCATGTCACCGAGTTTTGGTGAGAGGAATATCCGTTCTCCGCCGATTTCCATGCGTACGATTTTTAAGCCGCGCGCCTCGCCGACTTCAATAACCTTTCCATCAAACATGTCTTCGTAATAGCGGATTGCGCCTTCAAGGTCTTCGCAACGGAGATGAACGTGGTGAAATGTAACTGCCATTGTCAAAATTTCCTTTCTTTGAACTTTGAAAAAGTGCGCTATAACAACGCGCACGGTAAAAGATGGTCTAAGATAGGGAAATTATCTCATAATCTTTTGATTGTGTCAAATTATTTTTTTGGATTCGGGCAGAAAGTGGAGTTATGGGTCGTTTCAACAAGATGTGGAGAAAAAAAATTGAAGAAAGTATCGAGGAATATGTTTACCCCTCGCGTAAACATTCGGTGCGGTTTCTCTAAAATTTAGCGAATTTTAAAAGTGGACTAAAATTGAACCTTTGTCTGACGAGGAGCGTTTAAATTAATGAGGTTGGAATTAATATTCAAATCGTGTATAATACAAACGGAGTTAAATTAATTTTCTAAGGTCCTTGGAAGCGAATAAGGAGGAAAATATGTCAATAGAAGTTCGCCAGCAAAATGGTGTTACAATTGTGGAACCGAGTGGAAGGATGGTGGGAGCTGCAGCATCGGAACTCCGTGAAGTACTGACGGCACAGGTAGAGGCATCCGATACCCCGCGTATCCTCATTAACTTTGAGAACGTCAACATGATGGATAGTTCGGGACTCGGTTCTCTGCTTGGTGCGCGCGCCCTTGCGAATAGCAAGGACGGACGTATCGGGGTCGTCAACGTCGCTAAACAGATTAGTAGTTTGATTGTTGTTACCCGAATCGTCAACCAATTCGAGCACTTTGATAGTGAAGATGAAGCGATTTCAGAATTGTCCCCCTAAAGGCCACAATTCGATGAAATATCAAGAGGGATTGTTAAAACTTTCCCTCTATTTTCAACCGGCACTCCTGAAAACTGGCAGCTCGAAACTGCACAATAAACGAACTTTTTCTGATTATATCGGACTAAAGTAACGAAAACAAAAAATTAAACGTTAAAAATCGAAAAAAATAAGAAAGCAAAGTAAAAATACACTTGCAAAATGAAATCAGGAGAAAAATCATGACTACGAAAATTCGGAAAGAAAACGGCATCGCAATTTTGGAACCCAACGGAAAAATCATGGGAACTGCGTCGTCAGAATTATGGGAAGCCCTCTCACCGCAGATAGAAACATCTGAAGTCCCCCGTATTCTCATTAATTTCCAGAATGTCAGTAGAGTTGATAGTTCTGGACTTGGTGCACTCATGGGAGCACGTGCTGCTGTTGCACGGAAGAAAGGACGTATCGGGGTCGTCAACGTGGGTAAACAGATCAAAAACCTGATTGTTCTTAACCGACTTGTCAGACACTTCGAGCATTTCGACAGCGAAGACGCGGCGGTTTCAGCATTAGCGGCCTAAAATTCAGGGTTCAATGAAATTCCGAACGGGGTGGTCTTCACCACCCCGTTTTACATTACAGGAAAGCCCGCAATTCATTGGACACCCAAAGATTGGCGGCGTTTGTACTCCCGCCGGCAAGATGAAAAATAATAACCGAGGCATGACATGCTCTTAGAAAAATGGACGACACTCCGAACTGAACATGTCCACTTACTTGCCGAAGAACTTGCGGCACGAAATGTACCGGTCATTGAGCGTTTTGAGCCGATTGCCGATATTGAAGAACTCCTCACGTTTACCGAAGCGAATCCGACCCCGACAGTATTTATGCCGCAACATCGAGCATGGCGGTTAGAATCCGTCGCGTCGCGGGTCATTGAGGCTGTGGGGATCGCTGCATACGAACCGCTCAACGAATTCGGGTATCGCGAACTCGCACGCATCCTATTAGAGCATACTGTCTACCTCTATGTCTATCCTGATGGTGATCCGCGTCCGAGATTGGAAGCCGGAAGTGCTTTGGCACTTGCAGGCTGCATCTGTGCCTCACTTCCAGCGTCCGATCTGTGGCGACTCGCTGGGTTCGGAAGGATTTCGGCAGTGCTTTCAGAGGTTGCACCAGCCCCATCGGATTCACATCTCACCCTACCGCTTGATGCTGCCTTTTCACTGGCGAAAGAACGCAATCTACCGATTTTGGCATCCGTCGTTGAGACTTATAATACCGTTCTCAAACGGACTGTTACGCTTGAAAATCAATTTAACTTGCCCTTAAGTGATAGCGATTTCTTTGACGCACTCAACTTAGATTTTCCGGGACTCGAAGCCGTGAAGACCGCTGTCTTATTCGGCGACATAGATACCGCGAAATCTGCATACACCGATTTTGTAACGGAGATCGGCAATCTCGATTCTGCTGTATCCAACTATACGGCTGCTAAAAGCTATCTTGAATGTCTACTTCGGCTGTCTATCCATCCGACCCCAGCTATCATAGCGACGACAGAGATCGGTGTCGCTGCGTGTCTGTTTCCGGAATTCCGATGGAGTGCGCATTTCCATAAACTGGCACTGCACCGTTATCAGTGGATAGCCGAGACGTTCTTCCACGCTGATGGTTTCCATAGGGATCGGACGTTGCACGCCCAAGTTGAGGCAATCAGCCATTTCGCAAGGTTCCTATCGGTTCAGAAAGAAACGGGGGCGCGTATCCATGCCTTTGAAGAGATACAAACGTTTCTCGAAAAATTAGTAGCGACGTGCATCCGTATGAGCAAACCGGATTACACGTTTCCGCCACTCGGTCGGCTTCCGGCATTGGATTTCGATGCCATTGAACTCTGTAAAATTGTTAATAGCGACTTCAAGGACGAAGATTTTCCATATCCTGATACCACATCGTTCGCGCTCCCTCAGACCGGTTGCTACGTGATGAGAGATAACTGGGAATCGGATGCTCAATATCTGTTTTTCGACGCGCAGCCACCGGCAGAATCTAACAGTCCAGATATATCACGTTTCGTTCTACACGCGTACGGACAGCAACTGGTGACAGGTTCAGTCCGTGTGGTTGATGCCGAATTGTCGGTATCCGATGTCCTTGATTGCCGATGGATAACTGCGCCTGCCTTCGATTTTGTCGAAAATTGGTATCAGAATTCATCGGTACACTACAAACGCGTTATCTTCTACCTTAAAGGCGAATACTTCATCTTGCACGATCTCTTACTCGGTGAAGAAGCGCGGACGGTGGAACAGGTTTTCCGTTTTGATGGTGATGTTAATGTTGGGGAAGGACGGACGTGGACACAGGACGCGCACCGTAGTAATCTCTTCATTTCTACAACGGAGACGTCAGACATTACAGTGGCGGCAGATGCTGATGCTGTTATCTATCGGTATACCAGCGAACCACCAGATGTGCTGAACACCTTGCTATTTCCGATGAGACCCGATATGACGGTGCATCCGATTATTTCTACTATCGTTGTTGAGACGGATGCTGATGTGCTCGCGACAGGTTTCACCCTCGAATTACCTGACACTACAGACACGTTCCTTATCTCTGATGACGGCTTCGCGGAAATTTCCACAGCCGATATTGCTTTCGTTGGTGAGTTCCTCTTTTTTCGGAGGGATACTTCTGGGTCGGTATCTCAATTCATTATGCTGAACGGACAGTATTTGAGGATCGGTACGAAAGTCCTTGCGGATTTAGATGCGGCTTGTGAAAGCTATGTGCAGATGTAGTGGAGGGCAGATCGTCCACGTGTGTAAGGATACCATCTCACGCTTTCATTGTCAAGCGATTTTGTTGCTATTTTTGGGTTATCAGTTGTGCGTGCACCTCCAATGCGAAAAAGATACCAAGTGGTATCTTTTTTGTTTTTTGGTATCTTTTTTAATTTGATCGTAAACATAGTTGCTATAAGGGTTAGGACGCGTTTTTTGGATAATTTTTTGCTGGAAAAAAATATTACCACGGAAGATAGAATGTTTTCAAATTTCTATTTTCACCGTAATATTTTTTGGCAAATCTGCTTCCAACTCTGCGATATAGTCCTTGATCACTTGTTCTTTCGCCTGATTCAAAGTCTCAGATATCCAGCCTGCCAAATCGCTGAGTGTGGTATATGGACTTACAGTGAAGCTATGCATCACGCCATCAATGACGAGTACCAGGGGGCCGGCATCTTCGGTATTTTCAGAAGAGATCTCCTCAGCAGATGGGACACCTGCTGGCTCCGTGTCAGTTGATTTAAAGCGTGTCATCGAATCGCGAATGTATGTCTCAATCTGAGGTGCCTCGAAACCGTCATCAGCAGCGTGTTCGATTGCATCTGTGATAACATTCATTGGAATGTGTAGTTCGCCTACCAACCAATCTCTCGTCACGAGGTAATCTTTTCCGTTCCGCGTATAAGTCGTCATTTTCTGGACTCCTTTTCAAAAATTGTCGTGCCAAGTCGTATCTGGTTAGGTATCCGAATTAGAGACCGCGAAACCGAGATAACCGACTGCCTGATTTGTGTTGAATAACCCTATCTATGTTAGTTTAGGATTATATATTTAAGTTTACATTATATATATTAACATATATAATTTAGAAATGCAAATTTATTAATAGGACTTACGCATATCGCTCTTTTGTACCACGATGCACTTCGCATCTGGGCGAGTACGCCGCAAATCTGTTAGATTGTGACGCAAAAACGCTGTGTTTTCAGAAGAATTTCATCTAACAGAGCCACCTATAGCCAAAAG
>JAJDXV010000154.1 GCA_022823085.1 Candidatus Poribacteria bacterium
CTTTTGGCTATAGGTGGCTCTGTTAGATGAAATTCTTCTGAAAACACAGCGTTTTTGCGTCACAATCTAACAGATTTGCGGCGTACTCGCCCAGATGCGAAGTGCATCGTGGTACAAAAGAGCGATATGCGTAAGTCCTAATAACTTCACCGCTTGCGAAGAAATATATGATTTTTACGGTTCATTTTGTTAAGTCAAAGGAAACGATAATGTTGAACGTACGGGCAACGCTCTGGCGTATTTTCGGAATACTCTTTATTTTTTCCCTTACTTTGACCGCTTTTGCACAACAAGAGCAACAATCTGACGCTGCCCTGTCACAATCCCAATTTATGCAGATTCTTGATAAAATAGATGCATCTGAAGATAGAATGCGCAAGCATGTAGACGAGAAATTTGGTGAACTTGATAAGAAATTTGATGAACTTGACGAGAAAGTCGATAAACTTAGCACAGATGTTGCCTTTATAAACGGGCAATTAACCATTATAAAGTGGATCATCACAATATTTGGTGCTCCACTCCTTGTTGGTTTGATTATCTATTACTTACAAAACCGTAAGAAAACAGTTAATACAGCCGCTAACGTAGCAACTAAAGTTCCCGCCGAAAGCGGAGAAGAATCGGCTGAAAATGTTATACGAAGAAATTTAACAGATGATCAACAATCCGAAGCCGCGTAGGAATAGTCAGATGAAAAAAGATAATTCCCCTAAGAAGGCCGCTAAATCTGTCAAGAACTACTTTGATAAGGCCGAAAAATTATACGAACAAAAAGATTATAGCACTGCTATAGCTACCTTTGACGAGGCGATCCGTTTAGACCCTAATTACGTAGAAGCCCATAATGGCAGAGGAAACGCAAAATACAAAATTGGACAATACATAGAAGCGATCTCCGACTATGACGAGGCGATCCGTTTAGACCTTAACTACGCAGAAGCCTATAGTAATAGAGGTCTCGCAAAAAGCCGTTTAGAACAATACTTTGAGGCGATCTCCGACTATGACGAGGCGATCCGTTTAGACCCTAACCTTGCGCTCGCCTATAATAACAGAGGTCTCACAAAACACAAATTGGGGCACCCTAAAAATGCCATCCCTGATTTTGACATGGCTATTCGACTTGACCCAAAATTAGTAATAGCCTATGGCAACCGTGCTGTTGCAAAAAGCGAGATAGGACAACATTTTGAAGCCATTTCTGACTTAGACATGGTCATCCGTTTAGATCCTGAAAATGATGCCGCATACAATGATAGAGGAGCCGATAAAGCATGTCTTGGACACCATGAAGCTGCTATACTTGATTACGACAAGGCTATTGGCATAAATCCTGAAGAGGCAGATGTATACTTCAACCGTGGGCTGTCCAAAAAGAGATTAGGGCGCACAGCAGAGGCAGAACAAGATTTTCAGAAAGCACTCAGTTTAGCACAAGAAGCAGGAGAAGCGGCACTTATAGACCAGATAAAAAAACAGATGAAATAGCATCTATTCCAATGGTAGGTTCGGTTTCCTAACCGCACCTATTTTAGCCAAGCACCAGCGGCGTGAAGACGAAAGCCAAAACCCTATGAACGTCAAAAACCGAACCATCTTCTCAAATGACAACCTACCCGTCCTGCGAGGCATAGACACAGAATCCGTCGATCTGATCTATCTTGACCCGCCGTTCAACTCCAATCGGAACTACGCAGCACCTATCGGCAGCGAGGCAGCAGGCGCAGCCTTCAAGGACACCTGGACCCTCTCCGATGTAGACAACGCATGGCACGGTGAAATAGCCGACCGTGAACCTGCTTTGTATCAGGCGATACACGCAGCCGAACTCACACACGGCAAGGGCATGAAGTCTTACCTCATCATGATGGCGGTGCGGTTATTAGAGATGCAGCGCGTCCTCAAAAAGACTGGGAACATATACCTGCACTGCGACCCGACTGCAAGCCATTATCTCAAAACGCTTATGGATAGTGTGTTTGGAAAGAACAATTTTAAGAATGAGATTGTGTGGAATTCGGCAACGGGCGTGAAAAATAATGTCAAAACTCGTTTCGGCAGAGGACATGACATTATCTTGTTCTACGGAATGCCCAAATCTAAATTCAATGTTCAATATGAACCGCTGAGCGAAGAGTATCTGAAATCGCATTATACTTATACAGACGAAGATGGGCGACATTTTCGAGCGGATAACTTGAATGCACCGAGTACTGGCGGGCATCGCTATGAATTTCTGGGCGTTACAAAAAACTGGAGAATGACAGAAGAACAAGCATACCAATGGTTAACCGAAGGACGTATCGTACATCAAAGCATCACACCAGGGTCTCGTGTCAGGATTCCGAGTTATAAACGCTACGCGGATGAATCTCTGGGTCGTCCTGCCTTGGATAATTGGACAGATATAGGTGCCCTCAATTCTCAAGCAAAAGAATCCATCGGTTACCCTACCCAAAAACCTGTTGCTTTATTGGAGCGCATCATCAAAGCAAGCAGTAATAAAGATGACATCGTATTAGACCCGTTCTGTGGATGTGCCACGACCTGTGTCGCAGCAGAACGGCTACAACGACAATGGATCGGTATTGACATATCTCCCAGAGCCGTTAACCTTGTGCGTGTGAGGTTAGAAGCTGAGGTCGGAATCTTCGGAGAAGTCATCCGCCGCACCGACATTCCCAAACGGAGTGAGAAGTTACCCAATTACCGCACCCATAAACATACGCTCTACGGTAAGCAGGAAGGCTTATGTAACGGGTGTAGGACACAATTCCCGTTTAGAAACATGACAGTTGATCACATCGTGCCGAAATCACAAGGCGGTACCGACCACGAGGATAACCTACAACTCCTCTGCGGTGCCTGTAACTCTACAAAGGGGCAAGCCACACAAGCTGAGTTGATTTCACGACTAAAAGCCCAAGGCGTTTTACATTAATTGCCTCTACTTGCTTCATGAAAGGAGATACCATCATGCCACAGCAGAATACACCGAACCTCGTTTTCGTTATCACGGACGACCAAGGCTACGGCGATTTGGGATGCACCGGAAATCCGGTTATCAATACGCCGAATCTCGACGCGCTCGCCGAACAGAGCGTGCAACTACAGAACCTACACGTCGGTCCCACCTGCTCGCCGACACGCGCCGGGATTATGACGGGACACTACTGCAACTCCACTGGCGTGTGGCATACCATCGGTGGACGCTCGCTCCTCCGCAGCGACGAAATCACGATGGCAGATATCTTCGGGCGCAACGGCTATAAAACCGGTATGTTCGGCAAATGGCACCTCGGCGATAACTACCCGTTCCGACCACACGATAGAGGTTTCGACGAAGCACTCTACCACGGCGGCGGCGGAATCAGTCAAACCCCAGACTATTGGGGCAACGACTATTTCGATGACACCTATTTCCGAAACGGTTCCGAGCAGCCCTTCGACGGTTACTGCACGGATGTCTGGTTCCAAGAGGCGATGGCGTTTATGGAGCGGCAAGTCGAAAGAGAGCAGAACCGCCCCTTCTTCTGCTACCTGTCTACAAATGCACCACACGGTCCCTTCCGTGTTCCCGACGCTTACAGCGAAGTCTATCGCAGGAAAGAGGTACCGGGAGATCGCGCGAATTTTTACGGTATGATTACCAACATCGATGACAATATGGCGCGCTTACGGCACCACCTCCGCATCTTGGGAATTGAGGAAAACACCATCCTCATTTTCATGACCGATAACGGCACCGCAGCCGGATGCGATCTCGGTGAAGGCCAATTCGTCAAATCGGGATATAACGCCGGTATGCGCGGTAGAAAAGGGTCACCCTATGAAGGCGGGCATCGCGTGCCACTCTTTATGCATTGGCCCGGTGGCGGTTTCTCAGAAAAACAGGAAGTTCATGAACTCACCGCGAATATCGATCTACTCCCGACATTGATAGACCTCTGCGACCTCGAAATCTCCGACAGTACGACTTTCCACGGCACAAGCCTAACACCACTGTTGAAAAACGAGACAGAAACATGGGAAGAACGGGTTATCGTGACCGATTCACAGCGCGTCGAAAACCCAATTAAGTGGAAAGATAGCGCGACAATGTCACAACGGTGGCGACTTATTAACGGAAAGGAACTCTACGATATTCAGGCGGATCCCGGACAAGAACACGACATCGCCAACGAACACCCAGAGGTCGTCGCAGAACTTCGAGAGCATTACGAAGACTGGTGGCAATTGGTCTCAAGACGTTTTGATGAAGACTGTCCGATTGTCATCGGAACGCAGAACGAACCCGTTACCTGTATCACGACACACGATTGGCACGGTAAAGCGAATGCATGGAATCAGGGAAGTATCCGTCGCGGTATGGAGTGCAACGGCTATTGGGCTATTGAGATACCCGAAGATGGTACCTACAGTTTTGAATTGCGCCGCTGGCCCTACGCCGAAAACAGGGCAATAACGGACGGTATTCCGGGGGAACGTATTGATCTCTACAACGGTGGAAAGGCACTGGCACTAACGACAGCACAAATTCGCGTCGGCGATCAGGCAGCAACACAAGCGATCGCACCCGATGCAAAAGGTGTGACATTCACGTTCAACCTTACTGCCGGTCAGACACGTCTTCACACGGAATTAACCGATGAAACCGGTGAATTGGCAGTCGGTGCGTATTATGTGTACGCGAAACGGGTGATTTGATCGGTGGAATCTATTAATAAGTAATGCTGGTTGCGACACGAGAGAATAGGCGTTCCAACTCGTCCATTGACTCGCCGAGAAGCCTTTCAATGTCTGGCTCCATTAACCCGAGCTGCTGAACGCCGAGACTCTCTTCAAAATCAGTTTGTGTTAACCCGAAATCCTTGTATCCCTGAATGACCGTCTTTAGATACCACGATGCGGGCGGTGCCAGATTTCCAGACGCTTCTTTCATCCTATAGAACATGATATCGTTTTGGTAATATTTGCCGTAATATTCCGGATAGCCCTCGTATCTATCAAGAGCGTCTTCGTGGTCCGTCGTAATTTGCCAGAGTCCACCGTGAACCGTACATCCCACCTCAGGAATAATATCGGCGTGGTAGTTAAAAACGAGACGAAAACCGTTGAGTTGGGATTTCCCAATACGAGTAATACCCGGACACCGCTGTTGTGTCTGGGAAACGTTCATGTTGGATCCGTAAGCAAAGTATCGCACCAAACCACTCCGTCTATTACAATAGATTAGGGCTTACGCATGCGGAAACCCTTTTGTAGCTTATGAAACCGTTGGTCTCCTGTGGCACTATAACGCCGTGTTTTACGAGAAATCCCATCTAACAGAACGGGCTGCAGTCAAAATTGCGTAAGTCCTATAGATTTTGGAATCACTTATACACCCGTGGGGGCTGGGTTACCCAGTCCCCCTACGATCAACCGGGCATCCAAAAACCTGTTATTCTGCCTTCAATTTTCCCCACAAGACAGAGAGTTTAGCCAACGGTTCCACAGCATAAGCAGTATGATAGATACCGTCGTTCATAATACCCTGAACCTCGTCTTCGGTGAGTCCATCGTTGAAGAGTCCGACATCGTCCATAATAACGGCGGAGAGGAAGCCTGTCCCTCTATCCGTCGCGAGCCATGCTGTCTGATCCTGGTCTTGGAGTTGGAACTTCGCGACTTTTTGTGAAACTTCTTCCTTGCCATTAACATAGATACTACAAGTTTCTCCGTCATAGACGTTGGCGACATGATACCATGTGTCTGCCTTGACGGTTACACCGCTGCTAACATTCCAAGTATTTGTCCAACTACGAAGAACGTTTGGCCCCTCTTTGTAAGGAACATAGCGATTGTTGCTCTGATCCCATATAGAAAAATAGTTTTGCTGACCTGCGATGTCAGTAAAGTTTAACCACAGAACGAAGCTCACCTTATCCTCGATAATCCCTGTACCAAGCGGAATAGTGACAGTGCCGCCTTTTTTGATTTCAAGCGCACCATCGAACTTGCCATCCTCCCAATTCCCTTGCGTGATTGTACCCTCACGTTCATTTCCAGACGCGTCTTCAGCGACATCACCGTTGCCTTCATCCAATAACCAGATACCGACAATACGGTCTGGATCAATTTTAGCATGCCCATAGCCGGTGACCAGAATTAACATGAGTGTCGTGCAGAGCAATAGCTTCAGTCTCATCGGTTTTACTCCTTTTGATGTGGATTGATGCGATTACCTACCAGCAAACGTATTAGATGCATTAGACTTGTTACACGTGCTTAAGTTTAACCTGATTTCTTTCAACCCGTTTGTGCTACTTTAATTTGACAAAAGATAGGGATTAGGATATACTATAATTATGTGCCGGGATGCTGGAATTGGTAGACAGGCTAGGTTCAGGGTCTAGTGTGCATTACGCGCGTAAGGGTTCGAGCCCCTTTCCCGGCATTTTGTCGAAAATTTAGGAGTCAATCGGTAGAAGAAACTCACCCGGATTATGGATAGAAATTGTCATTCTTTTTGCAACGTTTCCGGCACCAACCATAAAAAAATCGTAACCGCGAGATAACCGATACCGCCCAACGCGAAACCGGAATAACTCAATCCGAACACATCGGCGATATTACCCACAACAACCGGCCCCGCCGAACCGCCGAAATCGCCTGTAAGCCGCCACAAACCTAAGAACTCGCCAGTCCCCTCTCGCGGTGCTAAATCGGCACCCAGCGTCATCATCGTCCCAGAAGCGACACCATTACCGAGACGCATCAGAACCGCCGCAAGCAATAACCACGTAAATGTACTTGTGAACGGCATCAACGCCATCCCAGTCGCAAAGATGCATATCCCAGGAATCGTCGCATATCTCCTGCCGAAACGATCCATCATAAAACCAGCAACCGGAAACATCGACATATCGACCGCTGAAGATACCATGACAACCGATCGAACCTGTTGCGTTGTTAATCCGACGACCTCATCAGCATAAAGCGGAATGATGATATGACACCCACGACGTAAGGTCTGGACACAGACCTGTCCTATCCCGGCGGTAGCAAGGATCCGTATATGTTGGCGAGAGACTTGAAGCAGATTGCTCAGGTACGGGCGTTTCTTATCGTTCGTTTCACCGGAAAGACGCGTTTCTGGAATGAAGAAGAAACAGAGAACAATGTTAAGCACCACAATTCCGGTATAAATGAAAAAAGGCAAGCGTAGGTTCACGCCAAGGAAAATAGAACAGAACTGCCCCGCGAACGTACCCATCCGATTCACACCACCGAACAGCGCAATCGCTCTGCCACGATTCGCAATCGGAATGACATCTGTCATATAGGCGTGCCGAGCGAGCATCCACAACGCATTTCCGATCCCGCCGACCAACTGCGCACCGATCAACTGAAAGAGGTTCGTTGCAACACCCATACCGACGGTTGAGAACCCTATCATCACCAGACCGAGCAACATCGACGCTCTACGACCGAGCCGCTCCACCAAAATACCCGCAGGGACATTCCCTAACACACCGACAGCAAGAACAACAGTCGTTAATGTATAGGATAACTCAAACGATTTGATATAAATCGAAAGTGTCGGTGAAACGATACCTATCCCTGTTGACAACAAGAACGCCGGAATATAGAGCGGTAGAATCAACGAGACACGGCTAAATTTGGGATTATTCAATTTTGGGTGCCTTTCAGCACAAGGACCTGTTTAGCACGTCTTACTTTCCAAAAACATTGAGTAAAGCGTCCAGATAGCACGTATGGGTAGCCTCATCAAATAGAACAAACTCGATAGTTATTGGCACAGTGTTGCCTTGGAGCGCAAATTCTTTCACCGCGGTCAGTGCAACAACAGCAGCTTTTTCTGTTGGGTATCCATAGATACCGGTGCTAATAGACGGAAAGGCGACGCTCTGAAAACCGTTTTCTACAGCAAGCCGCAGGCTCTCTTGATAACAACTCGCAAGCAATTCAGGCTCTCCTGAATTACCGCCTTCCCACACCGGCCCAACCGTGTGAATTACATATCTCGCGGGCAGATTCCCGCCCGGGGTGATAACGGCTTGACCTGTAGGACAACCGCCTTCACGTCTACGGATCTCGGCACAAGCGCGCGCAATCTCGGTACCCCCCGCGCGACGTATCGCACCATCTACACCGCCACCACCGATGAGCTCGCTATTCGCAGCATTCACGATGGCATCAACTTCCGCTTCAGTTATATCGCCTTGAATCAGTTCCAAGGTTGTCTCTTTAATCTGTTGCATCACGAACCACCTCCTCATCTTTAACGATGCCTCAGAAGGAAACCTGCCCTATGGAGTTCCTCTAAGATAAACGATTCTATCGGTATATCACTCTTGAGTTGCGTATAGCCGACACCTCTATCCGCACAGAAACGTTGCAGATTCTCACAAAACGCCTGCTGTTGATTTCTATATTGTGCCAGCGTTTCCGCGTTGATCGTTACGGCTCTCGTCTCACCTGTCTCGGCATCTTCCACCAACCAATCACCGTCGGTAGATGTGTTTTCTAAGTATATTTGCGGGTCTGTCTCTTCAGGGCTTACGACATGGATTGCTGTGATACTGAAACCACGTCCAGAGAGTAATTTGAGTCCTTCGGCGTAACCACTTGGATCCAAAAAATCTGAAAGTATGACGACCCTACCGGCGCGCCGTTGGTACATCGGAAATTGTTTGAGACACTCCGTCAGACGCGTTTGCCCGGCTCCTGTAATCGCCTCAAGAACGCTTGTCAAACGTGGGAATTGCGATTTGCTTGATATGAGCGGTAGGACAGGCAAGAGCCGTTCCGCACAGGTATAGACTGTCACACTGTCAGCGTAGGTCAAGGCGATATAACCTAATGCCGCTGCGACCTGTTTGACGCACATCAATTTAGTAGGTGAACCGAAGTCCATAGAGCGGCTATTGTCAATAAGCAATGTGAGCGGTAGTGCCTCGTCCGTATGGAAAAGTTTGATGAAAAGTCTATCTAAACGTGCGTAAATGTTCCAATCAACATGCCGCAAGTCATCGCCGGGTTCATAGACCCTATAATCGGCAAATTCCATGCCTACGCCGCGGTTCAGACTTCGCCGCTCGCCTCTAAATTTCGCACGAAACGAGCGGTTCGTACGAATGTAAAACGGATCAAGTTGTTTCAAAAATTCGGGTGTCAGCAGCATCATTATTAAAGCGTCATAACGGCAGAAAACAGAGATACGAGGCATGGAAATCCTACCCTACAATTGTACCAACAGTATAGCACACCGAATAAAAAAAAGACAAGAATTTTCTGATTTTTTATTGATATTTTTAGAGGCATCTGTTATACTTTTGGCGGAAGTGATCATATACGATATGTCAAAGTTAAGAACGAATTCAGCATATCGTTATTTAACGAAAGCCCGCAACTTTAGTAGACTTCATAGCAACCGTAATCCATCTGTGAAAGGCAAAATATGTCACGTTCAAGTACCCCGCTCAACGCTTCTGCCCCATGGGCGAAGCGAATTTCGATTTATCTACTCTCCCTCCTACTCGCGTCTTGTATATTCACATCCATTGGTCATGCACAACCGCACCTCGTCTTCGTTGTCGGTGAAAATGAGTACCGTTCTGAAGTATCGATGCCCGCGTTGGCTCAGGTGTTAGCAGAACACTACGGATTCCGCACCACACTTCTCATAGACGATGTCCTTCAGGGGGGTGAGGCGAACAGCATCGACGGGCTTGAAGCGTTGGAGACCGCAGACCTCCTCATTTTGTATCTGCGATTTCGTCAACTTCCTGATGCCCAACTTGCCTTGTTACAAAAGTACATTGATCGAGGCGGTCCCATCGTCGCTTTCCGGACAACAACGCACGCTTTCGCCTACGAAGATGAAGATCCGCGGGCGACGCGGTGGAATAATTTCGGTGCTCGGGAACTCGGTGCACCGTGGATTTACCACTATGGACACGAGGCAAGCACCGACGCTACAACCGTTGGCAATCATCCGATCCTTACAGGTGTGAGTCCAACGTTCCATGTCCGTTCCTGGACTTATCATGTGCGTCCCGACTATCCGCCGAAAGATGCCCAGGTCTTAGTGCAGGGTCGCCCAGTATCTCCCGAAGGAGAGCGTGGCGACGCAGAGACAGTCAACCCAATCGCATGGACGCACACGCATTCCGGCGGTGGACGCGTATTTACAACGACAATGGGACACCCAGAGGACTTCAGCGTGAGCGATTTTCGTCGTCTCGTCGTTAACGGCATCTACTGGTGCCTCAACAGCGAAGCACCGCGCCGCTATCCTCCCGGCTGGCTTGTTAAAACCGGGCAGCCGTGGCGGGACATGGATTATGGTCCCTACCTTTCTACAGCTGTCGCCGCGAATGCTAATAACATCACTTACAAAGGCGTTGTTATCCCGCTCACCCCGGATCGCGCGGGGGGTGCAGTGGTGTTCGACACAGATTTGTTGCGCTACTCCGCGGGGTGGATAGATGGATTGATTGACTTCGTTGATGTTCCCTATAACGGTTGGCATCAGCGGTTTCCAGCAATCGAGGGAAAACTGCTCTGGGAAAACCGGGTGGGACCCGGTTGGGCGAAGGAGGGCAGCTTTGAGGACACACGTCCTGTTCCTTTCGGTCCCTTACCGAAGAATTGGGCGCGTTGGGAAGGATTGTATCTGCACGGGAACCGGGTTGTTTTGTCGTATACAGTTGGTACTCGTTCTGTACTGGAAACCCCGTCGCTTGAAAACACCGAAAAAGGGTTCGCTTTTGCTCGCACTTTCCATCTCGGTCCATCTGCATCGAGTGCACTTGTCCGTATTGCAACAATCCCTGACGCGGAGGCATCCGCTTTACACATCATGCCAGATAGTGCCGGTGTCACTCTATGTCCACAAGGAACAGACCCTGGGGCACCAGGCAGTCTGCTCGCTGCTTTGGTTGACGCACCTGAAGGCACACAGTGGGAGGCAGTAAAGGGCGAGCTCCGCGTCCGGTTTCCGCCATCTGAACAAGCAATCTCCGCCAAAGTTCTGATCGCGCCAGTGATCCATGATACATTCAAGTTGGACATCTGGACACAATTCGTTGAAACTTCGCCCCCTGTGGAGGATCTGACGAAACTGATACAAGGCGGGCCCCAACGTTGGTCGGAAAAACCCGTCACGGCTGGAGATATTGATATACAGCGGCAGCTCAAGGTGGAAACGTTGAAAATCAACGCCGAGACAGCGACTTGGCAGTTAGAAAAAGATGGTTACCTTCCCACACTGCTTTCGATAGATAACCTGGCACCCGTCCTTGACGGTGTCGGTAGCGCAGATCAGCATATAGCCGTCCTACAACCCCTTACCGAAACCACACAGTCTGAACAGAAAAGCGACGCTGCTTTGATCGGACACTGGCATTTCGACGAAGGCAACGGTTCGCATACCGTAAGTACGCCACCGGAGAAGGCGGCAATTAGGCTTGATGGGGTCCACTGGGAAGCAGGGCGGCGCGGCGATAGCCTTGCATTCGATGGTGGAGCGGAAGCCCGTTTTGACGAAAATCTCGCCCTTGATTTCGATACCACCGACCTAACTTTCGCTGCGTGGATTTCCACCGAGAACGATGGTTCAATTTTTTCTGAAGCACTTGAGGCACCAGAGTGGGTGCCCAACGGCAAAACCTTTTTTATCCGAAACGGACAATTGGCTTTTGATGTCGGTTGGGTCGGTGTTGTCAGCAGCGGTACAGGAGGTGCGGAATCAGTCACTGACGGCGTTTGGCATCACGTCGGATTGACATGGCAACATCAAACGGGTGCGGTGACCCTGTTTTTGGATGGCGAGGTTGCTGCCAAAGGTGTACTCAAACCCAATGATGAACTTGAAGATGACATTTGGCGACTCGGGTTCACCGCAGAAAATTTCCCAGAAGAATCGCCCCGGTTTGAAGGGCAGATTGATGACCTGCACCTATACAACCGCGCCCTTTCACCCGAAGAGATGCATACGCTCTACCAACGACTCCAAGAACCACCCCTGATTGCCGCTGCGCTGGTCGAACCGATTGCGGGCGCGAAATGGCGCGTTGACACCGAGCGTGTTTCCCTCCACGGACTTGCAGACACAACAGCATCGGTGCTGATATGGGAAGGCAATGAAGCGAAACTCTCAGATTTCGTTCGGTTGGCAGCAAACGGTGGACTTGATCCCAGTCAACCCTTCGCGATCGACAGGATAAATTGGCCCGCCCAAAATCCGTGGGATTCGTGGCTACGTTTCGGCGGGCTCGACTTCTTTCCAGACGGAAATCGTGCCGCGCTTACCACTTGGAACGGGGATGTCTGGACAGTCACTGGACTCAATGATACCTTGGCCACGCTCGTCTGGCAACGGATCGCTACCGGGCTGAACCAGCCGCTCGGACTTAAAATTGTCGGACAGCAGATTTACGTTGCCGGACGCGACCAGATCACCCGCCTCGTTGATCTTAACGCAGACGGCGAAATCGACTTCTACGAGAATTTTAACAATGATGCCTACAACAGTGAACACTTCCACGAGCAGGTTATGGACCTGCAGACCGATGCGGCAGGTAACTTTTACTACATGAAATCTGCTCGTCATGCACTGCCAGCGCAACACCCGCACCACGGCACACTCGTCCGAGTGGCACCGGATGGTGAACAGTCTACCGTGATCGCTTACGGATTTCGCGCGTCAAATGGACTTGGGATTGGCCCGGGTCCTACATTCTACGGTACAGATCAGGAAGGCTACTGGATGCCTGCCAACCGTCTGAACCGTATCACTGCTCCCGGTAAATTCTACGGTAACCGCTGGGGTTGGTACCCACCCGGCGAACCGCCAGATACTTATGAACCGCCCCTCTGTTGGATCGCTCCCTTCGTTGACCGATCCCCGGCGGCACCGGTTTGGATTCCCGCCGGTACATGGGGCGAAATGGGCGATTCCCTACTCTCGCTCGGTTACGGTACTGGAAAAGTATACGCTGTCCTTGAGCAGCAAACAGAGCCAACTGTACAAGGTGCGCTCACCGAGCTCGGTGTAGAGCTGCCTACCGGACTGATGCGCGGACGATTCCATCGGATCAGTGGAGACTTCTATCTTGTAGGTCTATTCGGTTGGTCGTCCAACAAACAAGAAGATACCGGTTTCTACCGAGTCCGCAGGACCGGTGCTCCCCTCCGAACACCTAAATCGTTCCGGGCTGTCAACGGTGGCTTAATCATCGACTTCTACGCACCGCTTGCGCCAGTGTCCGCCCAAAACCCGGAGAACTGGCGGGTGCAAAGTTGGGAGTACCGCTGGACTGAATACTACGGTTCGCCACAGCTTAAACGTTCCGGCGAAGAGGGCAGGGACAGCCACACTGTCGAATCTGCTACGCTCTCTGCAGATGGCAAAACCGTTTTCCTCAAAATCCCAACGCTGACACCCACAATGCAGTTTCACGTTAACATCACGGGCAGCTTCGCAGACGGTATCCCTCTGGATTGCTATCTACACGGCACAATACACACCCTTGAAGATGGACATAACGCAGTAGCTCCGTAGGGGCTGGGTTATCAAGTACGGGTTGGGTTATCAAGTAGGGGCTGGGTGACCCAGCCCCTACCACATTTCGGTTGACAATTTGAAACATTTCAGGTACGCTATTGATATGTCAACAAACACCCCAAAAAAACCGATTCAGCCGACCGAAAGTTTCCGTGCGATCCCTGTTACCGTGCCGGAGAATCTCGTTAACATCCGTATTATCCTCTTTGAACCGCGTGAACCCGGAAATATCGGTTCTGTCGCCAGAGTTGTCAAGGGGATGGGACTCTCGGAACTCTATCTGGTGAACCCCGTTCCGTTCCGAGATGTCGATGCAGCGTGGTATATGGCACACGGTGCGAAAGACATCCTCGAAAACTGCCACGTTGTACCCGAACTCAAAGACGCACTCGACGGTATCCAATACTTGGTAGGCACAACGCATCGTCGGCGTGATATCCGTCTGCCGCAGCCGGTGCCTGCACGCGAAGCAGCGCAAACCATCGCCACAATTTCACAAGACAAACAGGTCGCACTGCTCTTCGGACGTGAAGACTTCGGGCTGTCTACCGATCAACTCAGCTTATGCCAGTTAGCAACGAGTGTCCCGATGGCAACCAAAAACCCGTCTCTGAATCTCGCACAAGCCGTCCAAATCTTTGCCTATGAGGTTTTCGTCGCGAGCCTTGACGAGTATCCGCCATCCGAGCTTGACTACGCCGAAGTGAACGCTTTGGAGGAGTTCTACGGTCGTGTGACCCGTCTGTTGGATAAGGTCGGTATGTCGCCCTATAACCGTGAGTGGGAGACGTATCTGAAATCGTTGCGGCGCGTCTTCTCCCGCGCCCCGTTAGAATCACGAGACATTGCTACACTGGATATGATTTTCTCTACGACGTTTAAGTATATCGAACGTCTTGAAAAGAAATTGGACGAGGACAAATAGTTTTCGTGGGATCGGAAACCGATCAAATAGAAACATCCAAAATCTTACGGTGAAGAACTATGAAAACATTCAGCACTTACGGTCCAGTGAATCCTAAAGAGCATTATGTCGTCTCACGCACTGAGGAACTCGCGGATTTCATCAAGCGCGTCAAACTCGGACGATATATCGTTATCTTCGCGCCTCGGCAGACCGGCAAAACCACATTCTTCCAATGGGCACTTGAAGCACTCGCCGCCGAGACCTCAGAAACCTACTTCCCAATTGAACTCAATTTTGAGGTGTATGAAGACTATAGCGCGTCCGATTTTTACGCCTCACTTTATCAAAGCATTTATCAGGAGATTAAATATGTCTTTGAAAAACGCGGACACGCGCCCTCTGAAACGCTAAGCCGATTCTTGGAGAACACGAAGTTAACCGATCACGTTGCAATGCTTAGATTCTTTCAAGAGTTCGCAAATTTTCTCGAAGATGAAAAACTTGTCCTCATTATTGACGAATTTGATGGTATCCCGCGCGATGCTCTGAGAGGTTTCCTCCATTCACTCCGTACTATCTATGTGCAGCGTTCCATGCGTCAATGCCCTTACAGTGTCGGTATTGTAGGCGTTAAGAACGTTACGCAACTCAATTTAGACCGCTCCATTTCGCCGTTCAATATCCAAGACGAGTTCACTTTGCCCAACTTTACGCTTGAACAAGTCCATGAGTTGCTGGCACAATATACCGAAGAAGTCGGACAAGCCTTCGCGCCTGAAGTCATTGAAGCACTCCATAAGCAAACGGGTGGACAACCCTTCCTCGTCAACCGCTTCGCGCAAATTCTGACCGAGGAGATGGCTCTCTCGAAAGATGAAACGATTCAAATAGCGCACTTCGCAGAAGCACATACACAACTCCTTGAAGAAACAAACGCCAATATCAACCATCTGATAACCAATATCCGCAGAAATCCGCGTTTTGAAAGCGTCCTGATGCGAATCGCCTCCTACGAGAGCGGGGTCCGTTTTAATCCACACGATGAAATCATTGATGAACTCGCCACTTACGGTGTTATCACAAAAGGGAACGACAGGATGTGTGAAATCTTCAATCCGATATATCAGCAGCATATCATGCAGGCGTTCAAACCGCTTGTAAACGGGTTGGAGCAAGAATATTTTTCCGAGGATACCCATCACGGCTTGGCTGATTACCTAACCTCCACAAATCAGATTAAGATGGACTCACTCCTTGACAACTTCCGAGATTTTATTGCGCGTGCAGGCTTTCGGATTCTTTTAGTGCCGGACACCCCAAAGGAATTTGTCGGCCAACATCTTCTCTATGCGTATCTGGATCAATTCGTCCAATTAATACATGGACATCTCTACCTTGAAGGGCAGACTGGACGCGGCAAAATTGACCTCGCGATTTTTCACAACGCCAAAAAATACATCGTTGAAACCAAGATATGGGAGGGCCCCCGATCCTATCAGGCAGGCAAAAAACAACTCGCAGCATATCTCAAACTCGAGGGCGCGAGCGAAGGATACTACGTCGTCTTTGATCATCGCGCAGAACCAGAACCCCGCGTAGAAACAGAGATAATAGACGGTTTGGCAATCCGAAGTTACGTTATCCCCATCGTCCAAGAAATCCCCTCACAACAGACATAGAATTTGGGCGTTCGGCTTTTTATGACCAAAAGAGGATAAAGGATTTACTTGAAATTCTACGTGTACTAACGTATCATATATGTTAGAAACTAACAACTTTGCAAATACGAAGTGTTCATGGAACAAGCGAAAAATGCGATATATCAAACCCATCGTTTGGCTCATCTTTATCTTTTCCGGTGCCAGTGGACTCATCTATCAAGTCATCTGGATGCGACAACTCACGCTCGTCTTCGGTAGCACCGTCTTCGCAACGAGTACCGTCCTCACAGCGTTTATGGGTGGACTCGCGCTCGGCAGCTACTACTTCGGGAAGAAGATCGACGAAAGCAGAGAATCGCCGCTACGCATCTACGCACTCCTCGAAGCCGGTATCGGTGGATTCTGCCTTGTTTGGCCACTCATTTTAACCGTCCTGAGCGCACTCTATGTCCTGATCCATCGCAACATCACATCGGAGTTCTACACACTGTCGCTCATCCGGTTCGTGCTAACTTTTGGAGTCTTGCTCATCCCATCGACGTTGATGGGTGGCACGCTACCCGTCCTGACCCGCTTCTTCGTGAAAAGACTGGAGCAGCTCGGCACGAATATCGGAATCCTATACGCCTTGAACACATTCGGTGCAGTCATCGGCACCGTCGCTGCAGGCTTTTTTCTCATTGAATCATTGGGGATCCGTTGGACGCTCGGTGTCGGGATCGCAATTAATTTTGCGGTCGCCGCGATTGCGTTGGTATTGGCACGAAAAGCGTCCGCAACAGAAGATACCAGCAGTCAGCCAAAGATCGTTGTGGAAGACAAAGCACTCTCGCCTACCACGCAATCCACTGAAAGCCGAGAGCCGAAAGCCGAAAGCCATTTGGCATTATGGGCGATAGGTGTCTCAGGCTTCTGTGCCTTGGCGTATGAGGTGTTATGGACGCGTATCATGGTCTTCTTCCTCGGGAGTACGACCTACGCATTCGCAACGATGCTCGCGGCGTTCCTGTTCGGCATCGCACTCGGGAGCATGGTGTTCGCACGTTGGGTAGACCGGATGAAACAACCCGTTGCGGTTTTCGGTATCGTCCAACTCGGGATCGGGCTGTTTGCACTAATTTTGATGCCAGCGTTCGAGGAGCTGTACGGTATGAGCCGCGCATTGCAGTCCACTTTCGGCAGCAGCAGGTTCTGGACGTTCTTCTCCTGTTTCCTCGTGATGTGTCTACCGACATTCCTGATGGGAGCAAGTTTTCCGATCGTAACGAAAATCTACACCGGCAGCGCACGCCAACTCGGTAAAAGCATCGGAAACGTCTATGCAATCAACACCGTCGGAAGCATCTTAGGTGCATTCTGTGCCGGATTTATTCTCATCCCGCTTCTCGGTATCCGACCCAGCATCGTCCTAACGGTCGCGCTGAACTCAATCATCGGATGTCTGCTTATTTGGAGAGGCAGCGGACAAACCGAGACCGGTAAGCAGCTGCTACAAGGGGTGAGCATCGCTATGCCGGTCCTTAACGCCGGATTAGCAATAATCCTACTGCTCACGGTGAACCAACCGCTTTTCTTGAAAAGCGCGATTTTTAAAACCCAACGTCCCGGCGATACACTCGTTGACTATAACGAGGAGGTAGACGCAACGGTAACAACGCTGAAGGACGATGAAGGGGTCTATCGGCTCTATGTGGATACGAACCAAGCGGCTGACGCTTCACGCTGGGATTCGCCATCGCATCGCGTTATCGCACATCTACCGTTGCTACTGCATCCGCGTCCGAAACGCGCACTCGTCGTCGGCTTCGGGATGGGACTCACATCCTATTCTATCACACAACACGGCGTGGCGGTTGACGCAATAGAATTGTCGAGCGGTGTTATCTCCGCAGCACAGAAGCACTTTACGCATATCAACGGAAACGTGTTTGAAAGTTCGTTGTTCAACTATAAACTCAACGACGGACGCAACCACATCCTGATGACGAAGACGAAATACGATATGATCTCGACCGGTATTATCCACCCGCTTGTCAGTGCCGGGAGTTCTAACATCTATACGGCAGACTTTTATCGCTTGTGCCGTCGGATCCTCACAGAAGACGGTATTATGTGCCAATGGGTCCCGCTACACCGGTTACCAGAGGAACACTATAAAATGATCGTCCGCACCTTCATTGAGGTGTTCCCTGAAACAACGCTCTGGTATAAATACACACCCGACTTTGTGATCCTCATCGGCACGCTTGAACCGCTTAGGATCGACTACAAGAACTTCATCGATCGCTCTAAGATCGCGAGTATCCGCGAAGGGCTCGCCGCCGATGACCTCGACGGCATGTCGCTGCTCGATTCCTTTATGATGGGACCGGAGACAGTACGCAAATATGTCGGCGTTGGACCCATCCATACGGACAACCGTCCGCGATTGGAATTCTTTCGTGGCGTAGACCTTGTAGGCACAACGACACAAAACGTCAAAGGTATGGCAGAACACCGAGAACGCGTACTCCCCTACCTCATGAACTACGGTACAACACTCACAGCGCAAAGAGCTGCGCGTGAGAAATTGGACACCTACTTCAGAGCAACAGAAGAATTAATTCGTGGACAGATCGCCTACGCGCAAGGACAGTATCAGAATGCTGCAAATATCATGAGCGAGGCTGTAAGACGTAATCCGGATGACGAAACGATTCGCTATAACTTCGGTGTCGTTGCCGGTCTAATTCGGGAAGACGCGCAGGAAGAACTCCGCCAAATTGAGCAACAGGTACAGCAGACGATGGCACAAAATCCTGAAGATATTCAGGGACACCTCTATTTAGCGACGGTCTATGAGCATTCGGCATCGGAGTATGAGAGAAAAGGCGAGTTTGACAAGGCGGTGGCGGAACTCGGAAAGGCGACGAAGGAACTTGAGGAATTTCTTAGGCGTGATCCGAGCCGATCTGATGTCTATTTCATCTTAGGACCGCTTTACGAACGCCAAGGAAGTTACAAAGACGCACTCCGAACATACCAACGGCTTGAGCAGCAAGAAGCGACCGAAGATTTGCCCGCACCTCTTTTTGCAGCGATGGCGCAACTCCATTTTCAATTGGAGGATCTAAAGGAAGCCGAAAAATACGGACGGAAAGCCGTCGCAATAGACGCTAATTCGTGGCGCGCCTACTACATCCTCGCAAATGTCTCCGCCGAAATGGGGCAACCCGAAAAACAGAGAGAACACTATGAAAACGCTTTGAAAGCACTCGATGCAACCATCCGAACCGCTTCGGATCCAAGCACTTTACAGAGCCTTAGAGAACAGATTCAAAATGAACTGGAAAAACTAAAAAAATAAAAGGAGAATACAGCAAACATCATGTCCCAAGAATCTTCTATAAAACGGACACACTATTGTGGCAACCTGCGTTTAACCGACGCCGGAAGCACCGCACAACTCAACGGCTGGGTCAAACGCCGTCGCGACCACGGTGGTGTCATCTTCGCCGATTTACGCGACAGAACCGGCATCACACAGGTCGTCTTTGATCCGCAGATTGACGAAAAAGCACACGCGCTCGCCGATGCTATTAGAAGCGAATATGTGCTGAACGTCAAAGGCACCGTCCGCGAACGTGAACCGGGTGAATTGCTCTTCCAAGCGGACGCGACGTATCAGACAGACCTCGCCAACGGCACCTTGTCCGCGGCGTTCCGAGCCCTGTTTTCGGAGGCGGATACCAGATACACGCTCTCCGAGGAAATTGAGGTAGCGACCCGAGTCCCAGACGAACGGTGGCTCGTCACTGATGTCGAGAACAATCGGACGTACCATATCGAAAGTACAGAAGCAGGACTCAGCATCTATCAAGGCACGGTCAATCCAGAACTCGATACAGGTGAGATTGAACTCGCTGTGGATACGCTGCAAATCTTGAATACCGCACAGACACCGCCGTTCCCCGTTGAAGACGACATCGATGTCGCCGAGGACATCCGAATGCGCTATCGGTTCGTCGATCTCCGCAGACCGGAGATGCAGAAAACATTGGCGATGCGGCACAAAGCAGCACTCGCAGCACGCAACTACATGAACGAGAACGGGTTCCTCGAAATTGAGACACCGATCTTGATGAATAGCACACCTGAAGGCGCACGCGATGTGTTGGTCCCGAGTCGCCACTATCCCGGTAGGTTCTACGCGCTCCCGCAATCACCACAGCAATTCAAGCAGATCCTTATGATGAGCGGTGTTGACCGGTATTTCCAGATTGCGCGATGCTTCCGTGATGAGGATACCCGTGCTGATAGGCAGCTGGAGTTCACGCAACTCGACATTGAGATGTCGTTCGCAGGTATGGATGACGTGCTTGAGGTAACCGAGGGATTGATGAAACGGATATTTGAAGAGGCTGGCGATATTCCTGTCCAGCTCCCGTTCCAGCGGCTCCCCTATCACGAATCAATAGCACGGTTCGGGAACGATAAACCCGATACGCGGTTCGGTATGGAACTTACCGATCTCTCGGATGTTATGGCAGATTGCGAATTCCAAGTCTTTACACGCACTTTGGAAAGCGGCGGACAGGTCAAGGCGATCGCAGCACCCGGAGGCGAGGCGTTTTCACGAAAAGATATTGATGACCTGACCGACTTCGTCGCGACCTACCGCGCGAAAGGACTGGCATGGGTTAAAGTCACCGCAGACGGATTCTCGTCGGGGATCGTTAAGTTCTTCACGACGGAACAACTCGAAACAGCACAGGAGCGGACTGGGGCGAAACCGGGAGACATTATGTTCTTCGTCGCTGATAGACAGAAGGTCGTCGCCGACGCACTCGGTAACCTCCGCCTTCATCTCGGAAAGAAACTCGATCTTATTGATCAGAGCCGATACAACTTCCTCTGGATTGTTGACTATCCACTGTTTGAGTGGAACGAGGACGAAAATCGGTACGAACCGTACCATCACCTGTTCACAGGCGCGACGGATGAGACGCAACTGCTGTTGGACACGGACCCCGGAAAAGTCCAGAGCCAGCACTACGATCTCGTCTGTAACGGTTATGAAATCTGTAGCGGAAGCGTCAGGATCCACAGATCGGACATCCAACAAAAGATTTTCGACATCCTGAACATCACACCGGAAGATGTCAAAAACCGGTTCGGTTATTTCATAGATGCCTTAGCTTATGGTACACCGCCGCATGCCGGCATCGCACCCGGACTCGACCGGATCGTGATGCTGATGCGGAACGAGGAGAACATCCGTGAGGTCATCGCATTCCCGAAATCGCAACAGGGACTCTGTCCACTGACACACGCACCCTCTGTTGTAACGGAGGATCAGTTAGAAGAACTCTCCATCCGTGTTGACGCAGATAGCTAAGAACGGTTATCGGTTATGAATTATAAGTTATAAGTCTGGTTTTTGATTAACCAATAGCTTCTTGTTACGCTTGTTACCGTAGGACTTACGCCTGCTGCTCTTTTGTACCATAGGAGACCGTTGGTCTCCTGTGATACCAGACGGTTCTGTTTTCTGAAAATTTCATCTAATAGAACGAACTACAGTCAAAATTGCGTAAGTCCTGAACTTATAACCAACAACTTTGACAAACAACTCGACTCCAATACTTTCACTAAGGCACGAGGTGTTGGTCAAAACCCTTTCAAAGGAGATAGAACGATGGAAAAAAGAATAGGCGCTGCCCCAACACTCGTCTATCCCGAATCAGATGGAGAACCGATGGCAGAAACGCCGAAACACCTACAAGCCATGACAGATTGCATGGATGTCCTACGAAGCTATTTCCGCAGGTTTACAGATGTGTATATCGGCGGAAATATGATGATGTATTACGAGGAGGGGAATCCGCGGAAGAGCATCTCCCCGGACGTATTCATGGTGCGCGGGCTGTCGAAAAAAGAGATCCGAACCTATAAAACATGGGAACAACCCCCGACGCTTGATTTTGTGTTAGAAGTTGCAAGTCCGAGTACATACACGCGAGACTTCAACGAGAAGATGGAGATTTACGCCAAGATTCTGCAAGTCAAAGCGTATTGTATCTATGACCCGTATCACGAGATTGATCCGTCCTTCGTTGGGTTCCGCCTTGTCGGTGAAGATTATGAGGAGATACCGTTTGTGAACGGGCGGATCCCTCTTGAAGTGTTAGGCTTGGAGTTAGGTGAGCATGAGGGTGTGCTGCGTTTATATGATCCTGTTCAGGCTGCGTGGTTATTTACATCTGAAGAACGCGTAGGCGATGCGGAAGTCCGCGTCGCACAAGCGGAAGTCCGCGTCGCACAAGAATCCCGTGCCCGACAAGAGGCGGAATCTCATGCGGTAGCGGAATCCCGTGCCCGACAAGAGGCGGAATCTCGTGCCCAACACGCCGAAGCTGAACTCGCAGAACTCCGCGCAGCACTTGAACGTTTAGAAACAAACAAATAGGAGATGGATCGTGAAAACCTGCAAATACATCCCGCTAACGATCTTATAGTAAAATCAATAATTAATCAGACACTTTTCCTTTAACAGAAGACTGTTTGTAGGGGCGAGGTCCCCTCGTCCATCTTTCGAAATGTGTCCTATGATTTTTACAAGTCACTATAATATGTGTCGGATTAGGTTTTGTCGAATCCAATTCCGCCTTAACTGATTTAGGACTTACGCATGATGCTCTTTTGTACCATAATCTGTTAGATTGTGATACAAAAACGCTTGATTTTAGGAAGAATTTGATCTATCCGAACATTCTACAGTCAAAAGTGCGTAAGTCCTACTGATTGCTAAAAAAATGCGAGAAATATATCAAAAAATCCCAGAACTCATTGAATCCGATCAAGTCGGTGCCTACTGTACGGTTGTCGAAACGAAAGGTTCAACGCCGCAAAAGCCTGGCTCGAAGCTACTCATTCTCCCCGATTTGCGAAACATCGGAACACTCGGCGGCGGCTGTGTTGAAGCGGAAGCGCGCCGACAAGCGATAGGGTTGATGCAAGGCGGCGTGCCACGGCTCCTCGAATTCCAATTGGATAGCGATTACGGATGGGACGATGGACTCATCTGCGGTGGGAACATGAAAATCTTCATTGACCTGCCGAAAACCGAAGCGGAAGCAGATATGTTCGCACGTCTCCAAGCATTGAACACCGAAAAAACGCCTATCGTCTGCGCAACCGTCGTGACGAGTGCCAAACAGGGCGTTGATGTCGGCATGAAAATGATCTTCGCGACCACCGGTGAACGGATCGGCACATTAGGGGACTCGGACCTGGAGACGGCAGTCGAGGCGGAAACCGCCGGAGTCCTTGAAAACAACCGAGCGCGCCTGTTTCATGAAAACGACGCAGCAGCAGTCTTTTTAGAGCCGATGCAACCGCGACCGACGCTACTCATCGCTGGTGCCGGTCATGTCGGTCAAGCACTCTGTCATCTCGCAAATTGGTTAGATTTCGATGTCGTTATTGTTGACGATCGCGCCGATTTCGCCTCCGCTGAACGTTTACCAGAGGCAGACAAGATTATCGTCGGCGACATCGCGACCGAACTCCGAAATTACCCGATTACACCACTCACCTATGTCGTGATTGTCACCCGTGGACACCAGCACGATGAATCTGCGTTACACAGCGTCGTCGAATCAGATGCGCGTTACATCGGTTTAATAGGCAGCCGTCGTAAGATTAAACTGATATTTGACGATTTAATGGAGGTCGGGATTTCCAAAGAGAGACTCCAGCGGGTCTATGCACCCATCGGGTTAGATATTAACTCGAAAACCGTACCGGAGATCGCTGTTAGTATTGCATCGCAGCTGATCCAAATCCGCAATGCCGCTGAAAATATCCAGACCTTCGACGCGCAACCGGCACGAATGCCAACCGTTAAAATAGCAGAAGGATAAAAAAATGAGTGATATTTATATGGAGGATATCGCCCACATTGATCAGCCAGTCGAATTGGAAGGCATCCAACTCAATTGGGGGCCATCAATATTTGTTGACACTCCCAATGGTCCCCGAGACCTCCGCGCTGCCACCGCTACTCCAGAGTTTTGGGATATTTGGAACCGCAGCAAGGAAGCACTCCAAGCCGTAGGCATCTTCCCCTCAAACGAACCGGAAGGTTGGGAAGTGCAATGGTGGATCAATGTTTCTGACGCTACTGATGTGGTAGAAGGAAATAATATTTGTATACCTGAAAATAAGTCTTATACGCTCAGTGAAGTCATTGATCTTGTCAAACAGACGCTTGACGGTGTAAGTGAACGGTCAGCGCAGAACAAACTCCGATATTCGTCCAAGGATGTCTACTGGCTCCTACATGATATGCTCCGATACGTGAGTCAGAATGTCTCAGATGTGTTTGTGCTCCGACAAATCCGAAAAGACATATACCGAGTGAAACACATGACAGAAGATTTTGCGAAACAGAGGTCGGGTCGAAAACTCAAGGCAGAGGTCAATCGAACAGCAAAGTATCTCGAAGAACTAACAGGCAGGCGACCTTCATGGGGTGAAGAAGAGGAAGCGTAGGCACACTCCGTGTGCCGTAATCAAACCGTCGAAATCAATGACGCTTATTATAGTGAATCCCGTAATTAATTACTATGGTTTGGACAATTTTAAGAATTAAGATGACAATAAACAGAAAAAAGGGTATCCTTTCATAATAAATCATAAACCTTGAAAGGACATATCTAATGACCCCTCTTTCCTGCTTAGAAGACATGTTATCAGACTTTA
>JAJDXV010000028.1 GCA_022823085.1 Candidatus Poribacteria bacterium
CTTTTGGCTATAGGTGGCTCTGTTAGATGAAATTCTTCTGAAAACACAGCGTTTTTGCGTCACAATCTAACAGATTTGCGGCGTACTCGCCCAGATGCGAAGTGCATCGTGGTACAAAAGAGCGATATGCGTAAGTCCTAAGAAGGTGAAACCTCATGATAGCAACACTCATCCGTCGAGAACTCCTCGACAATCTCATGACATTCCGATTTGCGGCAGCTGTTTTCATTACGTTGTTGCTTGTCGTTGCCAATACTATTGTGCTTCTCAAGGACTATGAACAGCGACTCACCGCTTACAACACGGCTACCCAAGAAAGTCACGAAAAAATACGCGCGGAAAAAATCTATTCCGATTACCTCGGAAAATTAGTTGTCCACCGTCCACCGAACCCGTTGAGTATCTTCAATCTCGGATTAGATAAACAGGTAGGGAACAAAATAGAGGTATACCACGCATTTGTACCGACAATTTGGGATGCGGAGAAGCACGGGGCGGATAATCCGTTTCTCAACCTCTTCACTTCCATTGATATTGTGCTGGTTTTTCAGGGCGTACTCAGCCTGCTGGCACTGATTTTCGCTTACGATGCCCTCGCTGGCGAACGTGAACGCGGCACATTACGCCTTGTACTGACGCACCCCATCCAGCGCGGATACATCCTATTTGCCAAGTACATCAGCGCGATGCTCTGCCTACTTGTGCCGTTGTCGATAAGCCTTCTCCTATCCATCATCTTGTTGACGACAGCCACTACGGTTGCTCTGGACACAGATGACTTTCTTCGCATCGGCGGGATTGTCCTGACATCGCTCCTCTATGTGTCGCTGTTCTATCTCATCGGTATGTGTATTTCTGCGATGATGCGTCGCACCAGTACCGCACTTATGCTTTGTATGTTTGTTTGGGGTGTCTTAGTGCTTGTGTATCCAAATCTGATTCTTACCGCAGTTGATATCGTCCCACAACCGAACACACAAATCTCCGCCTATAATCAAATCAAACAGATGTGGGAAGAATGGGATAGAGAAAATAAGCGACTTCTCCGCAATGATGCCGTCTTGGGTCCCCTCTCGCAGAACGGTGAAGGTTGGGGATTTCGCTTGAAAGGTGGTGAATATTCCTTCTTGAGGGATGAAGACAAACCCTCAATATTACTCTATTTCCACCAAACCGGATTCTACGCCGGAAAAATTAAGGCAGAATCTGAACCCCATGTACCACGCGTACAGGATTATTACCGTTTCTACAATAGAGAGACTGTCAATACCGTGGAACGAGCGTGGCTCGTCCGGAAACCTGCACTTGAGGCGATCTACGTCCAACCCGCAAATCTCGGCCAAATGCTGTTGAAGTTTTCGCCAACTGGTCTGTATGACGCAGCGACCGAAGCTTGGGCGGGCACCGACTTAGAGGGTATTCAAGACTTTTTCAGCACCGTTCAACGGTACCGGCGCGCTGTCGTTGACTATTTCTATGACCAAAAGATATTTGAATCGCGGCAATGGTTCGCCGCCGACGAAGGCACAGCCGACTGGGAGGCACTCCGGCAGTTTTCCTTTCACAGAAATGACATCAGCATCAATGCAAAGAGAGCGTTACCAGATTTATTTCTACTATTGACGATTAACCTAATCCTATTCACAATCATATTTTTGATTTTTGTCAAGAGCGAAGTGTGAAGTAGTTTCCAGTTTCCAGTTTCCAGTTTCCAGTTAAAAGACAGTTGCTTAAGTCAAAACTCTCTTCTAACAGATACCGATGACTGGTAACCGCAAACGATTCCACTGAAAACTGAAATCTAAACGATAACCTCTTAACTGAAAACTGTTAACTGGTTACTGGTTACTTATGATGATTCTAAAACCTACTATAGGAGAAGATATGCAGGATTTTAAGAAGTTACAAGTTTGGCAAAAATCTCATGGTTTAACTTTGATGGTGTATGAGTTGACATCTCAATTTCCTCGCGAAGAGATGTATGGGCTGACAAACCAAATTCGTCGTGCGTGTGCATCGATTCCAACAAATATCGCTGAAGGCTGCGGCAGAGGCAGCTCTGCTGACTTTGCGCGTTTTCTTCACATAGCTATGGGTTCAGCGAATGAAACAGAATATCTCATTCTCCTTGCTCGCGACCTCAAGTACCTTGATGCAGATCTGTTTGCTGGGTTAATGGACACAATAATTGAGGTGAGGAAGATGCTAACCTCTTTACTGCGGAGGCTGAAAACTGTTAACTGTTAACTGGTTACTGGTTACTGGTTACTTATGTGGCATATTACGAAGCGTGAAATCTACGATAATCTCAATAGCCTCCGATTCGCCCTAACAACCGTCCTATTGCTCGCACTGATGGTAACCAATGCCGTTAAACATCTCCGAGAGCATCCAAAACGGGTACAGACGTATCGGGACGCCGTCACCGAATCTTCGGATCGCTTAACGGCTCACGCCGATGGCAGCCTCTTTAAACTATCACAATACGGACCGGGCAATTTCTACAAAAAGCCGTCTCCGCTGCATTTCTGTGCAAACGGCGGTGAACTAATTTTACCAGATACAATCGAAGTGGATGAACCCCCTGTGTTCGCAACCGATGGAGAAGGGAACGTGACACTCCAAGGGGTCTGGAGCCTCTCCTATCCAGATGCCAACCTCCAGAATAAGAGCGTTGGACCGAACGTTTCACAAGTGGATTGGGCATTCATCATCGGGTACATCTTGAGTTTGATAGCTCTCTGGTTCACCTTTGATGCCTTCTCCGGTGAACGCGAACAGGGTACACTCCGATTAATGTTAGCCAATTCAATTCCGCGACACACTGTCCTTATCGGCAAATTTTTAGGGGCATTGCTCAGCATTAGCATCCCGTTTGCACTTGCCGTGTTGGTGAACCTTTTATTAATTTCTACTGCAAGTACCGTTCACCTGACGGAAGCGGCATGGGGACGTTTAGGTATCATTTTCGCGCTTGCACTTTTGTACACGAGTCTGTTTGTGGCGTTGGGGCTGTTAGTTTCAGCGCGTGTACAACAGAGCGCGGTGAGTCTGATGATACTGCTGTTGACGTGGGTAACCCTTGTCGTTTTCATGCCGAGTACCCTCGCTTCAATCGCAAGCAGCTTCTCACCGGCGACATCCTTCGACGAAGTTTGGCAGCAGCGGAACCCAATTAGAGAGGATTTATGGGATAAATACGACGAGTGGCTCTGGTCGGGGGCGTTAGACGACAAGACGTTAAGGGGGAAGAGTGCGTTTTTTACCGAAAACGCTGAAAGATGGGAACGCAAACATGAAGAACGATTAAAGTATCGGAGTTCGCAGGTGGAGCGGGCGCGCACTATCACCAGTATCTCACCCGCTACACTTCTGCAGCATCTTATCGAAGGGTTTGCCGGAACCGGATTTGAGCGGCATTTGCAATTTGTGGAAAACACACAACGTTATGCCCGTCAACTCCGTGAATTCGTTGCTGACACCGATAGAGCCGACCCCGAAAGTCTTCATATTTTGGGGGTTCGTGAAGGCATTTCCAAGAAGCCTATCAGCCCAGAATCCGTTCCGAGATTTGAAGATACATTTGATCTGAGTAGAGATTTCAATACAGCAGCAACGGAATTATTACTGCTCACATTATTCGTTTTAGTGCTGCTCTCAGGTGCATATCTCGCGTTTGTGCGCGTTGAGGTGTGATAGAAAATGCTTAAAACACTCATTCGCAGGGAACTCCTCGACAATCTCATGACATTCCGTTTCGCTGCAGTACTACTTATCACATTGTTACTTGTGGTTGTGAATACGGTTGTGCTGATCCAAGATTACGAGCAACGGTTGGCGAGTTACAACGATTCTGTCAAAAGGCATCAGCAGGATTTACGCAATTCCAAAACCTATTCTACTGCGTACTTGTTTATTGACCGGGCACCGAACCCATTAAGTATTTTCAATGTCGGGTTAGATAAACGTTTAGGAAACTACATCGGGATCTATCACGGATTTATGCCGACACTCTGGGATGCCCGAATGCACGGTACCGACAATCCGTTTATCAAAATCTTCATTTTTCAAAACTCCATGCTTTAGCTTGGAGATGTAGAAAAATGCTAAGTGCTTGTGTCATGGAACTGGGTTTGTTTTAAGGAAGTGATGGTCGAATGTAATCAGGCTTTGTGTCTGATTTTTTGTTTGACCAAAAGGATTTCATGTGATATAATCAGTACTACCAGTTTGGCAGGCATGTTATGCACAGTCGCTTGGCTGTGTGCCTGCCTCCCACATAACCTTACTGTTACCCACAAGTTTTTTGTGTGGTATATGTCGGTGGTGGTTCTAAGAGGGACACTTCTCTTCAAGTTCGTCAAAAAGTGCGAAAGTGTTGGAAATATCCGTTAGCCGTTGCCACCCTCGCCATAAGACCGTCAC
>JAJDXV010000067.1 GCA_022823085.1 Candidatus Poribacteria bacterium
ATTCAATTGTACGATTTGGATCATGGTTTTGCTTTACATATGTGCCCGTTCTTAGGAAAGATCGCGAGCGCAGCTCGCTCCTACAGAGGAAGACGTATCCATATATATAAAGTGAATAGGTACAATTGAATGGCCCTGGGACTTTTATGAGAATAGATAGACATAGAATTGCAAAATATGATACAATACGTCTCATAAACATCTCCAGAAACGCACGCATAGGAGCGGAAAATGACACCAGAACAACGCTATCTATTTGACGTTACAGGCTATCTACACATCAAAGGTGCGGTCAAGGGTGAAGCGTTAAAGACGGCACAGGTGGCTGTTGATCGGTATATCCATACGCCAGTTGATGAGCGTCCGGAAGGTTTCACGACGCGTCCTCGCGATTTAGAACCCGGCAAAGGGGGTAGGTATGAACACGGTTTCGCTTTCGATAGGTCGCTTGAGGCGATGACGGTGCATCCCGCTATCTGGCCCCTTATCAAAGAGTTTACCTTCGATAAACCGCGGTTTGTTACGGGGACGCTCACGCTTCAACAGCACAACCCGGATCGGCAACCGGTGGAAACGAACCCGGCAGGTTTGCACTGTGCGCGCGAGGGACGGCACTGGCTGACTCGCTACGAAATCAAAAACAGCCATATCTACTGTAACGACTTCGTAGCGTTCTTTTACTTAACAGATGTGCAACCGGGGGACGGTGGACTTATTGTCATTCCGGGTTCGCATAAAAGCAAATTCGAGAGACCTGAGGATCTTTTGACCCCAGGACCGGACGGTATTGACCCTGAACCGGACGACGTTTTCACGAATATCACACCTAAAGCAGGCGATTTTGTCCTCATTTCTGAACTGCTGACGCACGGTGTACTGCGGTAGAAACCGAAGGATCGGGACAGACGTTTTCTCATTCTCCGTTATCGTCCGCAATATGAAGGGAAGCCGAGTCTGCCTGAAGTTATTATCAACCGTTTGACACCTGAAGTACAGGAACTGGTGCAAACGGCATCCTATCAGCATACGAAAGAGATTGTTAAACAAGGTATTGTCGAATTGAGCGTTTAGTGCCATAGAAAGAGCAGGAGGAATTTCAATGGGAACGAACCAATATCGTGCTTGTATTGTTGGGTGTGGTCGAATGGGTGGCACAATTGATGAGGAAGTCCGTGCGACACCACACGGCGCATTACCCTATTCGCACGCCGCAGGCTATGCCGCTTTCGAGCGGACAGACCTCATCGCTGCCGCGGATGTTGTCGAAGAGAAGGCACAGTACGTTTGCAATAAATGGGGGATTCCGAAGTATTACTTAGATTATCGCGAGATGATCCTCGAAGAGAAACCCGATATTGTCAGTATCGCCACACGTCCGGGGAACCACGCCGAGATTACAGCGTTCGCCGCAGAAAACGGCGTGAGAGGTATCTACTGTGATAAACCGTTGTGTGCTTCTATGGAAGAGGCGGACGCAATGGTAGAAGTGTGCGAGAAGTATAACGTCAAGTTTAACCTCGGCACGCAGCGGCGTTTCACACCGGGATACATCAAAATGCGTGAACTCCTCGAAAGCGGTGAGTTGGGCGAGAGACGTGCGATCATTGCTTATAGTGGCGGTGCTGCACTCTGGGGATACACGCACGCAGCGGATATGCTCCTCTTTTTGGCAAGTGATTCGCCGATTGAATACGTGCAAGGCAATGTCGCCGTTGACGATGCCGATTTCGAGGATAATCGTACGGAATCGGATCCGGGTATTGTTATGGGGTTCGTCCGTTTTGAGAACGGTATCAACGCTATCAGTATCCCGGGTACGGCTTATGAGTTTGAGGTGAATTGTAGCGACGGTATTGTACGCGCGCGCAATAACGGACTCGGTTTTCACCTCCGCAAACGGCAAGGGAAGTTTAACGAGATTTTGGAAGCGCAATTCCCGCCTTATGAACGGAAAAGCGGCACCGTCGGTTGTATTGAAGACATTGTTGATGCGATCGAGACCGATACGGAGACAAGCGGTAATATTCATCTCGCGCACCGAAGCACTGAGATGGTTTTCGCAATCGTTGATTCGCAACGTCAGCAAGGTAAGCGTGTATCAATGCCGATGGAGAACCGAGGCCTCTATCTCGGAAGGTGGTAAAACTATTATCTGAATCAGGATTTGCAGGATCTTAGGATTACCAAGATAAAATGGAGGTAGTATAAAACCAATGCTCAGAAAATTTTATGTTTTGGTATGCATTGTTGGCGTGGGTTTTCTGCTAACTTATGTTACAACGGTGCCAAGCGGTGAGTCACAATCGGAAACAGCGTCTACGCGTCCAGCGAGTACACGCTATGAACAGCGCGCACGCAGCCGAGACGGGATCGGTAAAATTTACATGGGACGTGAAATATCGCAGGTGATGGGACATCAAGGTGCGGACTGGTTGGAACGTCCGGAACGTGAACGTGAAGAGATGCCGAACCGTCTCGTTGAACTCCTAAAACTCAAGGAGGGGGATGTCGTGGCGGATATCGGTATCGGCACAGGCTACATTGCTCGGCGTATTTCACCGAAAATCGGGGCGACAGGGATCGTCTACGGTGTTGAAATACAGCAAGAGATGCTTGACATCCTTGCTGAGAACATGGCGGAAGAAGGTATTACCAATATCAAAGGGATATTAGGCACAATTACCGACCCGAAACTGCCACCGAATTCGGTGGATTTGGCGATTATGGTGGATGTCTATCACGAATTTTCGCATCCTTATGAGATGATGCAGAATATCTGTCGGGGTCTTAAAACAGGCGGGAGAGTGGTTTTTGTTGAATACCGCTTGGAAGATGACAAGGTCCCGATCAAACGCCTGCACAAGATGAGCGAATTGCAGGTGATTAAAGAGGCGACACCGCATCCGCTGTCTTGGGTAGAGACGCTTGATGACTTGCCGTGGCAGCACGTTATCATTTTTGAAAAAGTAGCAACAGAATAAGTAATTCGACTAATTCCGCGAGGCATTGTCCCCAGCCTTGCTCAAAGTCGTTTTTCTTGGCTTCAACGAGCATTATTAAGGGTGTACCGACAACGAGTTTACCTAACTCAGAGCGTGTTGAAATAAAATAATCTGGGGTACCGCTCAGCGTTTCATCGTAGGCAAGGGGTTCCTTTATCCAGAGGGCATAGTGTTTAGCGTGCTTTTTGTAGACCTCTCGCAAAATGGGGAAAATAACGGCTTCACAGCGCGCGCCCTCAGACGCAAAAATCGGAATATACTGCCTGCTAAACTCCAATTCTTGCAGAAATTGTTCGGAAGGGGACACACCCGCCTCAATCTTTATGAAGTCATTTTCGATGTGTCGGATGCCAAATTTTTTCTGAACGTCAGGGATCGCTTTGAAATCACTAAATGCCATTCTGTTGCTCCTTGAGGAGTGGTAATTGTTAGGATTATATCACACCGCGTGTAGCATATCAACAAAAACTGAATATCCACTTAAGTGGAAAAATGTTTGACAAAAGCGCGAGCGTATCATAGAATATGGCAACGGTGCTAAACTTTTTGATTAACGAAACGTCACAAGTTTCCGAATCTGGTATCGGAAATTGCGGTTTAGATTTTTGGTATAGAAAATCAAACTGATAAGTTGCGGACTACAACGATAAAACAGGAGAAATTCCCAGTGAAGATCGCTAAAAGTACGGTTCCACTATTTGCTGCGTTCGTATGTTTGTGTTGTGTTGTGTTAGGACTGCCCACGGCATCTGCAGAACACCACGAAACCGCAGAAGCAGCCCTTAATTACAATCTTGACATCCGTCCGATTCTTTCGGATAACTGCTACGCCTGTCACGGACCAGATGCGAAAACCCGACAGGCTGACCTGCGCCTTGATACGAGAGAGGGAGCGTTTTCCGAACCGAGCGGGTATCCGGTACTCGTCCCCGGTAAACCTGAAGAGAGTGAGCTCCATCTCCGCATCATATCCGAGGACGAGACCTATCGCATGCCGCCATCGGACTTCAATAAGACGCTGACACCGGAGCAGATTGAGGCACTCACGCAGTGGATTCGCGAAGGCGCGCAGTGGGAAGAACACTGGGCATTCACGCCACTTCTCCAACCGATGCCGCCTGATGTCAAGAAGAAAGACTGGGTGCGAAACCCGATTGATGCGTTCATCCTTTCACGTCTCGAAAAAGAGGGGCTACAACCCGCGGACGAAACGGATAAACGGACGCTCATCCGACGCTTAAGTTTCGATCTTACCGGTTTGCCACCAACACTTGAAGATATACACCGATTCCTAAATGACGACGCCCCAAACGCATACCAAAATCTCATTGATACCTTCATGGCGAAGCCGGAATACGGGGAACATCTGGCACGGTTCTGGTTAGATGTCGCACGCTACGGGGATACGCACGGATTGCATTTAGACAACTACCGCGAAATGTGGCCCTATCGGGATTGGGTTATCAACGCATTCAACGAAAATATGCCGTTCGATCAGTTTACGATTGAGCAGTTGGCAGGTGACCTATTGCGGGAACCGACGCTTGCGCAGCGTGTCGCTACCGGTTTCAATCGGAGCCACGTCACGACAAGCGAAGGCGGTTCCATCGCCGACGAATACTACGTCCGATACGCTGTCGATAGAGCCAATACGACCGCCACCGTCTGGATGGGATTAACTGCCGGCTGTGCACAGTGCCACGATCACAAATACGACCCGATTACGCAGAAGGAATACTATCAGCTCTACGCCTATTTTAACAACATCACTGAGAATGCGATGGACGGTAACCGCAAGGATTCGCCGCCGGTCGTGAAGCTGCCGACACCGGAGCAAAAGGCGCAACTCGCAAACTTTGACGCGCAGATCGCCGATTTAGATGGACAGCGCAAAGGTGCCCTTCCACATATTGATACTGCCCAAATCGCGTGGGAAAAGAGCATACCGAGATGGACATACATTAAACCGAACGTTGTCCTCTCGCAAGGGGGTGCGACGCTCGAAATTCAGGAAGATAATTCCGTTTTAGCGAGCGGCACGAACCCTGACAAAGAGGTCTACGAGATTATTGCTGAACTGCCGTCCGGTAATTGGAGTGCTTTGCGACTCGAAGGTCTCCCAGACGAATCTTTGCCAGCAAGTGGTATCGGACGCAGTGATAACAGCAATGTGGTTCTGACAGGAATTTCTGTTGATGTCGTTCCTGTTTCAGAGGCAGCGGAAGTCCTTAACGCTGCGAAGGAAGCAGCAGAGAAGGCAGCGGAAGCCGCGAAAATGTCAAAAACAGAAGAAGAGGTCGTGCCGGAAACGGATGTCGCCGAAGAAGCGCCACCAGAAACGGATGTCGCTGAAGAATCCGCCCCGGAAACCGATGTGGCTGAGGACGCACCCCCAGAAACTGAAACCGCAAAAGAAGTCACCAGTAACCAGTCACCAGTAGCCAGTAAAGAAACTTCTTCTCTGGTAACTGGTAACTCGAAACTGGTAACTGAAAAAGCGGAAACTGCCGAAGAACACGATCCGTGGACACCTCTCCCCATCGTACAAGCCTGGGCGGATTACGAACAGCCAAACGGCGATTTTGTTATTCTGAATGCAATCGACGATACACCTGAAACCGGATGGGGATTGGAAAGTAATAAAAATCCGGGCAACGGTCGGCAAGCGATCTTTCTTGTCGCAAATCCGTTCGGCAGAGAAGGCGGCGTGTTAAGGATTCGCCTTAAACACGAATCTGAACATGCGAAACACCACTTCGGACGGTTCAGACTTGCCGTTACAGATGTCCCGACGATCTACCCGATGGGTTCTAAAGTATCGCTTGAAAATTGGCATTCGGTCGGTCCGTTTACTGCTGAACACGGTAACATCGCCTTCTATAATGTCTATGAACCGGAAACCAAACCTGTCAATACACAGGATAAATTCACCGTCGGTTCGGAGACGTTGACGTGGCAACAGCAGACGCACTGGTCAGACGGACAGGTTCATAACGACATTGTCGGTGAAAATAGCGCGACATACCTCTATCGGAACATCGTCTCCGAAACCAGACAGAAAGCGACGCTTTATCTGAGTAGTAACGACGCATTGAAGGTTTGGGTAAACCAAACGGAGGTGCTTGCGAGCAATATCCAGCGTGATGCGGCACCGGATACAGATAAACTCCAAATCCAACTGAATCCTGGCAACAATGCGCTCCTGCTAAAGGTGGTCAACTATTCCGGTCCGTCCGGTTTCTTCTTCCGTATGGAATCCGATGAACCGATCGTAAAAGCGAACATCGTTGATACGATTGCAATTGAAAGCGGGCAACGCAGTGCGGAGCAACAGACGCAAATCCGAGAATACTACCGCCGGAACGTCTCAAAGGACGAAGGTCTGAGAAAGCTCTACGCCGATTTAGCGGATATGCAGAAGAAAAGGAACACTCTGGATAGTGCTATCACCACGACGCTTGTGATGCAGGAGAGAACGGAACCGCGCGGTGCGTACATTCTCGAACGCGGTGCGTATCAACACCGAGGCGAGGAGGTCACCCCGCAGACCCCGGCAGTCCTTCCACAGATGGTCAAGGGTGCACCACCGAACCGATTGTCACTGGCGAAATGGTTGGTCTCACCGAAACATCCGCTCACCGCACGTGTTACGGTAAACCGTTTCTGGCAGAACATCTTCGGCACCGGAATTGTCTTAACAGCAGAGGATTTCGGTACGCAAGGCACGCCGCCGTCGCATCCGGAACTCCTTGATTGGTTGGCAACTGAATTTGTTGCCTCTGGATGGGATGTACAAGCGATGCTGAAACTGATGCTCACTTCAGCGACATACCGTCAGGGCGCGAAGGTTACACCTGAAAAACTGGAGCGTGACGCTGATAACGTGTTGCTTTCTCGTGCGCCGCGGTATCGTTTCGATGCCGAAATCGTCCGAGATAACGCACTCGCAGCGAGTGGTCTGTTGCATACGCAAATTGGTGGACCGAGCGTGAAACCGCCGCAACCGGGGGGGCTCTGGAAAGCCGTCGGGTTTACCGGGTCTAATACTGACACTTTTGTTAAAGACACCGGGGCGGATAAAATATACCGTCGAAGTCTCTATACCTTCTGGAAACGGACGGCACCGCCGCCACAGATGAACATCTTAGACGCGCCGTCACGCGAGGCTTGCACAATCCGCCGTGAACGTACGAACACACCGATGCAGGCGTTAATGCTGATGAACGACCCGCAGTTCTTTGAAGCGGCACGCGTCTTCGCGGAACGCACTCTCGAAGAGGGCGGCGAAACGCCGGAGGAACGGATCGCCTTTATGTTTGAGATAGCGACCGCCCGTGAACCGAAACCGTCGGAAGCCGCGTTACTCCTTGAGACGCTACAGGCGCACACCGAAGAATTCAAAGCGGATCCGGAAGCCGCGAAAGCACTCATTACTGTCGGTGAATCGAAACCCGATGAAAACTTAGATGCAGTCGAAGTCGCTACGTGGACGATGATTGCGAACCTAATCCTGAATCTGGACGAAGTCCTGAATAAGGGTTAACAAGACTTACTGCCTGTCTTGTTATACTCGTAGGCGTGGTTTTGAACCGCGCGAGGAGCCGTATAATGGACCCGATTAAAGAATATTTGCAGCTTGAAACGCGTCGCCAATTCTTTGGTAAATGTGCTATGGGACTTGGGGGTGCAGCCCTCTCTTCACTGTTACCGAGTGGTGTTGTTCAAGCCCTCGAACAGCAAGCGGGAACGCGGGTTGGCGGTCTGCCGGAACTCCCGCATTTCGCGCCGAAAGCGAAACGCGCCATCTACCTGTTTATGTCCGGTGCTCCCTCGCAGATGGACCTGTACGACTATAAACCGACGATGGGAGAATGGTTCGATAAAGACCTCCCAGAATCTGTCCGCATGGGACAACGCCTCACGACGATGACTTCCGGGCAAGCCCGTTTTCCGATCGCGCCGTCTATTTTCGAGTTCAAAAAGCATGACAACGGCAGCGATGGTGCATGGCTTAGCGAATTGCTGCCGCATACGGCTTCCATGGTAAAAGATATCGCCATTATCAAGTCGATACACACCGATGCGATCAATCACGATCCGGCGATCACTTTTGTCTGTACAGGTGACGAAACGCCCGGCAAACCGAGCCTCGGCGCATGGCTGAGTTATGGACTCGGCAGCGAAAACAGGAATCTGCCAGCATTTATCGTGATGAACGCCACGTGGAGCGGTCCGAAAGGTGCACAGGCACTCTATAACCGTCTCTGGGGATCCGGTTTCCTGCCATCGGAACACCAAGGCGTGCTGCTCCGTAGTCAAGGCGATCCAGTACTGTTCCTCTCAAATCCTGAAGGGATGAGTGAAAAAGCACGCAAACAGATGCTTGATACGTTGGTGAAACTCAACGAGGAACTCTATCAAGAAGTCGGTGACCCGGAAACGCATGCGCGTATCTCGCAATATGAGATGGCGTTCCGTATGCAGACCTCCGTGCCTGAACTCACAGACCTGACGCAAGAATCCGACAAGGTTAAGGAGATGTACGGCCCGGAAGTTGACACCCCCGGTACATTTGCCAACTGCTGTATCCTCGCACGGCGGATGATGGAGCGCGATGTCCGACTCGTCCAAATCTTCCATCGCGGTTGGGACCAGCACGGCGATCTCCCCAAAAACATCCGTAACCAAGCCCGCGACATTGATCAACCGTCAACGGCACTCGTTCAGGATTTGAAACAACGCGGGATGCTTGACGATACACTCGTCGTCTGGGGCGGTGAGTTCGGACGAACCGTTTATTGCCAAGGCGCGCTCTCGAAAGAGAACTACGGACGCGACCATCACCCGAAATGCTTCACAATATGGATGGCGGGTGCCGGTATCAAAGGCGGGATCGTTCACGGCGAAACCGACGACTTTAGCTACAATATCGTCAAAGACCCGGTCTCGGTTCGAGACCTGAACGCGACGATTCTCAACCAACTCGGTATCGACCATGAACGGTTGACCTTCAAGTTCCAAGGACTTGATCATCGGTTAACGGGGGTCGAGGAGAAAGCAAAGGTTGTCAACGAGATCCTGGCATGAAAAAATAGTTAACAGTCTCCAGTAACCAGTAACCAGAATAGGACTTACGCATATCGCTCTTTTGTACCACGATGCACTTCGCATCTGGGCGAGTACGCCGCAAATCTGTTAGATTGTGACACCAGAACGCTGTGTTTTCAGAAGAATTTCATCTAACAGAGCCACCTATAGCCAAAAG
>JAJDXV010000071.1 GCA_022823085.1 Candidatus Poribacteria bacterium
TTTTGTGGTTGGTTTAAACGCTTTTTTGCTAATCGTGTTTTAACCCCCCCCCCCCCCCCCCCCCACTACACAAATATTAACCTAAATAGATTTTCGTTTCTCACTCCCTTCATTTTTCATACACATCTTTTAATTTACCTGTATTGGCACAATGCTTTGAGGTTTGGCACTAAGAAACTCGTTCACATTTCCTCTCTATTTCAACATTTAACCCGCGTTTTTGAAACCTCGAACAAAAAAACTTATTATGGTAAACTTCTGTCTGTCTTCAGTTTTTTTGCAACTCTCACCTTTTTCATTCAACTTTCCAGCCCCGGTTTCGTTGGAATTGATCCGTACTACCACATCAAAATTAGCGAACTCATAACACAGCAAGGGATGTTAAAAGAGTTTCCGTGGACACAAGTAGGTATCTGGAAAGATAAATTTGCAGATAAAGAATTCCTATTCCATGTGTATCTGATACCTTTTATTTTCGTTTTCCCGAATTTGATAATTGCGGGAAAAGTCGCGATTTCGGTTTTGGTTGGTGTGTTCTTTACACTTTTTTATAGGTTGCTTAATCAATTTCAGGTTCAACACCCATTTATTTGGACGCTGGTTGGTTTCGGTACTAATTATATTTTCATACAAAGACTATGTATGGTACGTCCGCATGTCCTATCATTGGTACTCATCCTTCTCTTCATAGAATCACTCTGGAAACAGCAGCGATGGAAACTCCTGCTGATTTCAACTGTGTATGCCCTTGCCTACACAGCGGCACATCTTCCAGTATGTATCGCAATTATATATGGTACAGTCTCATGGATACATAGAAAAAAATTTGAAATTAATCAACTTTTATTGACATTTAGCGGAGCCGTGGGGGGTATGGTTGTTCATCCACAATTTCCAAATAATTTAAAGACGTGGTATGTGCAAAACGCACTTCTACCTGTTTTCAATTGGGGGAAAAGTAAGGAATTTTGGTTTGTGAACGAAGTTAAACCTCTGTCCCTGCAATCTTTTATAAGCCTAAACGGTGGCACTTCATAGTATGATACTTGCCATAGTTGCTACTGTTTATTGTCTTTCTCGTGGACTGCCATTCTTCCTTGTTAAAAAAAACAACACAACCTCTATAAGACCTAAAGAATAACTACATTGACAAAGTTTCATGAAGCGGCTAAAATAGGTTCAAGTTCAAATATTTCCTCTATCAACATCCGAACCTCCTATACTAAAGAGTAATGCTGCGTCCGCTTAAACATGAAACACCCATCAAAAAGTCCTGTCACTGTCCGCGCAGTACTGCTCGGAATCCTACTTATACCTTTCAATAGTTACTGGATCCTGCATCTCAGCTATATTTGGGACTCCAACCGACCAACAAGTCTGGCACTCCTGTTCAACGTGCTGTTTACGTTACTTGTGCTTATCGGATTCAGTGCAATCCTACGTCGCTTACGACCGAGTCTGGCGTTCACGCAGGCAGAATTGCTAACGATCTATGCGATGCTGTGCCAAGCCTCCGTTTTTGCCGGGCGCGACATGCTGCAGGTCTTGGTGCCGTTGATGGGGAACGGTTTTTGGTACGCAACGACTGAAAACGAATGGGCACAACTCTTTCATCAGCATCTCCCGGAATGGCTTGTCGTTGGAAAACAGGAGGTCCTACGTGGCTTTTATGAAGGCGAAAGCACGTTCTATCTACAAACACATATAAACGCATGGCTACTACCGACACTTATCTGGGTCGGTTTCTGTCTCGTCATCGGGGTGACGATGCTCTGCCTGAACGTGCTTTTACGCAAACAGTGGCAGGAGCACGAACGACTGACCTATCCGATTGCACAACTCCCATACGAAATTACACGGGCAGCAGCAAACGTCCGTAACCTAAAAACCGCACCGCACCTATTTTTCAATCGACGAATGATGACTGTCGGTCTATGCATCGCTGCCGTTCTGAACCTGCTTTATAGTTTACATCAAATTGATCCGGTTTTTCCAACAATTCCGCTCTATCACAGTTTTCGGCTCGCTGAAAAACCGTGGAGCGCGATGAATAATCCCGGTTTCCGTATCAGTTTCTTTCCGTTTGCAGTCGGTGTGGGTTTCTTGATACCCCTCGATTTAGGGTTCTCCTGCTGGTTTTTCCATCTATTTTGGCATTTTGAAAGGATTATCGGCGAGAGTTTCGGCTGGCGTGGTGCGATCGGATTCCCGAAGGAGATGGCACAAATTCGCGGGGTATGGATGGCACTATTCCTCTGGACGCTGTGGATGGGACGTGCACATGTCAGGACTGTGTTACAAACAGTTTTTAGTAGGGGCGGGGTTACCCTGAAGAAACACCCAAGCAAAAACACCGTACATGACGCGGGTGAGGCTTTACGCTATAGAACGGCATCAATCGGCGTACTCGTTGGGTTCATTTTAATTCTCGCATTCTGTCTGAAGGCGGGGATGTCTCTCTGGTTCGCCATCCTATTTTTCGTTCTCTATTTCGCGATGTCGGTGACGATTACGCGTATCCGTGCCGAACTCGGGCCGCCTGCACACGACCTTTACAACGCCGGTCCTGATCTTCTCCTAACAGACGCACTCGGCACGCGGCGAATCGGCAACCGGAACCTTTCGGTGATGTCGCTCTTCTTCTGGCTGAACCATCTCTCTTACCGCGCGCACCCGATGCCGCACCAGTTAGAAGGATTAAAACTTGCACATCAAACCCGTTTCAATCCGACGCATCTTCTCTGGGTATTAGCGATTGCTATCTTCGTGGGCGCGCTCTCTGCAGCGTGGGGACACCTGCATCTCTCTTACGAGGTCGGTTTAGAGCAAGCGCGTTCGTGGTATGCCCGCGCCGCTTTCAACAGACTTGCCGGATGGCTCTATAATCCCAGCGAAACGAGTATCGCTGGGATGCTCTACACTGCCGGTGGGTTCGGTTTTGCCATCGGCCTCCTGCTTTTGCGATGGCGATTCATTCAGTGGCCCCTACATCCCGTCGGATATGTCGTTTCGAGTTGGTGGACCTTCACCGGACTCTGGTTTCCGCTCTTAATCAGTTGGACAGTCAAACGGATTTTACTTTCAACCGGCGGTGTTCGTTTATACCGGCGGTCGATTCCGTTTTTCATCGGCTTGGTTATCGGTGATGTAATCGTTGCATCTATGATTAGCATTCTGGGGTTGATTTTCGATTTTCGGGTTGTCTACCTCAGTTGGTAAACCTCTTTCCAAGAGAATGCAAAATATTGCTTGACATCTGAAGTCCGTTAGTGGTAAATTTTTTATTGCATTGATGCCCTGATTCTAACACGTATTCAAAACATATCACTTGTAGGAGCATACCTTATGAAACGTCATCACATTGTCGGTATTTTCGCTGGGATATGCGCGATAGGCTTGGCGGTGAGCAATCTCCTTTCAGGAAATATCGTTGACGGACTGACAAGCTTCATAGTATTGTCTATTTTAGCCGTTGCAACTTTTTTTAAAGACAAATTACCAACGAAATGGTCCCACGTGATAATACCAATTGAGATATGTGTTGTTATTATTTTTTTACTATTGTTTGAGGGCATTCTCGAATTTATTCACTAAGCGGTTATTGTCATTTCGGATACAAAAACAAGATGGATACAACAGACGTATCACTCAGTGTGAATATTGGCGGAATCGAGATGCGGAACCCCGTCATGACCGCATCTGGTACCTTTGGTTACGGCTCCGAATACGCCGATTTCGTAGATCTGAACCGACTCGGTGCGGTGGTCGTTAAAGGTGTTACGAGTGTGCCGTGGCCCGGCAATCCGATGCAACGGATCATGGAAACACCCTCCGGTATGCTCAACGCAATCGGACTTCAGAACGTCGGCGTGGACGGTTTCATCTCGGAAAAACTCCCCTACCTCCGAGGTTTTGACGTGCCGGTAATCGTTAACGTCTGTGGTAAAACAGTGGAGGAATACCTAACCGTCGTTGAGAAACTCAACACTGCTGAAGGTATTGCGGGTGTAGAACTCAACATCTCTTGTCCGAACTTAGATTGTGGTGGCATGAGTTTCGGTGTTGACGCGACATTAGCGCATCAACTTGTCAAAGAAGTCCGTACCCAAACGCACCTACCATTACTGGTGAAACTCTCCCCGAATGTTACAGACATTACTGTAATCGCACGTGCCGTTGAGGACGCAGGAGCAGACGGACTCTCCGCTATCAATACGCTTCTCGGTATGGCAATCAACGCGGAAACGCGGAAGCCGGAACTCGCAAACGTTACAGGCGGACTCTCCGGGCCCGCAATAAAGCCTGTAGCACTGCGATTGGTCTGGGAGGTCCACAAAACTGTCTCTATCCCTATCGTCGGGATGGGCGGCATTATGACTTCAACAGATGCGGTGGAATTTTTTATCGCTGGGGCATCCGCTATAGCCGTCGGAACAGCGAACTTCGTCAACCCACAAGCATCAATGGAAGTGGTAAAAGGCATTCACACCTATCTCAAAAATGCAGATATGAAATCTATTAAAGAACTGGTCGGCAGCCTGAAGGTGGATCCATAGTTACCGTCAAAAGATTGTATTTTCTAAAAATTTTGTGTATAATAACAGTATGGCACAGTACTACGACAACGCAGCGAAATACATCATGTTGGAATACTCACAAGAATTCGCAGAATTCATGATCGGGCATTCAGACATTATAGTTCTGGAGAAACTCGAAACCGAGGAACCGACACTCAAGACACATCAAAATGATAGTACCTTAAAGGTGCAGTTCGGTAATGAAACAGCGATACTTCATACGGAAGTGCAGGCAGATACCAGTAGGAAACCCATGTGGTCTCGTATCGCCGGATATAACGGTTTCCTCGTGAACTTACACGAGATACCTGTTTACTCCAACGTCCTCTATCTGCATCCCAAAGCAGGCAGAGACGATACAGGTTATTATGCTTACAAAGGACACGGTTACGAATATACACTGCGCTACAAAGTGGTGAGGTTGATTGAGATAGACGGACAATCAGTTTTAGAAATGCAAGCCCCCGGGTTAATGCCTTTCACACCACTGATGAAGTCGCCAGAAGGCATAGATCCGAATGGTTGGTTGGAAAAATGCGTTGATGCAACAGCGTCGGCCCTCACAGACCAACATACACGGGACACTTTACTGGCAGCATTAGGTGTTTTTAGCGGTTTGGTCTACGAACCACAATTAATTAAACAACTTTTACCGGAGGGTATCATGCAAGAATCTCCTTTCTTCCAACACTATATCCAAGAAGCAAAAGAAGAAGCGAAACGAGAAGGTCTTGAACAAGGTCTTGAACAAGGTGAGAGAAGAGGCATGATCGAAAGCATCATCACATTGCTTGGGGTGCAATTCAAAACTGATGCCGTTCATGCTTTAAAACCGGCTCTTGAATCTATAGACGATATGCAGGATCTCAAACAAGTGCTACTTACAGTTCCGCAATCCGACAGCCTTGAAGCGTTCATGCAATCTCTCAATAAGTAGGAATATAAGCAATTAATGGGTATACTTACAAAATGTCCGAGAGGAGGAAAATGCGGCATCTGGTAACACTCGACGATTTGTCGAATTTTGAAATCGAGCAAATATTTCGACTCGCAGCAGGGATGCAGTCGCAACAGGAGACGTGGGCAGGGATCTGCCGCGGCAAATTGCTGGCAACCCTTTTCTATGAACCGAGCACACGCACACGGCTCTCCTTTGAGAGTGCTATGGAACGACTCAACGGTAGGACTCTCGGTTTCTCTGATCCGCGGGCAACTTCCGCGACGAAAGGAGAAACACTTGCAGACACGGCACGGATGGTGACAAATTACGCCGACCTTATTGTTGTTCGACACAACTGGGCAGGTTCGGCACGTGTTATTTCACGTCATGCGCACATCCCGGTCATCAATGGTGGTGACGGGAGCCATACGCACCCGACACAGGCACTCGCGGATCTCTATACGATTATATGCCGGAAATCAAAGATACAAGGGTTAACCGTCGGTGTCTGCGGCGATCTGCAGTTCGGACGTGCGGCACACTCCTTCGCGCTTGCGGTTGCGCGGTTCGGTGGAAACTTAATTCACATCGCACCGAAACCGCTACAGATGCCACCCTGGGTGCTCGCGCAACTTGAACACTGCTACGGGCAGATACCAATTGAGGTAGAGAGTATTACAGAAGTGATTGACAGGTTGGATGTCATCTATGTCAATCGACTTCAAGAGGAGCGACTTCCACCGAATATGGATGCTGCGACTGTCCGTGGGAGTTATCTGTTAAATGCATCAGTTATGAAGCACGCCAAGCCCGATGCGATGATCATGCACCCGCTCCCACGCGTCAACGAACTCGCTTATGAGTTGGATGACGACCCGCGTGCCGCCTATTTTGAGCAATCCGCGAACGCAGTCCCGGTTCGGATGGCACTGATCGCCAGTCTTATGGGGTTGGAACAACTTATCTTGACGCAACCGCCGAAACGAGAGATCGCTACGACTGAAAAACAGTGTGAAAACACAAACTGCGTTACCAACCACGAAACCTATCTAACGGCTGAACGTGAAACATTCGGTGGAACTGTCCGATTAGATGCCTGTGCCTACTGTGGACACCTTCAGTCTTGAGATAAGGCATTCACTTGCCTTCGGCAGCTTCGCCAGTTCGAGGTATCTCCTTTTCAAGGATCGCCAGTTCCGTCATACGCCAGAACGGGTCCCCAGGACCCACAGCGTGCCATTGCCCGTTCATAAACGTCATAACAGCATTATCTTTCTCTTCGGACGAGAGGGTACTACGCGGAAAACTGTGTTTATTTCCCCAATTTAAATAAGTAAGCGGTTCTCCATTCTGCCATATCCATTCTCCCTCTTTTTCCGCATCGCTGAGCCCGATCCAGTAAAGATGATTCCCGAAGAGTCCTGATAGCCATTCCTGTTCCGCTTCGTCGTTAATAGCAACGAGATGTGCACCTTTGGCAGCGGCGCGCTTCTGGGCATCTGCCAAGTTGCTGCAGCGAACCCTTATATACGCGTGTCCGTTTTCAGGGTTTATAGCCCATATACCTTTTTCCAAAGGGTTCGATACCTCCTTAACAGGCAGGTCTACTTTTTCGAGAATTGCCTGGTTAAGAAAAACAGTCTGTTTATCTCCGAGTGCAACTGCCTCCCATGTGCCGCCCCAGACAGAAATGACATAATCTTTCATCTCGGTGTTCCCACCATGTTGTTCATGTGTTCCCCAGTTTGTATACGTAACAGGTTCGCCGCTGGCCCAGACCCACTGTCCCTCCGCTTCAACATCACTGAGTCCAATCCAAAAATCATCTGGATCAAAGACCTCCAATATCCATTCTTCTTCTGCTTCATCGTTAATGGAAACCAGATAAGCGTTCTCTGCAGAGGCAAGGGTCATCGCTTCCATTATATCGGGACAATAAATTCTTTTGTAAGCATGTCCGTTTGTCGGATTTACAACCCATACCGGTGGTGGCTTAAGAAATGCTTCTAATGTTTCGAAGATTTGCGGAGGTCCCCTATCTGGCAGAGCTTGATCATCAAGTGTTAGAAGTAGATGAACTTCTGGTTGTCCCTTATGAAAAATAAAGGGCGGTGCTTTCACGAAATGCCCCTGATACGCAACACCAAGCATATAAAATTCATCTTCATCACTTCCTTGAAGGTTTTCCACAAAGTACCCATCTGCATCGGTTTGCCTTGTGCTTCCCGAACTTCCACCGCCGCTTGCGTCGAATTCGCTGTTTACCACCAAAACGTATATTTCCGCGTTCACAAGTGGCGTTCCGTCAGCATAGACGACTCGCGCGCGAATTTGCGGGTGGTTATCTGCTTGCACTTTAGTACCAACAGCAAAAGAGAACACCACAACTCCGAGGAGGATTCCAAGTTTTAGATTGGGACATTGGAGGTACATGCAAACTCCCCTTTTTTCAATATTGAAACATCAAATGGAGAAAAACCGCAGTCCGACAAGGACTATTGCCCATCAAACGCATCTACCTTTTCAAGAAGTGCCATCGCAGTCATGCACAAGAGTACGCTATTTTTCATAATCATCTCCGATTCCCGTATAGTGACGCTTGTTAAGAGTAAAGCCGGTACATAATCATAAAAAATAAGATCATTAAGACTTACGCATCCGCTCTTAAAGTCCCCCTGATAAGGGGGGTTTAGGGGGTTAAAAACGTTTGAATGTCTAATTTTTACGTGGAAAATACCCGTTTTTGCTCAATTTGCGTAAGTCCTGATCATGTTATAATTGATGACGGAAAAACTATCATTTTCTTATTCAGATGCGCCAGCGATGAAGTTTTCTTTTTCCAGAATCGCTTTCTCAATTAAACCCGCAACGGAACTCCCGTGACGCACCATCTGCCACTTCCCTGTCTTTCCGACGAAGACAGTATAATTCTTGCTTGCACCGCTGTTTTTTAGCGAGTCGTCTTCGTTAACAATCTGCTGTGGTGAACCCCAGTTGGTATAAGTGACCGGTTCGCCGTTATCCCAGTATAAGTTCCCCTCTTTTGTCTCGTCAGTCAGTCCAATCCAGAAGCTCTCTTGTCCAAAGGCTTTGAGGTCCCATTGCTGTTCTGCTTCATCCTTCAACAGTCTTTCTTGTCTGAAGACTCCAAGGAGCCAATGTTGTTCTGCTGCGTTATTGATAGCGACATGGCAGAAATGTTAGAACCACATAAAGCAGAGCTACTCTTCATCAGCCCCTTCTACAGCAGGCACTTTAGAAACCAATCCGTCCTTTTCGATGATTGCTTCTCGTGTCGCTCGCCAGAAATGGCTTTTGGGACCGACAGACTGCCATTCGCCGTCTCTAAAAGTGAACACAACGTAATCTTTTTCGGTCTCTGGCTGTCCGTCAGGGAAGACCGGTTGGGCTGCCCAGTTGGTATAGGTCACAGGTTCACCGCTATCCCACTGCCATTCTCCCTCTTTTTCTACATCGGTAAGTCCGATCCATGTAGAGTGAACCTTAAAAATGATCTGAAGCCAGTGCTGTTCGTCTTCATTGTTAATAGAAACGAGATGGGCCTTTTCCTCAATAGCCTGTCGTTGTGCGTCGTGCCAGTCTTGACACTGAATTTTTTTATAAGCGTGTCCATTTGTGGGGTTAATGACCCATACACTTTTCGGTGGCTTTGGTACTCGCGGTGGCACAACCGCGCGAGCGACAACTTCAGGTGGAATTTCAACTTCTTCAACAACAACGTTTCCAGCACCAGCAGGGATTTTACCCTTTTGAATAGGAGCACCGGCACCAATTTTCTGATCAGCTGGTTGTTCGACATCGGGTGGATTGCCGTCAAGCGTTAAAATCAGATTCTCTGGTGCCACACCATCTTTGAGTAAAAAAGGACCCGCCCCCGCAGAGAAACCGTTATGTTCAAAAGAAAGCGTGTAATACCCCGGTTCATCTCTGTATAACATAAAATGACCATCAGCATCCGAAAAAAATTGTGCCGAGCTACTTGAACGATGGTTCGGACTCGCCTCATCCCGCCATCGCGTTCTAATCCGTCCTTCGGTGTTCGCGAGGGGCGTACCATCAGCGTAAGTAATCTGCCCACGAATCTGCATCCGAGACTTGACTGTGATTTCGACGTTTTTAAGCACGACACCAGACTTCAGCGCGAAAGTAAGTCCACCAAAAAAGGCAGGAACATGCCTCTCGGTATAATTGAAGAAGGTGATTCTTCCGACCCGAATGGAGGTAATTCTCTTATCTGGCTCAAGAGTCCCAAATCTCATCACTTCGGGCGGAACCCGCTCGCCTTGACGTATTTTTTCTGGGTCAATTTTCTCAAACGCATCCAGCATAGCACTTGGGATCACGTTTAATTGGACGAGTCCAGGTTGGATATTGGCGGCAGTGAAAGTTCCGTCTGAGTCGGTTTCCACCCTGACAGTCCTACGAGGCATTCCTGGTCCCTCCATACCTTCAGGCACTTGTTGGAAAGGGTTTAGGAACATACCACCAGGCTGTAGATGTCCATCGCGGAACTGCATCGGTTGAATGGTGAACATGAATCCGGCAACAGCGTTTCCTTCCGAGTCAATAACTTTACCTGAGATCCCGCTCGGTGGTTCTAAAGGCACCTGCGCCGCGGCAACACCCGTTATGGAAAATAAAACTGTTAGTATTAACACTGCAAATTTTTGTGTAGTGTAGGGACGACGCATCGCTATATCTCCTTGTATGTTAATATGTTCAAGGCTTTTCGACATTACGCTTCGGTTCAGGGGCACCAATGATGAGGTTCTCTTTTTCCAGAATCGCCCGCTCTGTCATGCGTGCCAGTGGAGTGCCGGAACGCACCACCCGCCATTTTCCTGTTGTTCCAACGAGGACAACGTAATTCGAGTTTGCATCGCTGCCTTGATCGGATTTTGTGATCTCAGCAGCCTCCTGTGGCGAGGCCCAGTTTGTATAGGTCACGGATTCACCGTTGTCCCACTGTTGTTTCCCTGCTTCTGAACCGTTGACCGATCCAATCCAAAAGTGCTCCTCTTTTCCAAAAACTTCAAGGAGCCATTCTTGTTCCGCTTTGTCATTGACGGCGACGAGGTGTGCACCTTGCGCAGCCGCTCGTTCCTGTGCCTCCTCACGCGTTTCACAGCGGATCATTTTGTAGGCGTGTCTATTGTCAGGATTGATTGCCCACATCCCTTCGCGTTCACGCTTCCGCGCCGCTTCAAAGCGTGCTGGATCATGGACCTGAGGCGGTCGCACCACGATTCTCTCTAGTCTGGGAGCTGGTGGTTTATCCGCAAAGGTTAAAACAAGACCATCAAGCCGCTGCCCCTCCTCAAGCAAAATCTCTTCGGATTGTGCAGTCTGCCCTTGATGACTTACAGTGACAGTGTAGTAAGCAGCTTCGTTCACATATTCCACAAAGTAGCCGTCCTCATCAAGCGTTGCTGAACCACTGCCGCCCCCTCTGCCTCTACCGTTTATATCGCGCCGTCTCACACCGATCTGAACCCCTGTATTACGAAGCGGCGTGCCGTCCGCGGAAAGAACGCGCCCGCGAATTCGCATCCGAAGTCGGACGGTTATTTCCACGTTTTCAATATCTGCCTCCGCCGCAATAGAAAAATTAAGACCACCCAAAAAGTGCTGGCGTTGATCTAAATAGATGGGTATTCCCTCAATTTCGACAGAAAGCATTTCATAATCTGAATTGTGTTCAGGGAACAGTGTTAATCGACTCACCGAAGGTGTCGCGATGTTCCGAATCGAAAACGCGCCTGTTGCGTCGGTCTCGCTGGGGGCTGCTGGTGGAAACACGCCTTCAAACCATTCCGGGAACTCAACTTGCACCCGTTGGTGTCGGGCTGGTGGTGTGTTGCCCGGAAATGATGGGAGGGCGACAATAAGACCTTCAACAGGTTGTCCGTCCTCGTCAACGACTCTACCTGAAAAACTTGCCGCTATGCTCGGTAAAGAAGTCGAAAACAGAAGTGCCATACTCGCGACGAAAACTATAACGGATGTCACGTAAGAACGTTTCATGGTGAACGTCTCCTTTCGTATCGTTGGCGTGAAAAGGTTAAAGGGGTTGGAGATAACTGGACTGTAACATATTGTAACATTAGTGTTCGTTATCGTCAATATTAATCATTTATTGAAGCTTGCTTTTAATTGTGTTGACAAAATTCGGGGTGAATGGTAACATAGCGTCTAAAGTCTACGAAAATCAATTTCGACCCGCAGGCTGCTGCTTACGATCCGTGTTATTTTGGAGAACCTTCATGAAGATAACAAAATTAGAAACATTTCTGGTGAAACCGCGCTGGCTCTTCCTTAAAATCCATACCGATGAAGGCCTTGTAGGACTCGGTGAACCGATTTTAGAGGGACGCGCGAAAACGTGCGCGCAAGCCGTTGACGAACTCGCACCTTACCTTATCGGCGAAGATCCGAGACGTGTCGTCCACCACTGGCAGGCGATGTATCGCCATGCATTCTATCGCGGCGGTCCGATCCTGACAAGCGCACTCAGTGGCGTAGAACAGGCACTCTGGGACCTCGCAGGGAAATCGCTCGGTGTGCCTGTCTATCAACTCTTCGGCGGACCGACGCGCGACCGCATCAGACTCTACAAAGGTGGCGGCGACCCAGACGGAATCAAAGAGTGGATCGACAAAGGGTTTACCGCTTTCAAGACAGGTGTCGCTGGAGGCAGACCCGCACGTATCATCGAGAATAAAGCCTTTATCGACAGAGCCGTGGATCACTTCGCAGCACTCCGTGAAGCCGCAGGCACAGAAGTCGATCTCGCAATTGATTTTCACGGTGCAGTCAGTCCACAGACCGCAAAGGTACTGATTAAAGCGTTGGAACCCTACCAACCGATGTTCGTTGAGGAACCGATCCAGTGCCAAAACGTTGATACGCTCGCCGAAATCGCACGAAGTACGCATCTCCCGATTGCGACAGGTGAACGGATTTTCACGAAATGGGGATTCCGCGAAATTTTGGAGAAACAGGCAGCGTCTGTCCTCCAACCCGATCTCTGCCACGCTGGAGGTATTAATGAAGTCCGAATTATCGCAGGTATGGCAGAAGCCTATTACGGCGGTATTGCACCACACAATCCGCTCGGTCCTATCTCTTTAGCAGCGTGTATCCAATTAGATGCCTCTATCCCGAACTTCGTGATGCAAGAACATACGACACTCGGCGAAGGCTATCTCAAGAACCCCTTCGTCTTCAAAGACGGTTTCGTTGAATTACCGACCGGTCCCGGACTCGGTATCGAACTCGATGAGGATGCACTCGAAGACAAAATCGACCACGATTGGCTAAACCCAATGTCGTACCACCCGGACGACGGTTCCGTTGTTGATTGGTAACGGAACAGACATGTTTCGATATACCATAATCCGATGGAAAAGAGTGGATCAAATCTTTAAGAGACTGTTCAGTTCCTTAATGCTCTCAATGTAACCGAAAACCTGCCCGTAATGTAATGGAGGGCAGTGTAGGAGCCCATAGATTAAAATATGAAATTTATCATGTTTACAAAGCATCTGGAAGGTTTAGATATTCCAGAGATCATTACCGCGTTAAAATCGGTCGGCGTGAGTGGCGCGGATTTATGTGTCCGTCCGGGTTATCCGGTGAACCCCGAAAACGCAACAGAAGCGTTACCCGCTGCTGCGAAACAGTTCACCGATGCAGGATTGTCCATTCCGCTCGTTACAACACCCGGCGATTTTCTTGACCCGACACAAGAAGAGACGCGTCGTGTCTACGCCGCTGCAGGTGAAGCGGGTGTCGAATACATCAAATTAGGATACTGGCACTGGCACGCCGAAGATGGCGGTTACTGGGCACAGGTTGACACTATCCGCAAGCAGTTAGAAGGTTTCGCGAAACTCTCCGAGCAACACGGCCCCCGGACATGCATTCATAACCATTCAGGCACCTCAATGGGGCTTAATTCATGTGCCGTGATGAATCTGGTCAGAGATTTCGACCCGCAACACGTCGGTGTCTTTGCGGACACCGGGCATCTCTCGATTGTCGGAGAGCCGATCAACATGGCGCTCGACATCGTCAAATCGCACCTCGCGCTCATCGCTTTCAAAGATTTGGCACGGGCTCCCGGCGCGCGCGGCGGTCGCGTCGTCCGAATGGGGAAAGGTTTCGTTGACTGGGAAACAACAGTGGCGACATTACAGACCATCGGTTTCTCTGGTCCTATCAGTTTCCATAGCGAATACAGCGGAGAACCCGTGGAGACCGTCATCGATCTCGCCCGTGTAGATGTCCGCTTCATTACAGGTTTAATGGAAAAATAGAGGAGATACATGTTTCAGTTAGGCTTAAATACCAGCACGATACGCCCCGCTGGGTTAATGGATAAGATTCGGATCGCTGCCGAAACGGGTTATTCAGCGATTGAGTTGTGGAACGACGATTTAACGGCTCACGAGGAACAGGGCGGTTCGCTCACCGATGTCAAAAGTGCACTTGACGACCACGGGCTTTCGGTCCCAACTGTCATCGCGCTGCACGGTTGGCTCAATACGACAGGGCCGGAACATCAGGAAGCGATTGAGGAAGCGAAACGACGGATGGCGCAGGCTGCTGCTGTCGGTGCAACCTATATCATCTCAAGTCCACCGCGTGAGGTGGCGGACCTTCAATTAGGGGGCAAGAACTACCGCGAACTCCTTGAACTCGGACGTGAATTCGGTGTTAAACCTGCTATGGAATTCCTCGGCTTCGTGGACGGTGTTAACCAAGTCAAACACGCGTGGGAAGTCATAGAGGTCGCAGATCATCCCGATAGTACGATTGTGCTTGATCCGTTTCATATCTATCGCGGCGGTGGAGAGATAGAAGATATGGAAGGTATCCCCGGCGAGAAAATAGCAGTCTTCCACTTCAACGACGCACCTGCCGAACCCGCGCGTGCGGAGCAATCCGATGCAGATAGGGTGTATCCCGGGGATGGCATCCTCGACCTCGGACGGATGATCTCTATTTTGAAAGACGCAGATTATTCCGGTGTTATTTCGTTGGAGTTGTTCAATCCGAGTTATTGGGAGCAAGACCCTGCAGAAGTTGCGCGGATTGGGTTGGAGAAGATGCGAGCTCTCTTAGAGAGTTAGCGGACTTTTTTGTCCTTAGCGTTGTTGTAATAGATTCTAATATTCCACAGTTGGGAGCGAGGTTTACAGTCATGAAGTTAAAGATTATCATCCACACAGCTGAAGAAGGGGGTTATTGGGCAGAGGTGCCAGCAATCGAAGGCTGTGCCACACAAGGCGACACGTTTGAAGAATTGCTCGAAAACATCTATGAAGCCATCGAGGGCTGTTTATCTGTAGATGTTACGACTATAGAACTCACTGAAACGGATAGAGTCATGGAGATAGCGGTTTGAAGGCGTTAACCGGTAAAGCCTTTTGTCAACTATTAGAAAAGCACGGTTGGCAGTTAAAGCGAATTAAAGGCAGCCACCATATTTACGCCAAGGACGGTATTTCAGTGCGTATTTCCGTGCCTGTCCACGGAAATAAAACACTTAAACGCGGATTGCAGAAACACCTTATGAAAATCAGTGGTATTGAGGAGATTGAACCGTAGCAATAAGTTTATATCCCTTTCTGTGAGTTTCCAGCACAGGATGAAACTATGGAAAGATAATGTCCTCCACCTAAAAGAATACCTGCGTTTCTGCTTAATTTGCGTAAGTCCTGCTATAGTAAAAATATGAATAAATTGCTTCTAAATCGCACCCCTTATCTCCTTGACATATTTGCTCTCAGGCGCCCTGCTGCCTTTTATCCTCTGCTTATCAAAGTCTACAAAAAATTGGACAACTCGGATGGAAAGCAGGACTTCAAACGCGTCGCGCAATTAGTAGAAATCATTGGGTTCCGTTTCGGTATTACTAAATCTCGGTCAGACAAAGGGGTTAGTCAATTGTACCGATTGGCAAGGAAATTTAATGGGGATTTCAAGCAGCTTGTCAGGGAACTCCAAGAATTTGTAGACTCGTATTGTGGCGATTTTGAGTTTGAACGCAGTCTACGCCAACCCAGGTTTCACGAGGTTGTTGATGGAAACGATCAACGGTATCTCTTTTGGAAATACGAGAATTATCTTAGAGAGATAGGTGGTTATTCTGAGATGTCCTACGATGAGTTTACCAACACTAAGTCGCGTTCAAAATTCTCAATAGAACACATCATCCCGCAAAATCCTCGGGAGAGCAAGGTTGTTGAAGATGATTCAATCCTGTCAACCACCGATTTTGAATCTCCAGAATTTAAGGAGAATTATCTCCACAGTATTGGGAATTTGACGATTGATCCAATCTCTGCGAATGCCAGAAAATCGAATCAGAACTTTCAAGACAAAAATCAGAAGTATTTTCTCAGGGCACCACTCATCGCGCAAAACGAGTTGATCGACTTCCTGAATAATAAAACAGGCAAGTGGGATACAGTTTCTATTTCAAATAGAGCGAAGGCAATTCGTTGCTTTGCTTTGGAACGCTGGAATCATCGGAAGCCGGGACGGAAAGCCTCAGAAATTAAGGAGGATATCCGCTCCCGTTCTCGGAGGTCCATAGATGTAGATCTCTTCGATTTTGAAGATTTTGAAGATTTTGAAGATATAGAGGAACCGGTCAAGTAGTTAAAGTGCTTCTAACATACGAACTTTTATCCTTGACAAGCGCAATATCGTCTGTTATTATTAATCTGAAGTCAAACACGCTTAGAGAAGAAATGGGATTCCAATTGTGGCAATATTTTACCGAGGCGCAGGCAGGAGAAGTTGTCATGTCCAAACATCAAACGCAGCCTATTAAAACGGCACCTTATCAAATTCGTACTATCTGTCTCAAGGAACTCGTGTCCGGTAGCGAATTAATAGAATTTTTGAGAGTAGAAGTCCCTTACGGGGAAGCGTACGGTCGGATTCCATTTGCGCGTGTGCTCTATACTTTCGACGGTATTCAACAAGAAAAGGCAGTTCCGATAGATCTGGACAAAGGGGCGTTCAGCGACAGCAGCTTTGAGAATGTATTTGAAGATGAAACCCTCGAAAGAACCTTCAGGGAAATTGCCCCTACAGTTTTTCGGAATGCTGTCCCACAAATCGTTGAGGCTGTCAGTAAGGTCGCTCTTTCCGAACAATATTCATAGGGCAAGTTGCCTGAAGTTTAAGGCTTTTTCAACGCTGTGTGTCTTCGCAGCGTGGTGTATAGTAGGAAATTATATTTATGACTTATGTTGATGGATTGTTGTCGTCGTTGACGCGTGTTAAAAAGGCGCGTTCGTTACGGACATCTTCGTGGGATACGACAGGCAGAAATAACGATGCATGGAATATCGCTCCGGGTGAAACGCGTGTTCTGGCAGACATTCAAGGACCGGGGTGTATCAACCATATCTGGATGACACAACCGAACGGGTACCGGAACGTCCTGATTCAGATGTTTTGGGACGACATGGATTTAGTCTATTCCCAGACTAAATCCGGTGTCTCTTTAGACATACAGTAGGACTTACGCATGATGCTCTTTTGTACCACAATCTGTTAGATTGTGACGCAAAAACGCCGTGTTTTTAGAAAACTTTCTTCTAACAGAACAGTCTACAGTCAAAATTGCGTAAGTCCTGATACAGAAAGGTACATCAAATCTCCAATCCAGCTTACCGAATCGCAAGGAATAATTAAAAAATGCTCACCGGTTTTCAACAGTTTTTAGCCGCATGCATCACGAAAACAGAAGAAGATAAAGATCAATCCGACGATGCACAGCGCAATGACGAACCTCAAGCGGAATTAGAAATCGCAACCGATGATAATTCCGTAGATGATACTGAACATACAGACACTCCTGCTCCAGAACATAACGGAGCCGAAGAAGATGACGAAGCACCGTCCGTGTCGGCAGAGACACCACCGACAGACGATACACCCTCTGATCCTATAGATGAGTGTATAGAGACACACGCCGACAATGATAATGATCCGGTCGTTGTGGATGAAAATGCTGAGTCAGATGAGAATGATGTTTCTGATAAGTCGGATGTAGAAGAAGCAGCAGGTGACGAGGTTTCTAACGCCGCGCCTTCTGATGATACCGATGAACCCGACGAATCATTAGCGGACGCTGATTCGGTCACAGAGGACGATACAACGTCGGAGATTGCGGATGCTTCGCCTGAAAAGGAGACCGAAGACACTGCAGATGACAGTCCACAGGGTGCCGATAACGAAACACCAGAAACGGAAGCACAGGAATCAGATAAAATAGACAAAGACGAAGATACCGAAACGGAACCCGAACCGCCAGAATTGGAACTCGGTATTGTTGAAGATATTTACGATTTTGTGGAGATGTTTGACCAAAGCACTGTTTCGGGGACGGAACAAGCATCCGCAAGCAGAACGGATTGTGCGGGCGGCGTTACCAAACCGGCAATCTTTGAACATCCAACCCCAACAGAAACCGCAAAGATTGATTATACCGTCTCACTCCCCGATACTGAGGACCAAGAACGGCTCTGTTTACACTTTTTCATCGGTTTGCGCGATGGTGTCGTATTTGATGACGAGATGCGACAACCCGGTGGTGTGAAGTTCGCTATCGAAATTTTCGATCTTCATAATAATATAGACTTGGAAGCCTCACCCAATAGATGCTTTGAATCAGCAGCGACAGAGTGTTGTTGGACAGAACATGGAATTGACCTGACGAACTACGCTGGCAAAGAGATCGTCATATCTTTTTTAGCGGAGTGCAATGTAGCCGGGAATAGTAACTATGCATGGTCATTGTGGGGCAAACCCCAGTTAGGGAAATTTAAACAGACGCGGCTCCGAAAATCGAGGCGAGATCCAGAACCGGAACTGCGTTGTGGTGTGGCTCTTCTACACTTCAGCGATGAAAAGACCGAGTTCATTGCGTTTAACGTGCCGACATCAACTCCGGTTTCCGAACTGACAAGTGTTTGTCTTGAATCCTCGAAATCCGAAGAGCCGCCAGTCAAAATAGCATTGTATACCGCACTCCCTAAATTAGAAATTGTGAACGTAGGTGCGACAACAGCCATTGTTGCTGCCGGTGAAGACTTTGAGGTTCAATGTACTGTACGGAATATTGGCACAGCACCGCTCGGACGGTCAGATGATGCACGAATTGCTATTAACGGTGTGAAATTACGACGCGGACGACCGAGCCAGACTGTTAAAGGACTCGAACCGGGTGAAGAGTCCTCTATCTCTTGGGTAGCGCGCCGCTTTTCACAGCCGACGCTAACAACAGTCGGTGTTTCGCTCAAATGTCGCACCTCAGCCGGTGAAGATCGGGAAACGGCACAAGGGCACATTGAGATCCGACCAGCGGCTCCGAAACTCAACGCTAAAGTAGTGAAAGAACTTTACACCTACACAGCGGAAGACGGTAGCGTTGTGATGGGAAACAAAAATCTTCGGATCGTTTTTGTTCGCTCTACTGATGCCACATCTAAAACTGACAACGAGCCACCTGCCGAGAACGGTTTTGCTTATTATCTACTATTTGTCGCGAAAGGTGGCAACTATCAACAGGTCGCATCCTGTCCTGCGCTCTCTGAGGTTACTTATTTAGATGCTGCTCAGAACCGTCAAACGACCCGACTTGTCCCAGCAGACTATCAACTTGCGGGAAACAGTCTCGGCGAATCTACCGTTCGATTTAGCGGCACACATACCGATCCCGACGGTGTGAAATGGAACTATGAGATGCAGTGGACACTCGCTGAAGATGCAACGCGGGTGCAAACAGAAGCGCATCTGCGAACTGATGGAGATAGAGAACTCCTTGCATTCCGCGGTCCTATGCTCTACGCCGGACAAGGACGAAATCAAGAGAAGAAAACGGCGGCAATCCTTCCCGGACTCGAATTTTTAGGGAGCGACGAGATTTCTTCAAGTCCACGCGATGCAGCACCACCACTGAACAACCGTCTTGTAACGCATCCTTATAAAATTACTGTGCCAGTGATGGCGGTTGAGATGCAGAAGTCGATTGTCGGTATTATCTGGAATCCGCTTGACACTTGGGATGGCGAAAACCGGATGCTCTCAGCGATATTCGCCTCACCGAATTGGCATCAATACCAAAAAAATCATGCGCTCGGTGTATTCCTACCGACGATACCGGAATGGGTTCAGGAAAACCACACAGAGGCATCTATCCCGTACCCGCTGATTTCATCACGTCCGCTCTCTATCAAAGCCGAAATTATTGTTGATGGCAGAGCCTCAATTATAGACGCTGTGAAGCACTGGACAGACGCTTACGGGGTCCCCGAACCGCTGCAACCGCCGCGCGGTGATGAGGAAGAGGTCCTGCTTTCACGACACGGATTCATGCATACAACATGGGACGAGAATACAGGTAAATCGCGGCACTGCGTGGATTGGACACCACACAATGAACCCGGTTTTGGTACACTGCTCTGGTACGACTACCTTGCCACAAAAGATGCACAAGTTAAGGAACGGGTGCAGGAAATTGTGAAAAATACTGTAGCCGATGCTGGACCGGAAGGTTTAGCCGCACGCGGCTCCTGCCATATCTTACGATGGGAGTTCCCGTTCTATGTGGGTAATGTTGACGCAGCCCTGGCTTACATGGAAGCAGAGGCACAACAACGGATCGCGACACAAGAATCGGATGGAAGTTGGCGGTGGCATCCGACAAACGAGAAAACTGCGAGGCTTGGCGAAGCAGGAGAAGCAGTGCTCGGTACCTGTGCGGATGGTGCCCGCCTACTCTTGAAACACGCACGCATCACCGGTAATCAAGCTTCGCGTGAGGCAGGTTTGAAAGCACTCGACTTCATGAAGCAATTCTCGATCCCACGCGGGGCGCAGATGTGGGAATGTCCGATGTATCAACCCGATGTCCTCGCAGCAGCACACGCAATCGGGAGTTATGTTGAAGCCTACGAACTTACGGGTGAGAAAGCACACCTCAAGCAAGCAACGTACTGGGCAGAAACATCGCTACCGTTTCTTTACCATTGGCATCTGCCCGACCGCCCCGGCATGCATTTCGCCTCAATTCCGGTTTTCGGTACAACTTTCTTTACACACCCTTGGTTTGGTGTGCCAGTCCAGTGGAACGGATTAGTCCTCGCTTATTACCTCCAACGTTTGAATCAGCACGCTCGAGACGAACGCTGGCATCAAATCGCTGAAGGTATTACTGTAAGCGCGATGTATCAACAGTGGGACGATGGCGAACTCAAGGGCACCTATCCCGATGGGTTCTACGGTTTCTGTACCGAAGGTAAAGGTCCACATCTGAACCCTGAAGATATTATGGTAAACGTCTATACACTCCGCGGTCTTGATCCCGGCATTAAAACTGCTATTGTTGACGATGTTCATCTCAGTTCGGGGGCAAAGATCGATAAGGTTACACGAACCGATGTTGGACAACTCAACTGGCAACTCAGTTACGTTGAAGGGGAACTCAGTTACACGCTCATTGTCGGTTCCGGAGGTTCACCACAAAAACTTCAGGCGCGCTACGAATTCGCGTTACCTCCGGAGGAACTCACAACCTCAGAAGCGGAGGAGACTCCAGACGAGGGTGCGTCTTCCAACAACCTGAAAAAACATGCTGAAACTGAGATCCCAGCCGTGGAAACGCTCGAAAACGTTGAATCTGGATGGACCTATATTCAAGATAAGGATGCCGTATTGGTAAAATACCTGCACCCGACCACAGATGTGCAGTTTGAACTTTCGAGATAGTCAGAGGCACACGCCGTGTGCCGTTTCGCCACATTAAGGTAAATACATATCGGCGCAGATTCTTCACAGATTCCCGCCAAAGTAAGGAGACGAATAAAATGGCTAAAAAGATTGTTTTCACCACGTTCGTTCTGGTTACTGTAGCGATTGTTGCTTTTGTTATGTTCGCACATAACGCCGATGCGCAAGATAGCGCAGCAGCGGCGGATGCCCCCATGATAGATTTCAAAATCTTGGGCGGTTTTATCATTGAAGGTATTGTTTTTAGTATCGTCGGTCTAATAATTCTGATGGTAGGCTACAAAGTCTTTGATATGGCGACCCCGTACGACCTGAACCGTCAGATCGCCGAAGATAACAACGTCGCTGCAGGTATTGCGGTCGCCGGTGTCCTCGTTTCACTCGGTATCATTGTCGCCGCTGCGATGGGCGGGTAGTTCGCAAAGGCATAACCACTATGGACAATTCATTAAGCAAAACTTGCACCGTTCTGCATGAAAATTGCACGACAGCGCTAACACGCGAACGCATTGTTCCGACTTTTGCTAAAGGAGCGTAGAAGCAATGGCAGAAACAACCTACTTAGCAGGTCAGGTTGCCAGTGATGAACAAATCCAAGAATGGGTAGAGACTTTCAATCAGCGCGGATGCCTGTTTCTGCAAAACGTCTTACCGCCTGATCTCTGTGCGCAACTTCGGCAAGATTTAGAGTGGGCACTGAAAAATAACCCGAACGGCTTAAATAGTGGGAACGCCACCGCAAACATGCACTTAAGCCATCGGATGTTTGAACACAGCGAAGCGAACCGCCGCCTCTTTGATCTCGAACCGATTGTCTCCTTCGCTGAAGCACTTGTTGCCGAAAACTGCCACGTTATTCACAACAATTCGTTTCAGACCTTCCCAGGCGGCGGGATTACATCGTGGCATCAAGACGATGCCCTACACTATATCGTAACCGATGGCGAACCGCCAAAGAATGTCCGGCTGCCGGTGCTACTCTTTACAGCGAATTACTACCTGACAGATGTTACCGAGATTGAACACGGTGGAACGGAGGTCATACCCGGATCGCATCTTTTCGGGGCATCGCCACCGAACCCGATTGAAGGAACGCAATGGGAAGAAATGATCCAATATAACCTTGGAAACGCCGGAAGTGTTATCATGTTCAACAATCAGGTATGGCATCGTGGCGGACCCAATCGGAGCAAGCGTACCCGATATATCACGCAGGTGACTTACGCGCGCAGGCTGGTCGGACATAAATATTATCCGTTTATGAACTACAATATGCCCGATTCTGTTTATAAAGACGCGAGTCCGCGCTTGCGCCGATTACTCGGTTTCCTCAATCACGGGGCTTACGGTTAATTTCTGTGCTTACTGAGAACTGACAACTAATATGAAAGCAATGGTTTTTTCAGAACAGGGCAGCGTAGAGGTGCTTCACTATACAGATGTCCCGAAACCCGTACTCGGGGCTGACGAGGTTCTTATTAACGTCAAAGCCTGTGCGGTGAACTATCTCGACCTGCATGCCCGACGGAACCGACCGGAGATTGAAGCGAAACTCCGCCGAGGTGATACACCACATATACTCGGATCCGACATCGCTGGAACGATTGCTGAGATCGGTGCAGCCGTTGATTCTATTGCAGTTGGCGATCGGGTTGTCCTGGCACCTTGCATTCCGTGCCGGAGTTGTAGTGATTGTCAGCATGGCGACGAAAACTTGTGCGACACACAGGTCCTGATCGGTTTCCAAACCGACGGTGGATACGCAGAATATGTGAAAGTCCCCGCTGTAAACGCGATTCAGATACCCGAATCCTTGTCCTTTGTTAACGCCGCTGCGATGCCGATCGCCTATCTCACGGCGTGGCACATGCTGATGACTCGTGCCCAACTTCGTCCCGGAGAGGATGTCTTAATTCTCGGCGTCGGCGGTGGTGTCGGAAGCGCGGGGCTGCAGATCGCAAAATTGAGCGGCGCAAGCGTCTTTGCCACGGCAAGCACTGATGAGAAACTTGCACACGCACGGAAAATGGGCGCAGATGTCACGATTAATTATAAGGATACAGATTTTTCAGAGGTTGTGCTTGAGGTAACAGACGGACGCGGTGTGGACGTAGTTCTTGAGCATGTCGGTGCCGCAACGTGGGCGCAGAGCATCGCGAGCCTTGCCAAAAACGGGAGGCTTGTCTCCTGCGGTGTCACAACAGGCAACATCGGCGAAATTAATATCCGAAAATTGTATCAGAAGCAGATAACAATAATGGGATCTGCCCTCGGCACCCTATCAGAACTCCGAACACTCGTCAAACTCGCCGGACAGGGAAAATTGAAACCCATCATCGACCGGACTTTGCCACTTGCGCGTGCCGATGAGGCACATTTATTATTAGAGAATCGTAAGAATTTCGGTAAGATCGTTTTGGTCAATGCTTAGAACGGCACATCCCGATGTCGTTTCAAAAGGGTGTAAATCTCGCTAAAGCCTTTCGGAACGACGTATGAATGCGATTCTATTAGGAATGCACAGATCTAAGCAAAAACAACTTAGGGTTGGGTAAAAATCGGTGCCAATTCTTACAACGCTTCCGTTAGGAAGCGTTTTCTTCAACGACCACCTGTGTATCCGCTTTTGTTTTCAGGAACTCATAGAATTCATAGAGCGTTTCTTTGTCTTTTTCTGTAAATTCCATCATTCCTTTGAACATAGCATTGACTTTAGGATCCGCTAACAGATCACTGTAACTTTTTTCAGTTTTTCCGAGCAGATAGTCGGTGGTAACTTTTAGAGCGTCAGAAAGACTTGAGAGTGTTTTAAAGGAAGGTTTTCGAGTCCCGGATTCAAATTGCGAAATGGCAGCAGGCGTTAGGTTCGCCTCTTTCGCGAGCTCCGTCTGTGTCAACTTCAATTCATGACGACGTGTTTTTATACGTGAAACGACTTTGTCTACGTTCGGTTGTTTCGATTCTTTGGTCACGTTTGACTCCTTTTGATCAGAAAGATATCGTTGGACTATCTTCCGTTATTTCATTTTTTCAGCGTCTCAATAAAATTACAGAGATGCAGTTTTAAGAAGTTTTTGCTACGAAACGAGGCAAAAACGTGAAATATATTTTAACCCAAAAAACCTCGAAATGCAAATTTTAATTTAAGTTTGACAAAAATTATAATATTAGGATAAAATATAGACATTATTGCCAATATTGTAGAAAAAATCTGTATCGCACACATTTAAACAAGCCAAATACGAAAAAATAAATGAACCGCATACCCTTATACATAGCGGTGTCTTATCTTCGTGGCGTGTGTCTTAGTAGATAAACCGAAAAAACACTCGCGTATGTACCTTGGGAAGAAGTGAGAAAAATAAGAAAAGGTGAGGGACTTTACAACATGAAAATGCGTAGTAGGCGTGAATATCGTTCGCAATGTTTTGTTTCTATAATAAGTGTGTTGACGTTTTTGGTGTCCACACTGTTAGTCGTTGGATTATCGGATACCGTGCATGCACAGGCGGTTTCAAGCACCGGTATGAAAACCGCTGCGATCCAGATCCGAGATGACATCTCTATCGGCAACATCCGAAAGGATATTGCCCGTCTGTCGAGTCTTGAGAGCCGCGTAACCGGCTATCCGCAAGCCGCGAGCGGTAGTAAGTACATCTTCGACCGATTCGTAGAAATCGGCTTGCAAAACGTTGAGAGTCGTGAATTTCCGGTCACCGTACCGATTGATCACGGTGATAGTGTCGTTGAGGTGCTCTCACCTGATGGTACCGTCCTATATACTTTTAAACTCACCCCGCTTTGGCCGAACCTTGTCCGCACTTCGCTTTTGGCAGACGCAATTAAACATACCGTATTAGCAGGCGAATCACTGAAAGACATTGCTGACAGTTTCCAAGTTGATGAAGCCGCTATCCTTGCAGACGAACGAAACCAATTTTTGGCGACACCTGTGGTTGAAGGCAGCACCGTCTATATCCCGACAGGTGGGTTATCTGGCCCGCTTCTTTACGGTGATGACGCTGAACTCGCTGATTTTAACGGCACGAATATTGGCGGATTCTGGCACGAACTCGGAGACAGAGATACCCTCACAACACTCGCACGACGTTACCGTATCACTGAAGCGAGCATCACCGACGACATACTCAATGAACACCTGCAAAAAGCGTCCGATGGCATTGATAACGATGAAGACGGCACCATTGATGAATACGGTGAGATACCACTGCTCTCCGAGATTCGAGGATGGGCAACGGACGGTATTGATAACGATGCCGACGGCTGGACAGACGAAATTCCCGGCGACCATACCGACGGTATTGATAATAACAACGATGGACAGGTTGATGAGTCCGGCGAATTCGTTGCTGCAAGTGAATCGAATATCTTTATTCCGAAAGGTGCGATCGTACTCCTCGACTTCAACTCCAGTACCCGATATATAAACGCCGCAATGCTCGGTGGCACTGCTGTCATCTTTGTCGAGCCTGAAACAACCATCCGAGGCGAAGCAGAAAACAAATTTGGCACCGTCCCCGCTAATATCCCCCGTTTTTGGATTTCTAAAACAGATGCTGATGTCCTAACAGCTCTTCTTGAAGAACAGCACGCACAAGGGAATCAAGTCAATGTTCGTGTGCGGGGTAAAATGACTTGGGAACGTCGCGTCGGACAGAACATACGCGGTTTTTTAGAGGGCGGCGACCCAACACTCAGCGATGAACTCGTCGTTATCACCGCTTATTACGATTCTATGTCTGTAGTTCCAGCGATGGCACCCGGTGCAGATCCGACTTCCGGCATCGCGACATTCATGGAACTCGCGCGCCTCTTCAGTCAACCCCAGTATCGCCCCGGCTATTCTGTCCTTTTTGTGGCAGTTGATGGACACTTCCAAGGACTCGCCGGCATGCGGGCATTTATGGAAGGTATCGGGCAGGATATTGTCGGGGCTGATACAGACTCACCCGGGACGCCGACAATGCACGGACTCCGACGTGGACTCTCTACAGATATTATTGAATTTGAGGAACTCGGTAGAAGACTTCTCCTCTCGATTGACCGGAGTGTCCTCGTTGATCTCCCCTCCAATTTCTTCCACGGTATACACCAAGTAAAAGCAGATATCGAATCACTTGGAATAACACTCGACGGTTTGGCAGAGACGCGCGCCGAAATTAATCACCTCACCAATCAACAGCGTGATTTTTCTGAGCGTCAGAAGAAACAAGCAGATAGGAATCGGAAACGAGAGAAGCAAGGATTTACCGGCGAAGAGAAGAGCCTCTTGTTAGCGAATCTTGCACGTTCAAAGAAAGAGGCTTTGCAAACAACACACTTCCTTCGAGATGTCGTTGGGCGACTCGCTGAAGTCCGTACAGTTGCGCTCAACACAAGCCGAACCGCTCAAACCGAATTAATTGAGACAATCGCACTCCCAACCGCCCGACTTGATGTGTGGGCAGTCGATAAACTTATTCGTTACATTGAAGCAGGTGAGATTGATGAATACGCGAAGCATCCAAACGATGCCTATCTGCTTCCAGAACAACGTGGGTCGGAGTGGTATATCCCTGTACCGCAAGATCTCCCCGAAGAACTCGTCGCTGATATAGAGACGCTTAACAGTGTCCTTGCAGATTGGGAGATGAGCGATAAACGTAAGTTTGCCCTGATGTGGACTCCGGAAAAAGTTCTTGACCGACACCTTGACCTCCACAGTCTCAATAATGCCAAAAAAGCGCGAAGCATCTTAAATGCTGCTACTGATACACAAGAGAGTGCTGTCGAAAAAGAGACCCAACTCCTCGAAAAAGTCCTCTCACAAATCTCTGACAGCCAACCTATAGAAGATGAAATTAAGACAAGCATTCGGAAACTCAAGGAAATAGCATTGTCGCAAGAACCCAGCCAATTGATTTACGGCGGGAAATACCTATCCAAAGCCGGTGTCGAGCGGCTCACCACGATTGATACGCAACTTCGACAACGTTTAGCCGAATCCGAAGAAACCGTTGACACAGGTGTATTAATTGCAGACCTGCTGAAAGATAAGCAGGGGATTTTTGAAATCGCCCTCCGAAACGCACGATTGGAGCGAACACGCATCCAGAACCTGCTTGCGACATCCGAAACTTTAGGACGTGAGTACTTGGCTGAAGAGCAGCTCATCTTGGAAAACTACCTATCGGCAAGTGAGGTAGAACAGGCACTCAACCTCCGTTCACGCGTTGCAGCATATATTACTGAAAAGGAACTCTTAGCAACCGTCAAAAAACGAGCGGAAACAGATCTTGTGGCACTCGACAATCTGCTCAAACGTCTTCCGACATTGAATACGGATGTTGATGAAGAGACGAAAAACTTGCTACGCGACAACATGCTAACGCTTCGGAATGCTCGCTTCCGCAACATTCAGAGTCGTATTGAAAAAATGTTGCGAATTGATACCGACGAATACAATCGAAAACTCGGGCAGATTGAAGCAGCGATCGCACTCCAGGACCTGTTCAACCGTTACTACACCTCGCTCTTTATTAGTGTTGACCTCTCATCGCAGTCGAATCAGTTCGGCGTGTTTAACAAAGGATGGTTTTACGACCAAGAACCTGAATTTGTGCTCCGACGTGAGTTCGCGAGTATCGGTAATAAACTCGCAACCTATGCCCAAGATGCCGACTTCGGTGTCCGTATCCGTAAACTCTGGCAGTGGACAGATGACCAAATCCGACAAGCCGTTATGGCGCGGCAATGGAATGTCGCAAATGGGATTTCTGACAAGGCGGCGCTTGAAGGGAAGACACTCGAAACTTTGCTCAGTTCGCATTTCGCTAAACTGACCGGACTCAGCGGTGTCAGCCGGCTCATGAAGATGCAGTTCGAGCAGTGGCGCAATCAAGGCGAACCTTCCGAGGATATGCTCAAGGACATGGACTATATCCGAAAAGAGGTTGAACGCTTCATCCGAAACGATGTACGCACCGCAAAGAAAAATCGGAAGAACAGCATTCGGACGCGCGAGCAGCTCGACGCAATGCTCCGGCTCCGACATGAAGAGCCGGATACTTTTACCGATGATGAAATTGAAGACATCAAAACCCTGATTTCGATTGCTGGACTCGGTGGACAGTCGAATTTCGTGAACGCCATATCTGCAAGCGGCGGAAAAACGTGGAAAACATACATTCCCGGTAAAATCGCTTTCGATAGCGAAGTCGCAACACTTGTTGGAAAAACCGGTATCGCTTTCGCAACGATTGAAGATGCACGTGTTTTAACCGATACCCCGCTTGATACAATTGATCGCGTCGATTTACGTGAAGGTGGTAATCTCCATCAGCAAGCACAGACACTCGCATCAATACTCATCCAAGCACTCCGGGACGAAGAGATGCCGACTGCCGCTCGTGTCGGTAATTTTTATTGTAACCTTTTCGGTGATGTCGTGGAATTCGATGCACGTGAGTCCGCCCTTCCGAATAAACCGGTGCCTTATCCAATATTGACGCTCCGCAGAAAGCATAAGACCATGATGGGTGTCCGTGGCGACCTATTTGTTATGGGAGATAACAAAGGCAACTTTGAGGTGCCTGGGTTAGCCATGGAAGGTAGGGCGACGCGTCGGCTCGGTGGTGCACAAGAGGTTGAGGCATATATCCTTGACAAAGATTCAGGCGACATCGTCTACGCTCCAGATTTAGGGAATTACGGCGCGAAACTACTCCCGAATAAAGTACCTATTAACACGCGTCGCCGCGGCTGTCGTGTCGTTACATTCCCTTGTGTGTCCACAACTATCTACGATCTCGTTGACCAGCGATACCTGCGAACCTTGCGAGAACTTGAAATTTACGACGCACTCACCGATAGCGCACCGGAAAAGTACGGAATGTCCAAACCGTGGCAACAAGAAGGTGTCTCTGCAGCGGAACCCATCGCACTCGTCTATAGTGAACCGAACACCCGTATTAAAATCGGGATGGCTTATGGGCAGATAGGCAAGCGTCTTTTGCTTATCAAAGCGACAAAGAGTGGTATGAAGAACCCGACGCTCTATACAGGTGAAGGGTTTGTCGTGCGTGAAAACGGACGAATTCGTATGACTCCGTACGTCGTTGTCCGAGATATGTGGTGGCTTGACGAGAACCGATCACGCCTCTATAAACGTTTCGGTATCTCCAGTGACCGACTCGATCAACTCCATCAATATGCCAGCGAATACCTTGCACGCGCTGAGACTGAACTCCTCCAAAACGACTATCAGCAGGCACTCAAACTTGCACGTGCCGCCTGGGGTTACGAATCACGCGCATACCCAGATGTCAAGCAGACGGGTAACGATGTCGTCAACGGTGTGATGTTCTACCTTGCGCTGTTGATGCCGTTCGCCTACTTTATGGAACGACTCATTTTCGGGTTCCCCAACATTCACAAGCAGATTCTCGGATCGTTCGGTATCTTTTTACTTGTGTTCTTCTTCTTAAGTCAGGTCCACCCTGCCTTCCAGATTACAACGACCCCGATAATTATTTTGATCGCGTTTGTTGTACTGGCGTTGACAGTTATCGTCATCAGTATCATTATCCGAAAATTTGAGGAACAGCTCGAAAAGATTCGGCAGGAAGGAAACAAGGTTTACAAGGCGGATGTCGGCCGCTTGAGTGCAAGTGCTGCAGCGTTTAGTTTGGGTATCTCCAACATGCGGAAACGGAAGGGACGCACGATCCTGACCTGTTGTACGCTGGTTATCCTGACCTTCACCGTGATTTCCTTCACCTCTGTCCGGACGTTTATGCATCCGAACAGAACGAGTCTCCCGCAGGTAACACCACGTTATACAGGACTCCTGATCCGCGACCAATACTGGCGTCCGCTTGAAGAACCGGTATTGACCTCCGTGCGGAACGATATGCAGAAGACGCAGATTACAGTCACCGACTTTGAACGACTGCTGAAACGTAAAAGCGAAATTCTTACCAAAGACGGACAACAACCGATCAATGTCCCAGAAACCATCACAAATTTAGAGCGAGGAGGCTTTATCCAACAGGTGGACGAAGAGTCCGTTGTGACTGTCCAGAATAAGATTGCCCCCCGCGCCTGGTATCAGTCTTCGGGGACCGGCGATCAATCGTTTGTACAGTTGACCCGTACGCCCAACGCAATAGATACATCGCCGCCGACGCATCAACTGACGGGTGAGGCCCTCACCTTCGCTGCGAATATGCTCGTCGGGATGAGCGAATCAGAACCTGATGTTACCGGTATTGATAGATACCTGCAATACGGCAAATGGTTCGATCCTGCTGATGCCAGCGAATGGCCCACGGAGTGGCCCTACGCGATTGTGCTCCCGAAAGGGATGGCAGAATTGCTGAAAATTACCGAAAGCGACATGGGTAAAGCAACCGTTTCTGTCTACGGGGCGGACTTCACCGTCGTCGGTGTCCTCGGTATCGGGTTCAAAGACCTCACCGACAATGACGGCGAGGAACTCACACCTGTTGACTATCAGTTGATGCAGCAGCAGCGGAGTCGCGGTGCTACCGGCGATGAGACGCTCGAAGGCGAATTACAGAAATACCTCCACCTCACCCCGGACAGTATCGCTGTTCTACCTTATGAAGTGGTTATGAATCAAGGCGGGACCCTCCGAAGTGTCGCCGTTAACATGGAACCGGGAGAAGACGATCCGACAGTACTCGGTGCTATCGATAAGTTGGACCTCATCATGGCACCCCTCATGAATCGTATCGCACTCGATTTCTTCGTCGGACGTGATAAAGACACATACCTCTATAGCAGTATTGGGATGACGAGTTTCAGCGGGATGGGTAACCTGTTTGTGCCGATTTTGATTGCCGCACTCATCGTCCTTAATACGATGCTCGGTGCCGTCTATGAGCGTGTCCGAGAAATTAGCATTTACAGCTCAGTCGGTCTCGCACCGGTCCATATCGCCTTCCTATTCCTGGCTGAGGCATGCGTATATGCTATCGTCGGTGCTGTCTTGGGATACCTCATGGGACAGGCAATAGCGACAACGCTTGTGCATTTCGGCTGGCTCGCTGGGTTGACACTCAACTATTCATCGATGTCAACTGTCGTCGCAACGGTCATCGTCATGATCGTCGTGCTTCTGAGTACGCTTTACCCGGCAATCAAAGCCTCAAGAATGGCTGTCCCGGATATTGAGCGTAAATGGAAGCTCCCAGAACCGGAAGGCGACGTGTGGCATTTCAACTTGCCTTTCACGGTGCTTGAGGAAGAGGCACTCGGCTTGAACGTCTTTATGCGTGACTATTTTGAGGCACATGCCGACGAATCCGCAAGCGATTTCTATACCGATCAGGTCACCTTCGGTGAAGCGGCAGAAGATTCATATCAGATCGGTATGATGGTATGGTTGGCACCTTATGATTTAGGCGTGAGTCAGTCGATCCAGTTCGTTACGTCCCCGGTCGGCGGCGAGGAGGAAGACCTCTACAAAATCACGTTGGATGTCAATCGTGAGAGTGGCGAGATCGCTTCTTGGAAACGTGTGAACCGGCGCTTCCTCAACCTCCTACGGAAGCAGTTGCTCATCTGGCGTACGTTCAGCGTCGATGTCCGGGCAGAGTTCCATGAACGCGGTAGGATGGAAGGCATGCAATCGCCGGAGGAAGAGACAGCACAGATGGATCCGGCACTGACACCGGCAGATTGAGCGAGTACGCAGTTAACAGTACGGCGAGTACGCCTTTCAGTACTCAGTTAACAGTTAAAAGAGGGATACGATAATTCTAACACCTCTTAACTGAAAACTGAAAGTGAGCGTAGCGAACGTGCTTTGACCAACAACTCGACTCCGAATACTTTGACCAAGGCACGAGTTGTTGATCAAAACTGTTAACTTCAAAGCGACGGACAACAGAGAACGACGTATTAACCGCGAGAAACCTGATTGAACCGCAAGGAAAATTTAAATATGGAAAGAGTAGCAGGTTTTATTATTATTCTTGGCACCTTGTTATGGTTGTTTAGTGTTATCATCCTTGAGGGGCGTTGGCAATGGCAAATGTTCTCGGCTCTTGTGCTGACAATTGGTATCTTCTGTGCGCATTTCTGGGAAGAGTTACGAGACACTGACAGCAGTGGAGATTGACCAAGAACTCGCGCCTTAGCAAAATTATCGGTAGACGAGTTCTTGGTCAAAAGCGACGGACAAGAGTGAGTTGCCAAAGGCATCAGTTATTGGTGGTTATAAGTTATAAGTTATAAGTTATAAGTTATAAGTTATAAGTACGTGGTTGATTTACCTACCACCTCTTAACTTATAACTACTAACTGAAAGGATTTCGTAGAAATCCGTACTTATAACTGCGTACCCGCTAACTAAGAAAAGGAGAACATTCGATTTGGCGAGAGAAAGAGTATCACAAGCAGATGAATGGCAAGCTTGGGCGCAGCGATACGACATTGAAGGCGGTATCCGTACCTTTGAGTCGGGGTTGACGGTTAAAGTGTTCGTCGGAGCACTTTTCGTCGGCTTGTTGATGATGCCGGGTTCCATCTATCTCAGTTATGTATCCGGCGAATCCGGTGCGGGTGCGGCACCTTGGGTTGCGGTTATTCTATTCACCGAACTCGCAAGGCGCTCCTTTACAACCGCCCGGCGGCAAGAACTCTATATGCTCCTCGGTTTAACCGGGGCAGCTGTCGGGAGTGGGATGCAGTACCGGAGCTTTATCTGGTACGCCTACTTTATCAATACCCCGCAGGCGGCTTCTTACGAGATCGCAGACAAAATACCGGCGTGGGTTGTACCCGCTGGTGATTCTGTCGGTGTGCTAACCCGGAGTCTATTACACCCAGACTGGATGCTGCCTATCGGTATCTACCTTGCGGGGAAACTCCTCGGCACTTTGCGGTCTGTCAGTGCACAGTATATCCTGTTCCGACTTACAGCGGACCTCGAACGGCTGCCATATCCGATGGCACCTATTACCGCACAAGGCGCGACCGCACTCGCAGAAACGACCGGAAAAGAAGAGACTTGGCGATGGCGGGTCTTCTCTATCGGTTCTATGGCAGGACTCATCTGGGGGTTCCTCTATATCGGTGTTCCATCGCTTACCGGGGTCATGATGAGCACGCCAATTCAGATCCTCAAGATCCCGTGGATAGATTTTACACAGAGCATTGAAGGCTTCGCACCGACAGGTGTTTTCGCACTCCGAACCGATTTCGGACAAATGCTATTTGGGTTCGTCCTGCCGTTCCCAATTGTGATGACAGAATTTATTGCCGCAATGGCAACCCAATTCGTCTTGAACCCACAAATCCTCTACCGATTTGAGATACTCCATCAGTGGAAACCGGGATTGGACGTTCGCGCTGTCGGTTTGTACAACGGACTCGATTTCTGGATGTCCGCCGGGATGGGGAAATCTTTTAGTTTCGCGATCGTCGGGATGGCGGCTTCGATTCCGATGCTCTTTAAAATGCGGAGATCCAAGAAAACCGCAGGCGAACGCGGCTCCTTCGCACCACCACCAAACCGGGGCGATTTCCCGATATGGTTGATGGGATTGTTGTGGCTCGTCGGGATGGGCGGATTCGTCTGGCTTATCCACTGGATGGTGCCCAATTTCCCATTGAGTTTCCTATTAGGCTTCGCATTCCTGTATACACCGCTCAACTCGTATATCACAGCGCGGACTTTCGGGGTCTTAGGACGCGACCTATTTGACATACCCTACCTCCACGAAATTACCTTTATCTTGAGTCGATACGAGGAGGTGGACATCTGGTTCGCACCACTGCCAGACGAAGATTACGGACGCGGCACACAGAGTTGGCGGGTACTCGAATTGACAGGGACAACCTTCACTTCAAACCTCGCTGGCACACTACTGATTATGCCCATCCTGATTGTCAGCGGTATTGTCGTGATGCACTTTATCTGGAAGATCGCACCAATTCCGAGCGCACAGTATCCTTACGCACAGATGATGTGGCCCATCAACGCTACAAACGAATGTCTCTGGAAAACATCACTGCGGGATGGAAATAGCCAGATGCTGCAGGCGATTCGCGGCGATTATGTCGCCGCTGGGTTTACTGGAAGCCTCGCCATCTACGGGATGTTGTGGTACTTCAAACTACCCTCAATGTGGTTCTACGGAATTGTGGGTGGTATCGGTGCTGATCCAGGTAGTATGATTGCCCGACTACTCGGGGCAGTCATCGGACGATTCTACATGATTAAGCGGTTCGGTATGAAACGCTGGTATATGTTCAACCCGGTACTCGCAGCAGGATTCGCGTGTGGTGTCGGTCTTATCGGTATGGGAACTGTCGCAATCGCGCTCGTCTCGAAAGCCGTCATTGTTAAACCGTTTTAATGGTTATAAGTTATTGGTTATAAGTTGTTAGTTCAAGAGACCTTTGTGTCAGTCCTGTTCATTGTTGCTGCTACAAAAACCTCCTTAACTAACAACCCTCCATTTGGTAGTTAAGAAGTATGCAAGATTTCAAGAAGTTGATGGTTTGGAAAAAATCTCATGATTTAACTATGAGGGTGTATAATTTAACATCCCACTTCCCTCGTGAAGAAATATATGGGCTTACAAGCCAAATTCGGCGCGCGTCTGCTTCAATTCCAACAAACATTGCTGAAGGCTGTGGAAGGAAAAGTTCCGCTGAATTCGGGCGTTTTCTTCAGATCGCAATAGGTTCAACGAGCGAAACGGAGTATCTCCTTTTTCTTGCACATGATCTTAAATATCTCAGTTCTGATCAATATAATCAGTTAGAGGATATAATTATCAGCGTGAAAAAGATGCTAATTACCTTATTAAAAAGACTTGAAACCTAAAACCCTCTTGCGTTACAAGAGGTATTTTTCTAATCAGAAACCTCTTTAACTTATAACTTATAACTTATAACTTATAACTATTAAAAAATGGATTGGACTGTTTTTGGCTGGGCGGGAATACAACTTGAAATACCCACGACATGGGAACTGAGTGGACTCAGTGGGGATCAGAAGACGGGGTATCTCCGGCTTGATGACGGCGAGATGCCGCGACTTGAACTCAAATGGGCACCCACCCGAAAGAAAAAACCGGACCTCCACGCGACGCTTGATGAATACTTCAAGTTGATTCGCAAAACCTATAAAAGAGGCGCTGACCTCTCCTTCCGCCGGAATGTTGACCTTATCAAAGACGCTGCGTTTTTTGAGGGACGCACCGTGCTCGGTTTTAGTTGGAAAGGGAGTATCCGTGCTAACGGGCTGATCTTCCACGCAGGAAAACGGATTATAATCGTACAGGTGATGGGACGCCTTAAAGAGAATTGGAGACCGACAGTCCTACGGATTATCCAATCAATCGTAGACCGTAGTGATGCCCCATTGACATTGTGGAGTGCCTACGGTCTGAAGTTAGGCGTACCGAAAGAATATAAATTAGAACGTCAGAAACTCCTCAGCGGCTATCTGCTGTTTGCGTTCGGCGCGAAACCGTCACGCTTTCAGATACCTATAAAAGTCGCGAAAGTGGCAGCGAACCGCATCCGAAAAACTGACGGTCCTCTCGAAAAAATAGACTTCTCCCCACCCGACAGAGGACGGCTCAGCGTTGAGCGATACGGGCCAGCTGAGGTAATGCTCGGTGACTATAAAGACGCGCAAAACCCATTGGAGGCATGGTTTCGCGTTAAATACGCAAAAGCGATTCGCGGATACGGGTTTGAGGTGACAACCGACACAGAGACAGAAGATGAACGCCTGACACTTATCGGAGAACAGACACGTCTCTACGACAGTGTCCCATTCAGTCCAGTGCTGATGTTCGATAAACTATCCAAGCGGACAGCACTTGTGTTCCATCTCTGGCATTGCCGTCGCTCGAATCGTATCTACGTCATCCAGTCTATCGGTAGTAACAACGCACACCCGACAGTCGAAAAGGTCGCTAACAGTATTGAAAGTTTTTAACTATTAAGTTTCTGTGCATCGCTCCACTACGTTCCGCGTTTTTTAACTATTAAGTTTCTGTGCATCGCTCCACTACGTTCCGCGATGGTTTCTGATAAAGAAGTTAACAGTTTCCAGTTAACAGTTTCCAGAAAAGAGATATTGTGTTATCCGCACATCTCTTAACTGGTTGCTGATACGCCAATAACGAGCAGTCGCAACGAAGGCACGACGGAGAACAGAGAACGGATTATTTGCGATGGTAACGCTGACGAACCGAGACCGAAAATATCGTGCCTTTGTTAAATAACATTATCGTCGACATTTTCGGTCTCAGGAAAGTTTAAAAAATGCTAAACAGAATTTTATACACGCTCAAACTTAAGAAACGTCCTGATGTAGATCGCACGCAGGTTATGAAGTCTTTTCCGGTACGGAATCAGGTGATAAAGTGGGAAATAGACGATAAAGGCGAAACCTCACTCGTCATTCCACAGAAGGATAAACTCTGGATACGGCTCGCCGGTCGGTTTTTTATGCTGCCTGATAAACGGGTGATTGTCTTAGATTCTATCGGAACCTATGTATGGAAGATGTGTGACGGCAAACATACGATCGCGCAAATCGTCAAAGGTGTGCAAAACCAGTACCAGTTGACACGTAAAGAGGCGGAAACGTCGCTTTTTACGTTTATGCAACAACTCGGAAAACGGAACTTCATCCAATTCGCTATCCCAGAACAGAACGCACCAGCGACACCGGAACCTGAACCCCAAAAACCGGGACTCTTTGGATTCCTACAGCGGCGATAACAGACTAACATCCATGAAAAAATATGAGAAAGTCGTTTGACATTCTAAATAAGTTTGTGGTAAACTAATCTGAAGATTAAACTTTATGGGTAACAAGGGTTTTTGTATCAATTTACAAAGGTTACCTCAGATATGTCCTTTCTCAACATGGAGAAAAGTCTTATGATTAAAGCGATTGATTTCTTTTGCGGTGCCGGTGGTTTAACAAGGGGCTTGTTAGATGCTGGTATAGACGTGTTAGCTGGAGTAGATAACGATGAACGCTTAAAAGAAACTTATACTTATAATAACAAACCCAGTCGTTTTATCAATAAAGACGTTGATGAAATTGAAATCCACGAACTCCGCGAAGAACTCGGAATTCAAGACGAAGATACAACGCTTTATGCTGCCTGCACGCCCTGTCAGCCATTCTCAACGCTAAGCAGAGCGAAAGATACAGATACGCGAAAAGAACTACTTTTAACTTTTGCTGAGATTGTAGAAGAATATCCACCAGATTTTATTCTCGTTGAAAATGTGCCCGGATTGAATAATGGTTATGGGCAAGAAATTTACGAAGAATTTCTGGAGATTCTGAAGACTTGCGAATTTTCGGATCCTGCAGCAGATTTACTTGATGCGAAGCATTTCGGGGTTCCACAGACACGAAAGCGATTCATCCTTTTGGCATCGAAAAAAGGCTCAATTTCGCTCCCTATTCCACAGACAGATCCAGACCGATTTGTAACAGTGAAAAAGTGTATTGAGAATTACCCTGATGTTGATGAAAAAGAGGCACAAAATTATTCAAATCATGTCGCAAGGAAGCTTAAATCTCATCACAAACGCATTGTTGAGGCAGTACCGAAAGATGGCGGTAGCCGCCAGGACGTAACTGATACATCTATCCTACTAAAGTGTCACCAAGAAAGACCAGATGCTCATAGAGATGTATTTGGACGGATGGCATGGGATAAGCCTGCACCAACGTTGACTTCTCGCTGTACAGATGTTTACTCTGGACGGTTTACACATCCCAAACACGACAGAGGCATTTCGTTGCGTGAAGCAGCTGCCCTGCAAACCTTTAAAGATGATTACAAATTTTTCGGCACATCTATATCTGCAATAGCTCGGCAAATCGGCAATGCTGTCCCTGTCAAACTCGCTGAAAAATTGGGAGAGTCAATTATTGATTCGTGTTGACATTGGAAGGAAGCACCTTATGAATCATGACACAACTAGCACTGAAGATTCGTATGAAATGAAGTTTGATATTGGGACCATCAAACATCTCGGTTTGCAAATGTACTCAACATTACCGCCAGTAATCGGAGAACTAGTGGCGAACGCTTGGGATGCAAACGCGACTAAGGTTGAGATTACAATTCCAGAAAATCAAATTGACGAACAAACTTCGGAAATCATTATTCGCGATGATGGAATCGGCATGTCAGATGAGGATATACGAAACAAGTATCTCATTATAGGCCGAGATCGACGGGCCGATGAAAAGACCGATCTTACGCCAGGCGAAAATGGGCGCAAAGTCATGGGAAGAAAAGGGATCGGGAAATTTTCAGCTTTCGGGATTGCTAAGGAAATCGTTGTAGAAAGTGTGAAAGTTGTAGAAAGTGGTAAAAATAACAAGGTCAGCCATTTCCGAATGAATTATGACGAACTATTAGCAAAAGCAGATGAACGGATTATTGAATTACCACAGTTACCTGCTACGGGAGATGTCTCCAAAGGGACAAAGATTACGCTCAAATATATCATAAAATTCAAAAAGCGCCGTATTGCAATTGATGTACTTCGTCGAGGACTTGCTAGGCGATTTGCTGTCATTGGAGCTAAAGACTTTGAAGTTGTGATTAACGGCACCCCCATCTCTCCTGAAGATAGAGACTTGAAACGCGCAATTGCAACAGATGTGAACGGGGATCCGTATTTGTGGGAATATAATGAAACAGAAATAAAATCTGAAACTGGATGGACAGTGTCTGGTTGGATCGGCGCGCTGAGTCGTACGAGCCCAGGTATTGACAAAATAGACCGCGGAATTGTTCTCATGGCGCGTGGGAAACTTGTACAAGAACCGTTCGTTTTCGATGCCGTTGTCGGTCAACAGTTCGCGCTTTCCTATCTTATTGGTGAACTTCACGTTGATTTTGTTGATGAAGTGGAGGATACGATTGCGACGACCCGTAATTCATTGGTGTGGGACACAGAGGCAAATACCGCGCTCAAGGAGTGGGGCCAAAAACAGGTTAATAAAATTGCGTCTTCGTGGGCTAAAAAACGCAGAGCAGATAATAAATACAAATTAAAAGAACATCCATTATATCTTAAATTTCAAGAAGAAGCGGGGAAAATTGACAAAAAACGGGAATTCAATCAGGCAGACCAATTAGTTCAGCAATTAATTTTGAAATCAATTGATAAGAGCCCTAATGCTGAGATTGAGGATTTTCAACCAGTAGTTGAAATGTTTATTGACTTTTGGAAGTTCGATTCTTTTCGAGAAATGGCTGAAGACATAAAGGAGGCAGGAATTGAGGAACCCGAGAAGCTATTCAATTTATTTCGGGAATGGGCGATTTTAGAAGCAAAAGAGATGGCAAAGGTTACTGAAGGACGAATAACGACAATTGAAGAACTTGATAAACTTATTCAGACGAATGCTTTGGAAGTACCTACACTCCATAATTTCTTAAAGGAATTTCCTTGGGTAATTGATCCGCGTTGGACCTTAGTGGCTGATGAACATAGATATAGTGACTTGCTACGTGATACATTTCCCGAAAGTGATACTCTACCAGAGGTGGATAGGCGAATTGATTTCTTATGTGTGAACGAGGGAACACATTTGGTCGTTGTTGAAATAAAACGCCCACAGTCAAAAGCTTCTATGGAAGCACTCGAGCAAATTGAAGATTATGTTAATTTTGTCCGAAATGAGATCGACAAAACAACCCAATATGAGACAGCCACGGGGTATCTTCTTTGTGGAGATTTGGTTGACCATTATAGAGTAAGGGGAAGGTGTAAAAATTTAGAAAAAGCACAGATTTATATCAAAAGGTATGACGATTTGCTCAAAATGGTTAAAGATTTGCATACTGAAATCCTAGATCGATATAATGATCTTCGAGAAGCAAAGCAAATGACGGTATTTACATCTTGATCATATTATTCCAAAAACTGATGGGGGTACAAACCATATAGATAATCGGGCACTACTCTGCCAGCCATGCAACACTAAGAAGTCAAATACAATGAGCCTTACCGCACTTCGTAGAGAAAATAAACGGGAGGAATACATGCAGCCTCACTCTCCCATAGATCTACAAGAAGCACTTGCATGGACAAAAAACTACGCAATAAAAATCATACGAGAAACACCATTCCAACTCAAGATAGACAAATTTTAACCCTAAACTATTATAGATAGTCAGGGGTACAACCGCACGAAAGGAGAAAAAAATGAACGAACAAACAGAAATCGGTAATGTTGACGCAGCTTTCGCCGAAACACCGGAACGTTTCGAGCGTCTACTTCCCAAAGAGAACACAGTCCGTGTCCGAAACCTCATCAAACGCTACGAGATGGGGACACAGACCGTCGATGCACTCCGCGGGGTCAACTTCCAAATCCAGCGCGGCGAATACATCTCTATCATGGGGCCATCCGGTTCAGGAAAATCGACGCTCTTCAATATGATCGGTGGACTCGACAAACCGACTGAAGGCAGGGTCTACATCGACGAGGTAGACATCGCACAACTCGATGCTTACGAACTCGCATGGCTCCGCTGCCGAAAAATCGGCTACATCTTTCAGTCGTTCAACTTAATCCCTGTTATGACGGCACTCGAAAACGTGTCACTCCCGATGATTTTCGCTGGTATGAGTGCCGACGACAGTAGAGAAAAAGGCGTTGATCTCCTGACGCTCGTTGGACTCGGCGACCGTGTGCAGCACAAACCGTTGGAACTCTCCGGTGGACAGCAGCAGCGCGTCGCAATCGCACGTTCACTCGCAAACGATCCCGCGATTGTCCTCGCCGATGAACCCACCGGAAACCTTGATACCAAAACAGGATTAGAAATTATCGATCTACTCCGTCGTCTCAACGCTGAAAACGGCGTGACAATTATCACGGCGACGCACGACCACAAGATGTTAGATGTTTCCGACCGTATCTTCCACATGGAGGACGGTAAAGTCGATAAAATCGAATCGCGCGATGAAATTGATCTACACGTCGGTAAATTAGATGGCGAAGAGGTAGGATAAATAGTTTAGGGTTATTAGTTAAGAGGGTTCCCATTGTCCAATATCTTTTTCTACCGGTCCCTGCTTCAATTAAGGAACCACGGTTACAAAGATAGGACTTACGCATATCGCTCTTTTGTACCACGATGCACTTCGCATCTGGGCGAGTACGCCGCAAATCTGTTAGATTGTGACACCAGAACGCTGTGTTTTCAGAAGAATTTCATCTAACAGAGCCACCTATAGCCAAAAG
>JAJDXV010000045.1 GCA_022823085.1 Candidatus Poribacteria bacterium
GTTGAAGTGGTATCAGGATCCGCCTCGATTTGAGAACCATTCCCATCGTCTGTTAGATGTAGGGTCTCCTCAGACGTTCGCGGTGTTGCAGCTATATCCCGCTCTGATCCGTTTTCTACATCATCCGCTGCCGCTTCAGGAGATAAATCGGTATCCACATCAGAATTTGAAGCCGCGCTTGCCTCATCAGTCTTTAACGCTTCATTACACAAGATTACGATCTCCTTTTAGGGTTCCAGTGGAAAAATAAAGGGACACTTTCAGCTCCTTGTAGGTGTTGCCAAAGAAGTTGACAAATGCTCCTGCACTGTAATAGTAGTGTGCCATATTTGGTGAATTTTTTCAAGAAAAACAAGACTTACACCCAGGGCCATTTAGTTTTACATATTTACTTTATCTATGTGAACACTCCTCCGCTGTAGGAGCGAGCTGTGCTCGCGATCTTGCGAAAAAACGTTAACGTCTGTCAATGAAAACCAAAATCGGGACCGAAAACTAAATACCTCTGGACTTACACCAAGGCTATTTATACCAAATCTAAAAAATAAAGTTGCATTATAGAGGTTTTGAAACGCTATGAGGCATCCGCATGTAAGACGCGCAATGAATTGCGCTACTACGAGCCAGTTTTTTGTTAATGACAGGCGTTTATTTAGAAATGGTATTATCTTTATCCTCTCCCGGATGAAAACTACCGGCGTACTGACCCGTCAAGTGATACGTTTTGCCGAGGGCGAGATTCATATCAATGCCGCCGACTCTACTGTACGTCCAATGATCGCCTCTCGGTTGTTCCTTGTTTACAAATAGAATCCCAATATTTGAGCGTTTGAGGATGTCACGCTTGATGCGGACGGCTGAAAACCATTGTCAAATCTTGCCATTTTCACTGCTACAGTTTAGTGATGTCTGTCAAAAATTTGTCACTTTTCCTTGAAAAAATCGTTAAATTCTTTTAAAATTCTTGGAATGTGGTTCGGATAATGTGCTTGTCTCTATTTTCTATGGCGTATCCAAGCAGAGAATATTAAAGCAGAAACTCACGTCATTTAACCGCAAGGAATACTAAAAAATGGTTGAACTTACACGGAAAGACATCGAATTTTTCAAGACTGAGGGCTACTTGGTGAAACGGAACGTCCTTAACCCGGAGTTGATGGAACGGGCGCGCACAAGACTCTGGGACGGTGCCCCGGAAGGACGCAAACGTGATGCCCCTGAGACTTGGGTAGGTCCCTTCACGCCTGAAGAGGAAAACATCGACAAAAGCAATAATCGACGCGGTTTCCGCTGGAATTTCCGGGAACCTGGTGGCGAAGATTGGATGGTTCAACTTCTCGCGACGGATCCGAACGTCTGGCGGATGGCGGAGCAGCTGTTAGGCGCGGGGAATCTGGTGCAACCGCAACGTGTGCGCGGCATCTATTGCACGCTGCCGTACGGCGATGTCCCGAAGAAGTCAATCGGCTGCCATGTGGACGCGCATCCGTTCCATCTCGGTGCCGTCGGCTATATTGACGACGTACCGCCGGAAGGCGGCGGATTTACGGTTTGGCCCGGGAGCCATCAGGTCTTCTATTACGATTATTATTCGCAATACAAGAATGAACCGACACCACAATATGATGTCGATCGCGAGCGTATCAGCAGGGGTCCGGGGGTTGAATGCTACGGTAATGCGGGGGATGTCGTCTTCTGGCATCATCGTATCGGGCATGCTGCTGGACATAACTACTCGCGTCAGATCCGGCAGGCGGTGCTATACGATTTCCGGAAGACTGAATTGGAGCGGACACAGGAAGAACCGCCGAATGAGGATATGTGGCGCGATTGGCCTGGCATCAAGGCGTTGGAAACGAGCTAATCTATTCCGTCAGGATTTACGCATACGCCAGTGCAGGCGGGGTTTGATGAAGAGATCGCGAGTAAAACTCGCTCCTACAAAGATCGCGAGTAAAACTCGCTCCTACAAAGATCGCGAGTAAAACTCGCTCCTACAAAGAGGCTCTTGATGCATTACCGAAAACCCCGCCTGACGTAGGGAGAATCTACGTAAAGAATTCTTCGTTGTGTGGACGGACATCGACTTCAAAGGTCCACGCGCTTCGTTCCTGTTGTACCAGAGCCCAGTAGGTATCGGCGATAGCGTCGGGTTCGAGGAGCGGTTCGTTCTCACTCAACTTATAGCGTTGTCGCATCCCTGGGGTATCGATGACCCCATCAATGATAATATGGGCGACATGGATGCCGTAGGGGCCGACTTCGCGTGCAAGCGATGATGCCAGACCTCGTGTTGCGAACTTAGCACTACTAAACGCGAGCGCATCTGCCCTGCCGCGTACAGCAGAAGTGGCTCCGGTGAATAGAATCTTCCCGCCGCCTTTCTTAAGCATTCCAGGTACGACCTGTTTTGAACAGAGGAACCCACCGAGCGTGCAGACACGCCAAGCACCTTCAAACGCCTCTGGTGTGAGGTCTGCGAAACTTCCCCATGCGGCGTTTCCGGCGTGATTCACCAAGATGTCGGGATCGCCGAGTTCGTCTCGGATACGATCGAAACTTTGATCCACCTGCTCAGGTTCGGTGATATCTGTCGGGATCGGAATAACTGTGCGTCCAGATTTTGCCAATCTTGTGGATAGGTTTTTAATATAGGCGGAGGAACGGGACAGAAGTGCTACGTTGCATCCCTCTTCTACAAATTTACGGGCGAGTGCAGCTCCTAATCCGGGCCCCACACCTGCGATAACTGCTATTTTTTCCATAGTGATTCCTTGAGGACTTATGAAAATTTTGGGGTTGGGTCTGCTGTCAAGTCAATCTCATCTCTATAGATTTACGAAAATTTGAGAGTTGGGTTTCACTTTCGGTTAAATTGAGTCTAATGGCGAGGTTTCGGTAATCGTTAAAGATCGCGAGCAAAACTCGCTCCTACTAAGAGGTTGTTGATGCATTACCGAATTAAATTCTTAAACTTCATTAAATCTCGCCTGCGGGAAGTGAGATACGTTGCAACAGTCGCCCGATATTCTATTCATGTCTGAGTGCGTCAATCGGATGAAGTTTCGCGGCTTTCCACGCTGGATACGCGCCAAAGAAGATACCTACCAATGCGCTGACAACAAAGGAGACGATGCCATACATCGGCGAGACGAGGGTTCGCCACTCCCAGAACGATGTGACCAGTTCAGCACCGCCTATACCGACACCGATCCCGATGAGACCGCCTACGAGTGCAAGGCTTGTGGATTCAACGAGGAACTGTGCAAGGATATCGGAGCGTTGTGCGCCAACGGCTTTACGTAGCCCAATCTCTTTCGTCCGCTCGGTTACAGAGACGAGCATGATGTTCATAATACCGATACCGCCGACAACTAACGACACCACAGCGATCCCTAAGATTAGGTTGGTAAAGGTTTGGTTTGATTCTTCGAGTGTTTCCATGAACTCCGCTTGGTTGCGAATGTGAAAATCGGGTTGCTTATTCACTGGAATTTCGTGTTGTTTTCGGATGAGTTCGGTTAGCTCGGTTTCTGCTGCTTCAATGAGTTTGTCGTTATTGGCTTGTACACTGATACTTGATAGATATTCACTTCCGAAAACGCGTTTCATAGCAGTTGAATAGGGGATGAAAACTTGGTCGTCGGGGTTTCGCCATCCGCTTGCGCCCTTCTCTTTCATAACACCGATAACGTGGAACCCGACATTTTTAATTTTGACGGTTTGACCGACCGGTTCAACGTTTTCAAAGAGATTATCAACAACGGTTTTACCGAGTACGCAGATGCGGTCTCGATTTCGGATCTCATATTCTGTAAAAAATCGTCCCTTTTCAACCGTAAAATTCGCCGTGACGAGGTAGGCTGGAGAGGTGCCGACAATAGTTGTGTTCGTATTTTTATTTCGGAACTTCACCTGTGCGCGGCTGCTCACCTCTGGTGTGACATAACTAAAAGTTTGTCCGCGTTCCTGTAGTGCTTCCATATCTTCGACAGTGAGAGTTCTCCGAGCATCAGCGGAGCTGCGTCCGCGGAACATACTTTGTCCAGGCCGGACTGCGAGAATGTTCGCGCCTAATGTCTGAATCCGTTCGGTGACATCCGCTTTCGCGCCTTCACCGATTGAGGTAGTGGTTATAATCGCGCCGACACCGATGATTACGCCTAACATTGTCAATAGAGATCGGAGTTTGTTTGCCAATAAGGCACTCAATGCGTTTGCAAAACTTTCAAGAATACCCATAACGTTCGCTCCTATGCCCATTTCCGTCCATGTTAACTGGGCGTACCTACAAGTAGGTGATAATGTTTACCGTCCTCGCCCGCCGCCTCCCATGCGTCGCATTGTGGAAGCTGGGTTTTGCATCATACGTCTTCGCCAATCTTCACCGCCACCGCCGGGTTGAAAGCCGCCGAGTGCGACGGTATCACCTTCGGCGAGCCCTGAGATAATCTCGATCTTATCATAGCTGTTAACGCCCGTGACAACAGGCTGTGGTCGTCCGGGTTGACCGTCTGCGCCGATGATTCTAACCATTTTCCTGCCGCGCATGTCAAGTACGGCTTCAGTCGGCAAGGTAAGGATACCTGTTTTGTTGACGGCTGAAATTTGGACGCTGGCGTTCATACCGGGTTTGAGGAACGGCATTCTTGAGGTTTCAGTTTCTGCGGGTTGCGTTTGTGTCTGTGGTTCTTCTACAGGTGTTTCCTCAAGGAAGCCGCCGAAAAGTCCGCCCCAATCCTCTTCATCGGTTTCCGCTTTCGCTTCGGCTACGTCAGACTCTTCTTGTTGCTGTGCTGGGGGTTCTTGGGGTGTAGGTCTTGAGGGTGTGCCATCAGCGTCAGCACCTTCTGCTTGGCGTTGTTGACGCATTGCTCGGAAACGTTGGCGTTCTTCGTCCGACATATTTGCGAAATCTGGTCGTCCCGCTCCGCCTTGCCAATCGCCGCCGCGGCGACCTTCTGCACCTCGCAGCATTCCCTGATTTGTTCGAGTCGCTGCCACATTTTTCAATTCGGAAGTCACTTCAAAAGTCGTCACATTTTGAATGACTTGCCCTTGTGGTGCAATTTTTAAGACTTCGCCCTGAAACGGCATATCGGGATAGGCTTCAACATTAATGGTCACGGGTTGCCCGATCTGAATTTTACCGATGTCGGTTTCATCGACTTCAGTCACGACGTAGACAGTATCAAGATCTGCCATCGTAACGATTGCCTGCCCTTCAGTTGAGGCGAGCGATGAGAGGCGCGAGGTGATGAGTTGTCCTTCTTCAACCTTTTTCTCAAGAATCGTTCCAGAGATAGGTGCTTTGATGACTGTATCATTGTACTCAATTTGGCGAAGTTCCAGTTGCACTTCATTGCGTTTGACGGCTAAACGTGCGGTTTCGATGTCGCGTTCTTTTCGGGTGATCTGTTTCCGGTTCGCTTGTGCGAGTTTCAAGGATTCTTCCGCCTGAACGATCCGTTGCTGCTGAAGTTCAATATCCATATCTCGTGCGGTTTCACCTTCGACGCGTTCCTTAGCGAGTGCGAGGTTGAATTCTGCCTTCCTGACATCTGCCTGTCCTAATTCAAGTTCGGCTTCAGTCGCGGGTTGCTCTACGAGTTTCACGTTTCCTTCAGATGACCGGTACCGCGCCTGTGCCGATTTAAGTTGTGCCTGTGAAGATTCTAATGCGGCTTGCGAGATGAGTTCTTTCTCGTAAAGTGTTTTATTTCGTTCATGCTCTGCGGTTACGAGGTCCAAGTTTGCTTTATCTTGTTCCAAGGTGGCTTGTGCACGCTGTTTATTTTCGTCCCTGACTTCATCGGAGGTGAGTAGTTTATATCTAATTTTGGCGATGTTAAGGCTGTTTTCGGCATCCATGACCCCCCGTTGGTTGGCTATTTTCTCAAGCCGGATATCTTCTTTGAGTTGGATGAGCCGTTGCTGTGCCTCAGCGAGAGATTCTTGTGCTTGCCGAATTTGGATGTCGGACTGCTCTCTCTGGAGCTGGATATCGATTTCCGCCTGTTGCAAACGGGCTTCGGCAGATTGTAGGTCGGCTTGTGCCTGTTCCAAACTGATCTGGACGTAGGTGGTTTCAATAATAGCGATGATCTCATCTTTTTCGACGTAATCACCTGCGTCAACTCTGAGTTCCAGAATTTTTCCACTCGCTTTGGAACTCACTTCAACAATATTCAACGGTTTGATCGTGCCTGTTGCGTCAATCGTGACTGCAATATCGCCGCGTTCAACCATTGCGGTCTTTATGTTTTGTGCTGCGCTGCTGCCTGCGTCGTCTTTGGTTGCGAATACGATGCGCCCGACGACGACTGCGACGGCGATAACAAGCACGGCTGCTACAGCAATTGTAATAACTTTCCATCTTCCCATCATAGATCACTCCCCATTTGATAGAGTTGTCAGCTATCAGTTGTCGGTTTTCAGTATTTATTAGTTGTCAGTTAGTCAAATCTGAGAGAGAAAAGTTCGGACTTTTGTTTTTACAAGTGTGGCATATCGACGGCACTATCGCGTCGTTCGTGCATGTTCTTTTCCATTGCTTCGGGGTAGCGGTCGGGTAGATGAGAGACATCGTTGAGTTTTTGGCGTGCGTCCGCGTGAAGTTGCCAGCCTGCTGCGCCGAGATTATCGCGGAGATGTCCTGCATGTCTTGCGCCGACAATGACCGATGTCATGGCGCGTTGTTCAAGCACCCATCGGAGTGCGACCTGCGCCGGGCTCCGTTCGAGTTCCTTAGAAACATCAAAGAGGGTTTGTAGTGTTTCATCGGCGTTGTCGGCGAAATAGCGTTGCGGATATGCCCAACCTTCTTCTGAGCGTGTGCCGCCGTGTGTGCGTTCACCGGGCTTGTATTTACCGGAGAGGAATCCACCGGCTAAGGGGCTCCAGACGACGATTCCAAGTCCTTTGTGTTCACAAAGCGGAACGATTTCTTGCTCTATATCGCGGACAACGAGACTATATTGCGGTTGGTAGCACGTAAACTGTGTCCAACCGTTGAGAGTGCTGACCCATAACGCCTCGGATAACCGCCATGCTTGGTAATTGCTACATGCGGTGTATCGGACTTTTCCCTGCTGAACGAGATCGTCGAGTGCGCGAAGCATCTCCTCTAACGGTGTTTGCGTATCGACGTGGTGGATATAGTAGATGTCCACATAGTCCATCTGGAGGCGTTTGAGGCTGTCGTCGATCGTCTGCATGATATGGCGGCGCGACATTCCTGAGTCGTTGGGGCCGGTGCCCATCGGGTTGAAGAATTTGGTTGCGACAACGGCATCGCGCCGTCTGCCCTTGAGTGTCTTCCCGAGTAGGACTTCGGATTCTCCGTCCCCATAAGAATTGGCGGTATCAAAAAAATTGACACCTGCATCACAAGCGAGATGCACCATGCGGTTTGCCTCTGCTTCGTCGGCACCGTGTCCAAAGGTCATTGTGCCTAAACAGATTTCGGATACCTTGAGACCACTTTTTCCGAGTCGTCTATATTCCACGCTTTCCTCCGTTTGATTGGTTACATATTCCCCAACGGCTTTGCTCTCTTAGCAACTTCCAAAATACTATCCAACACTTCGGTGACTTCAGGGTCGATCTGCTCTGCTGGCAGGTAGCGGACTAAAGTGTGATAATTCGTTTTTCTCATAAGATTTGTGACTTTCAATTTTTCAAAAAAAGTTTCAAAAAGTCCATCCAGAAAATCATCAGTCACCTTGATATCTGGCGACCAAGGCGATTCTTGACGAAGTATTGCTCGTGCTTCTTCAATTTCCTTAATCCTTTCCTCCATTGTAGATACCCAAAGCGTTGAGAATAGTGGTCCCCCAAATTGTTCCTCTGCCTGCGCACACGCCCAATCAATTAACACTTGTTTGGTAGACACAATGTAATTCTCAATTTCGTGTCTCTTCCACGCGTACTCTCTTAATTCAGGGTGTCTGTGAAGTTCACCAGCATCATGATCAAAGAGACAGAATCCCACAAGATCTGGTTTTGCCTCGCGTAAGCCGTGAAAATGATCCCGGGCTTTCTCGGGCTGGTTGCCAACATAGTACACATAAGGTGCTTCTAACCTATCTCGCACAGGGTGTTCCAGCTTCTCTGCAAACGCTCGTAGGATTGCAAGATCTGTTGAACCTTCAAGATAAAGGACCCATCCTTGTTGTTCAGCCTGATAGTATTGCTCAAAGCCAATTGTTTTAAGCGATTTCAACAAATGGCTGCCCCGATCGTCAATCCGATGTGGCGTGCCGAGAAAAGCAATAACAACGTCACGGTCGGCCGCCTCATTGAGAATGACTTCAGAATGGCTGGCTGCGATAATCTGGCTACTATGCTCTCTGGTTAATTCCGTAAGGACCTGATAGATCTGGCGTTGCCGAAGGATTTCAAGATGTGCATCTGGCTCATCTAGCAAAAGGACAGAATTAGGATGTGTAGCGATATAAGTAAGTAGTAGTAACGTCTGTTGCAATCCGCGTCCTGATGAAGATATGTCTAAAGAAATACCAAACTCGTCCCTATAACTCATCTCAATCTCGCTACGTTCTGGGATATATTTGGGCTCGTCGAGATTAACACCGAATAAAGCATGGATTTTCTCACAAAGCGTTCCCCATTTTTGTGTGTCTTGTGTATCCTGTGAAACTTGATAGCAGAGATTACGCAAGACCTCCGCTGTTCTTCCTTCTCCAATTCGTACATTAATTGCTCCCGGTTCGAGCCGAGATTCATTCGAGATAAGTCCAGACATGGGTGGAAGAAAAGCAACAGAGAGGTTTGCTGCCTCTTCTGGCACCGGTATCTGTTCTATCACTTTACCATCCTTTTCTGATTTTCTCAGAGGTCTGCAGTACAAGGATTCTTCATTGGCGTAATCGAATTCTAAACCACACTGCCACTTTCTGTTAGCCGTAATACCCTCAACAGTAATATCTATACGGATGTTTTGGGTGCGTTGCTTACCGTCAACCCTCTCCGTATCACGGACTTGCAAATTTCGCCAGAGCAGTCGTGCACTCGGTACCGGGACGGAGATAAGGTCACGCCGATTGATTGCGACCCCCGGACGCTTTTCTGGGTTTGCCCTACCTTTACGTTTCTCATTCCACCGTTTGAGCCCTATCTCCCACAAGGCAAGTGCTTGTAACGCGGTTGTTTTGCCAGAATTATTCGGGCCGATGAAAACAACAGGATTTCCCAATTCAATCTCAACTTCGCCAAAGTTTTTGAAATTACGACAAATCAATTTTGTTAGCATTTTTTCTCCAGAATCGCGAGCACAGCTCCAGAATCGCGAGCACAGCTCGCTCCTACAGCAAGAGGTTATTGTATTACCGAATTAAATTCTTAAACTTCATACAGTTTGTGACACAAAAGAGCAGTATGCGTAAGTCCTGAAATAGTAGGGCTGTGACTGACTTATCGCACTGTAACGGTTTCACCTTCCGAACGGAGTCCTGCTTCATAGACCTTCATGACCTCAAGTGCGAACTCCAGTGAGCCTTGTTCGGCAGGTTTGCTCTCCAGAATGCAATCGCAGAAGTAGCGCATCTCTTGGTAGAAGCCTTGGATGAAAAGTCCTTTGTTTTCGAGTGTCCCGAGACTGAATTGCGGTTCCCAGACGACGGCACCACTGTCAAATCCTTCGGAGACAAAACTGGTGCCCTCACGGTAATCAAGCTGCACACCGCGTTGCATTAGCACTTGTGTGCCGTTTCTGATTTCGGCGTGGCATCCGTCTCCGAAGAATTGATAGAGTTCGGAGGGTTGCCCGTGTCTTGCGCCATCAGCGAGATGGAAGTTTCCGAGTGCACCGCTTTCGTATTCTAAGATACACGCGCCACCGCCGCGTGGACTCCTGTGAACTGTCACACTTGAAACTTTCCCGCCGATTGCTATGAGCAGCGACAGCGGGTGAACGCCGTTTTGGAGCCAGTTGGTATGCTCTTTTTCATGGAGGATACGCTTTCCTTCGCTTGGAATCGTCATCGGGTAGACCCCTAAGATTGTTCGTAAGGGACCATAATCATCGGTTGCGAAGATTTCGATAATCTTTTGTGTTGCGGGCATGAACGCCTTTTTGAATCCGACGACTACGACGCGATCCTTCCGGTGACGGATCATCTCTCGGACTTCGTCGGCAAACATACCGGGCGGTTTTTCTAACCAGACGTGTACGCCAGCGTCGAGTGCTTGGCAGGTTAGTTCGGGGTGGAGACGCGGCGGCGCGCAGAGAAATATGGCATCCAGTTTTTCGTTCTGGAACATGTCTGTCATGCTCGGATAGCAGGCTTTAACACCGTACTGATCGGCTGTGATACGTGCTCGCGCGATATCGATATCACAGAGTGCTTTCAATCGAATGGGGAGGAATGTTAGCGTCGGTAGAACGTTGCGGTAGCCGTGTGAACCGACACCGACGACTGCGACATCTAACCGTTCCTCAAATTCTCTTTGATAACTCATTTTTTTTAATTTACCTTGCGGTTCGTTCAGGTCAACTTGGACTTCGACGTTACTTTCCGTAGATCCGCTTTCCACTTCGTTTCAAGCTGCTGTTCTGGTAGCACAAAAATGATGAATAGGGAAGTCCGTATTCGTTTCAAGCTACGTACTTGGGACTAATTTTATCTGGTTCTTTATGGTAAAACTCATAATTACCTGCACACTCAATGGGCGTAGGGCTGGGGTACCCAGCCCCTACGGGTGTACAGGTAATTCCAAAACCTGCTATAATTTACCTTGGGGTTAAGGCATAGGAATTACGGAAGCACGGTGTCAAAGTAGGCATCCATGTCCTTTTTCATTTTCTGCAATTCCGTTTGGTCGATGTACATCATGTGTCCAGCCAGATAGTAAGCCATAGTGATGTTATCCTGCAAAGACTTATCAAGTCCGAGATGACTGAAGGTATATTCTGATGCCAGAAACGGTGTTGCCAAATCGTAATAACCGTTCGCGACGAACACTTTCAAGGCTGGATTAACAGTCATCGCCTTACGCAAGGTATCGGCGACGTTGACGTATTCGTTTTGATGCCCGCTATAGTCCCATGGATGTACGCGTCTGCTCAGGATTTCATAGGGGAGGTCCGACTCAAATTCGAGTTCGTCCCGGACATAGTTGTTGAGCGTTGCGGTGTATGCGCCTTGGATGACTGCGGAGCTTGGGTCGTATTCGTAATTTTCGCCTGCGGCGTCGCGGTCAATCCCTTTGTATCGGCTATCAAATCTACCGACGGTGCGCTCTTCTTCACGAAGTAGTTCCTTGCAGAATCGGGCGATGTTAATTCGCAAGTCGGTCTGGTCAATATATTCCGGTGTCAGTCCGGTGTACTTCGCGAGTTGTTGGACGATGTGTGCCCGTTGTCCTGGGGCGATCGTGTTGCCTTGCATCAAGGCGACGGTGTAATCCTGCAGAGCGAACGCTTTCACCTCCTCCATGAACTCCTCCATTTCAACAGCAACCGGTGGCTCGTCTATGTTACTCCCATATTCAGCATCTACCTTGTTATGATAAAGGGCGGTTGCTGCATAAGTCGGCAGGAAAAGGATATAGGGCAGATCGTTGCCGGGTGCGAACCGTATTGTCTGAAAGTTGAGGACGACCGAAACGAGTAGGATGCCGTTGAGGTATGCGCCGTGGCGTTCTTGAAGGTAACCTGCGAGTCCGCCGGCGCGGGTCGTTCCGTAACTTTCACCGATGAGGAATTTAGGGGAACCCCAGCGTTTATAGCGTCCGAGATAGAGGAGGATAAAATCGCCGACGGATTCAATATCTTTTTTGAACCCGTGGAACTGCTTCGCTTCTTCGCCAGGGACTGCCCGACTGAAGCCTGTGCTGACCGGATCGATGAAAACGAGGTCGGTTTTGTCTAAAATAGAGCATTCGTTGTTGGTCAGTTGATACGGCGGGGGTGGCAATTCTCCGTCTTCGTCGGGTTTGACGCGTCTGGGTCCGAGTACACCGAGATGCAACCAGACCGATGAGGAACCGGGACCGCCGTTGAATGAGAAGGTTATCGGACGCGTGGCGGGGTCTTCTACATCATCGCGTGTATAGGCGATGAAGAAGACAGCGGCTTTCGGTTTTTCACCTTCCTTATTGACCTCTTCTTTGAGGATTAGGGTTCCGGTTGTTGCGGTATAGCGGATCTCCTCGCCATTAATGGTAACGCTGTGGTGCGTAACGGAGAGGTTATCCTCAGGTATCTCGGCATCTTTCTCTTCGTCTGTGGTTTCTTCAAATTCGTTTTTTTCTTCTTTGCTCATGTTGAATTCCTTTCTGTTTTTGGGATTGGCAAGACTTGGAGTCATTGTCCTATGAAATCCATTATAGCATATTTTGTGAAAATAGGTGTGACAATTTTTTGTTGATTTTGGGTGCTATCGGTGGTATACTTTAGTAAAAGACCTAACATAGTCACAGTCCAAAGGAGATATCAAAATGGCTGATCAAGATTTCCGGGAAAGGGTTCTTGAAACTTTGTCACGGATCGAGGCACAAGCGAGAGAAAACAATGCTCGTTTGGAAAAACGTCTCGATGCTTTGGATACGCGTGTCGGGACTTTGGAACGTGATGTGGGATGGATAAAGGGAAAATTGGAAGGTAAGCAAGAAGGCAGTAGTAAAGTGCTAACTGTCCTGACTGTGTGTACTGCGGTTGGAGCTGCAATTATAGCGCTTATTGCCTTGTTGAATTAAACGTCTGCCCTTGCTATTATATCTGCATGCCGAAACTTAATCTCAAACCCAACCACAAAGCGATCCGCGACTACTATGCCACACTGCAGCAATATGAACAACAAGGCATCAGACATGAAGGTGCGGTCAGTTCCCCGTTTGAGGGTCTCCTGCACGCCTGTGCAAAACAGGTGAACGCCACGCTCTTCCCGCAATCTGCCTTGGATAACTGGCACACAGCCGTCTCCGATTTCAGAGCGTATGTCCCCGACCTCGCAAACAAATTGAAGGAACTTATTGATGACACGATCTCCAAGTGGGACATCTTCCACTACAACTACGCCCTCTTGCACCATCCTGCCTATCGTGAGAAATACGAGATGAACCTCAAGCGCGACCTCCCACATATTCCGTTTGCTGAAGATTTTTGGGGTTTTGCGGCGGCGGGTGATCAGTTGGCAGATCTCCACGTCAACTATGAATCCGTTCCGAAGTATGATGGGTTGAAACATATCGAAACGCCGGGGTTGACAGTGGATTGGCGCGTTGAGAAGATGAGACTCTCCAAAGACAAAACGCAGTTGAAATACAACGAATTTTTGACGTTAGACGGTATTCCTGCGGAGGTTTATGACTATCGGTTAGGCAACCGGTCGGCGTTGGAGTGGGTTGTGGATGAGTATCGCGTCAAGGTGGACAAACGGAGTGGGATTGTGAATGATCCGAACCGTGCCGATCAACCGCAGTATATTGTGGATTTGATTGGGCGTGTTATCACTGTCAGTTTGAAGACCGTGAAGATTGTCAAAAACCTCCCTGCGTTGTAAACCTCATCCTAATAGGAACAGTTTCCTAACTGCACCATAGGTGTCAATTTAGGGATTTCTGTAGCGTCTTAGTAAAAGGTATAACATGCTGAAGAAACACCCTAGCAAAAACCCTCTACGGGGCTTGACTCCTTTTTCTCCTGACGCTGCTATAAACATTGCGTCGCTACGCGACTGAAGAGGGTTTTTGAAGTCTTCAAGGTTTCTGTGTAGAATCCGGTTCGGTTGGGAAACCGAACCTACCGGTCCTGGAGAAAACCTGAAAATTGGGTTAAAAATAGAACACTCAATAGCCTGTCCAGGGGCATTCAATTTTAAAAAATTATTGGGTTTCGCGTCCTTTTCCCAGGGTCCGGTGCGAAATGCTGCGAAATCTAGCGAAATGCTGCGAAAATTTCCGTGAATTGTTTTAATTGTATTTATATTTTAAGTGATATATA
>JAJDXV010000177.1 GCA_022823085.1 Candidatus Poribacteria bacterium
TAGGACGCTCGTTCTACTTCCGAAGTCGGAAGTGTCTGAGGTTCTATCCGGGAAGCGTAGAGTAATCTTCCTAAACGCCCGCTTGGGGCGTGCAGTGGCGGATAGGTAAAGTTACGAGCCAAGACTGCGGAACAGCAAAGCAAAAAAAAAGGTTGGGCAACTCTTAACAAGCCCAATGCTTTAGCTTTGGGTACTTGACGAAACCGAAACTGTGTATACCGAAACGTTTCGGACAGCCTCTTCAAACCCATTTCTCGATGTGTTCTTAAAAACGGGTTCAATTATTCATTCGTTCACCGACACACTTACAAACAGCGCGGGCAAAGCGACCCTAAAAGAGGTGACGATCTCTATCACGGACAAACCGCAAATCGCCACAGCCGAAATTGACGAAATTATTGTGCCTGCTGAAGTGATGCCTGGAGAGCGTCTCACGGTTTCGGTTGTGCTAATTCCGCATTGGAGTACCGCCGGTGCTGAACGGATAATTCAAAGAGAAGTTATAATTAACATTCCTGATGGCTTCCCGATGGGTGAAGCAAACCTCACGGTTTCCACCGCCGATGAATCGGTTGACGACACAGAATTCACACAACTCTTTGGCGATGTCTTCGATGAAATCTTAGGCGAGGAAGAGGAGGAGGAGGAAAAACCGGTACCACGGAACCTCGACGAACTCATCCGTCAGAAGGAAGAAGATCAGATGGATGCAGGGCTAATTACAATAACCCTGACACCATCGGCTTTTGGCGGTGGATTCCCATTACCGGAAGATTTCGGACTCCCACTCCCAGAGAATAACGAAGAAGATGACGGAAATAACGGAGAAATGCCAGAAGGTCTTCCATTGCTGGAAGGTTTCCCGCTTCCAAATGCTTCTGAGGAACAGCCTATAGAAACTGAACTCATTATTGAAGGCTTTATCGTAACAGGGTCCAAAGAGGCACAGATTACAATTAAAGCGGAAGGCACAGGCGCGGGACTGCCGGTAGGAAACTTGGCAGACGTGATGGAGTAATAATTTCGCAATGTGATTATATGGGCAGGTGTTTGTGCCTGTCCATACAGTATTATAATGGCGGCTACATCCAGAGGAGTCGCTTGTTAAATATCTCTTATGGAAGCAATCTCCGCAACGTCTGAATCAGCGTACTCTCCGAAAACCATTTACCCCCCACACGCCACGTACTGCTCGAATGCGTCGGATACACATGGATCATCCCGCTCAACTTCCGCAACGGAATCCCCTGCTGCATCGCCAGCACATACTCATGCACAACCTCACCCGCATTCGCACCCACAAGATGAACGCCCAATATCTTCCCCGTCCACCGTGTCGCAATGACCTTACTAAACCCGTGCGTCTCACCCTCCGCAACGGCTCTATCAACATCGTGTTGGTCGAGTGTGAACACATCAACGTCTCCATGTTTCTCGCGCGCCTCCGCCTCCGTCAGACCACAACGCGCCACCTCCGGGTCACAGAAGGTCGTCCACGGCACAACGCCGTAGTTGATCGCATTAGAGAGCGGAAAAAAGATATTCCGAAGGAGCAGCTGCGCCTGGAAAGCAGCGACATGCGTAAACAGATAGTGTCCGATCACATCACCCGCAGCGTAGATATTCCTGACACGCGTCTGGAGCCTGTTATTAACCTCAATCCCACGGCTGCCGACCTGCACTCCGATTTTATCCAGTCCTAACCCCTCAACATTCGGCGCGCGTCCCGCCGCAATCAGGATTTTGTCAAACATCTCTTCGGTTGTCCCGTTTTCACTGTCGCTGAACGTCACATTTGTAGATTCTTGATGCTGAACAACCTGCACAATATTCGTGTTGAGTCGGATCGTGATCCCCTCCTCACGAAGATAACGCAGCATCTGTTCCGAGACATCAACATCCTCTTTGGTGAGGATCCGACCGCTCCGTTGTGCGATCGTCACATCCGCACCAAGGCGATGGAACGCCTGTCCGAGTTCGATACCGATCGGACCCGCACCTACAACGAGCAGCCGTTTCGGAAATTCTTCTAACTCCCAAACCGTCTCACTGTCAAGATAATCACACGTTTCCAACCCGGGTATAGACGGCGCGACCGGACGCGAACCCGTACTAATTACAAACTTTTTGCTTTCAAGCGTGCGCGTCTCTCCGCTTTCGGTATCCGCCACAACGAAAGTATCCGATGCCTCAAAATGTCCATCCCCGAAGATAACATCGACTCCCATCTTCCGAAACCGTTCCGGGTTGTCGTGTGCTTCCTCAATGACGCGTTGCGTCCCGCGCACATAGTCCATCACACGCCGCCAATCTGGGGCATTACCTTGCACACCGATACCGTATTTCTCAGCATTCCGAATGTAGTTCGCCACCTTCGCCGCCTTCAGAAGTGCTTTAGAAGGCACGCACCCCGTCCAGAGGCAGTCGCCACCGATGCGGTGCTTCTCTACAAGTGCAGTTCGCTTGCCCAACTTCGCACCCGCTACAGCAAGCACGAGGCCCGCACTCCCACCACCGATAATCGTTAAATCGTACACGCTTCTCCCCCCGTGTTACATTGTCTACCGCTGCTGACGCAGTACCTTACCGGGCAGCTGACCGGTCACGTTGCCGTCTTCAACAACTGAAACACCGTTAACGAAAACCCAATTTACACCGACAGGCGATTGCACAGGATCAAACCATGTAGACCTATCCGCTACGGTGTTCGGGTCAAAAATGACGATATCTGCAGCAAGACCTTGACCGATTCTGCCGCGATCGTGGAGTCGAAACCGTTCCGCAGGGAAACCGCTCATTTTATAGATCGCCTCTTTCAACGACACTAACTGACGTTCACGTACGAATTTACCGAGATATTGCACGAAACATCCGTAACTTCTCGGATGCGGGTGCGGAATGTTGTAGACCCCGTCACTTGCGATCATCATACGCGGGTGGTTCGCCGTCTGATTCAAAATCCGTTCATTTTCTTCCGGCGGTGTCGCCCACGGCATCACAAAGGTCTCAATCGCCGCCTCTTCACAGATGAAATCGAAAGCGAATTCCTCACAAGATTTGCCTTCACTTTCCGCGGCTTCAGCAAGCGTCATACCGATAAAACGACCCGAACGGTTGTAACCGACAATCTGGCGACCGTCGCGGAGTGCCTCCCGCAGCGTAACAAGCGATTTCTCACGGACCTCTGGGGCATCCAATTCCGCTAACATCTTATCCGGTGCACCCGTCTGATATTCCATCGGCAGCAGCATCGCAAGGTGCGTCATACCGGCAGGATAAAGATAGGATTCAAACGTCAAATCTATCTGTTCCCGATCGGCCCGTTCAAGCACCGCCGCGGCTTCATCATCTACCCGTTCATGTGAAATATGTACCGGAATCTCCGCGCGTTGTGCAATCTCAATCGTCTCCTCCCACGCCTGCTTCCTGCCGAGGATACGATACCGGATATGCGCGGCATAGATCGCATCGTAACTCGCAGCGACTTTCGAGAGGTACACCAATTCGTGTAAATCCGCATTCGCTGAGGGTTGGTAGTCCAATCCCAAACAGAGACAACATGCACCCGCCTCCAACCACTCCCGTGTCGTCCGCTCCATCGCCTTCAATTCATCAGAAGTCGCCGGACGCGGATCCCACCCCATCGCACCGACCCGAACAGCACAATGCGGCACCTGCGGATACAGGTTCGCCGGAATACGTCCTTCAAAGATGCCGAGATATGCATCCGGTGTCTGCCAGTCGAGTGGCAGTTCTGCGTCGCCATAAGCGAAGCGCGTGTAGTGCCATAATTCTCGTGCCTGTTCAGGTGGCAACGGTGCCCATCCAAAGCCGTCCGGTGCCGCTAAGTGCGTCGTTACGCCTTGACGCACAGCAGCGAACTGGTCGCGTCCACCGAGCAAAGATATCTCGGAATGCACATGCACATCAACAAAACCGGGACAGACAACCTGTCCCGCAATTGAAATCCGATTGGCGGTTTCCGCCTTTTCAAGGTCCCCAATCGCAGCGATCCGGTCATCTTGAATGCCGACATCTGCAACAAACGGCTCCCGCTCACCCGTCCCATCAACAATATTTCCGCCTGCAATGATTGTATCAAATCTCATAACTTACTCCTCTATAGTGGATTGAGTCTACCATCAAAACCCAGTGCATGTCAACAGAAATCCGATTCATCAAAGCATCTCTTAGCTGAACTGAGTCCTGAGCACTTTGACCAACAATTTATCTACAAATATTTGTGCTAAGGTGTAAATTGTTGGTCAAAACTATTAACCGAAAACTAAATATCCTTGGTTGCTATCCACATATCTATTTGACAAAAAATCCATCGCTTGATAGAATAATAGAAACCGGTAGGCGCGATTAAAACAAAACCCGATTCATGTAGGCGCAAACTCCGCTCACGATTAAAACACAACAAATTAGAAGGCAACACATGCACCCATTCCAAACACGCATCAAGGCACGCCTCACAAATCCATATCCTATGCTCGGCATTGCTCTGCTCTCGTTGACGATTGCGTTGAGCGGTTGCAGTGAGGACCCCTCCGGCGGAAGCGGATTCACCGACGTAGGACGCAGTGAACCGATGATCATCGATTCCGTTTTAGCTATCACTGTCTTTGACGACAGACCCGACGGCATCACAAACACCTTCTCCGCCGAATTCAACGATCAAGTATTCTTGTGGCTACTATGGTCAAATATCACAGATGAACACACAGTCGAAGTCTCGTGGTACTCACCAGAAGACGGTCTCGACGATCCGCCGTTCTGGACAGAAGAAAAGAATCTAACATCAACAACCGGCGATAAAATTACGTGGTTTTACATCGACCTACCAGAACCAGACATTACAGGTGAGTGGTTCGTCGAAGTCTACTTAGATGGCGACCTCTTTGAACGCAGCCATGTCTTCTGGGTAGAATAGACACACCACCGAGATGGAGGAAAGTCATGGATAAACTCAGAATCGCACACATCGGGACAGGCAGACGCGGGGCCGGTACCTACCTACCCCTTATCGCAAAACTGACGAAAGACATTGAATTAGTCGCCGTCTGCGATCCACGCGAAGAAAGCGTGAACGAACAAGGCGAGAAATACAACGTCCCCGCCTATACAGATACCGAACAGATGTTGGATACAGTGAAACCCGACATCTGCGCCATCGTCATTACACCGAGCAACAACCACATCCCCGGACTCCTCTGCTCCGAACGCGGTGTCAGTTACTGCACAGAAACCCCAATCGATACCGACCTCGGATGGGCAGATAAGATGATCGCCTCCGCACAAGAAAACCGAACCAAACTCGAGGTCAACGAAAACTATTATCGCGTGCCAACAGAACGCATCAAACGGGAGATGATCCTCGCTGGGGTCTTCGGTAAGGTCAACGTCGCTTATAACGACTTCCGAGGACACGGCTATCACGGCATCGGACTTATCCGCAGCTACGTCGGTTTCGACAACGAACCCGTACAGGTCTACGGTTTCCGAAAAGGATACAGCGTTCAAGAGCATGTCTGGCGGAAGGGACAACCCACGCGCGATACCGAAGACTGGCAACACGCCGTTATCGAATTCGCAGACGGTGCCGTCGGCATCTTCAATTTCAGTGGGCTCTCCTACGGTTCACCGCTCCGAGGCTTTAACGGCTCAAAATTCTACGCCGAACGCGGGATGTGCTTCCGAAACGATGCCGTCATCTTGAACGATACCGCCGACGAACAGCGAGCTGTCAATATTTCGCGCAGAACCAATAACGTTGACGGCTACAACACCTTAGCCGCACTCGTCGCCGACACCGACCCCGAAGTGGTTTGGGAAAACCCGTTGCAAAATTATCCGCTCAGCGATGGCGAAATCACCGTCGCTTCCGAACTCATGAGCCTCGTCAACGCCGTCCGCAACGATACAGAACCCGAATACGGTGCCTACAACGGCCGCAAAGACCGAGAGATTGATGGCGCAATGTCGCGCTCATGGTCAAACAACGGAGCACCCGTTACCTTCCCTTATGAATACGAAAAACGGTAATCCCGCTCCCTGTTCGCAGCGTTTTGCTTGGGCGGTTCTTCTGCAGTTTGCAACCCCGCTGCAATTAATCACTGAAAGCTATTCTTCTAAGTACTGAAAACCGTACTGAGTACTGACAACTATTAATACGTTTTCCTTGCCGTTTCCTATAAGATTCTGTATACTTTAAAATTGGTGAAATCACAAAAACAAGAGGAATCCTTCATGTTCAAGAAACTTCGGATAATTTTCGCAATACTGCTCATCCTCGGTCTGAGCACAACATTGATAGCAAACGAGTGGGCGAACTACTATTTCCCCGACACATTCGGCAGCTCCTGGACCTACGAAAACCAAGACAGCAACGAATTAACGCGCTATGCCATCGAACCACAAGACGTTGATGGCGAGATGCATCGCGCTTTCAGCTATCAGCCCGCTTTGGAAGATTGGGCAGACTATGACTATCATACACACCCCTACTTCTATCAAGTCAGCGACGATTGGATTGCATTCCTTGTCGGCAACGACATCGAAAACGCAACACGGGCAGTCACTGAACGCCAGTGGCAAGAGGTCGTCACCATGATGAAGGAACAGATAAATAGTCAACTCCCGGAAGGAATGCGTATTGACCTTGACATAACTTATGATCTCAACATCCAAGCACAGGACTATTTCTATTTCTTGCCAACCCCTGCAGCATTCAATGAAGAATGGGAAGCACTCCAGATCGATATGCAGATCAATTTACAGATGGATTTGACAAGCAATATGGAAGCATTTCCGACGACGACACAGGCAATTACAATGGCACTGACGCTTACTGAAACCGGCATCATCACCGGCACAGAAACCGTCGATACGGATGCCGGAACCTTTGAAGATTGTCTCGTAATTACCTATAGCACAGCCGCAACAGTTGAGACAGACCCAGATATACCCGAAGCAAAGAGTATGTTCGCAGACGCTTACAGCGAATCAACAACAACCCTCTGGCTGGCACCTAATGTCGGACTCGTTAAAATGGAACAAGAATCCGAAAGCAGCGGTGTCACGAAAACCCTCGAATTAACAAACTACGAAATCAAAACCACCGATTCCGGCAGCAGCGAAAGCAACTGATGCCGTCTTATGAATAGCCGCTTTCGACAACCTTCGAGTTGTACCGAGAGCCGTAAAAGGAACATCACATGTTAAAAAGATTTCTGCCGCTTTGCGTTCTGGTGCTTGTCTTAAATTTCAGCGCGGTATCTATCGGAAACGAATGGGCAAACTACTATTTCCCTGATACCCCAGGCAGCTACTGGACCTACGAAGACCAAAACGGCAACGAACTCACACGCTACGCAATAGAACCTGAAACCATCGACGGTGAAACCTATCGCGCATTCAGTTATGAACCTGCCTTAGAAGATTGGGCAGACTTTGAGCATTACGTTCAACCTTACTACTATCAGGTCGGCGACGATTGGGTGGCATTCTTTGCCGGCACCGAAATCGAAAACGCACTTAAAGCAAGTACAATCCGAGAAATGGATGAGGCACTCCCGTTCCTACGTGAACAGATGATGGGAGAAATCCCAGAAGGCGCACCCATCTCCATCGATTTTGGATACGATGTCGAAGTAGAATCGCAAGACTATTTCTATCTGCTACCGACACCCGCTACCTTCAATGAAGAATGGACAGCACTCGAGCTCAGTGCCACCTTGACGCTCACAATCAATATCCAAGGCGCACCGATGGAAATCCCAGGCGGCGCACCCACCATCACAACGCACAGCGCCGTCGTAGAGATCGGGAACGTCACCGGCACAGAAACCGTTGATACACCTGCCGGAACCTTTGAAGACTGCCTCATCATCGAATACCAGACTAACGAAACAACGGAAATAGCATTCTCCGTACCCGGCGCACAACAAGATACCGAAGAACGAGAAGCCTCCACCATAACAACCGTCTGGTTAGCCCCAAATGTCGGAATCGTCAAATTCAGGCACGAACACCCCGAAGCGGATGAAGCAAGAGCGGAAATCGGATTGGCACCCGAAGGAGAGAAAACTCTCGAACTAACGAACTATGAAATCAAAGGTTCACCTTCGGAGGACGAATGAGCACCTTTCCTATCTACCGTCCAAGGCGACTCCGCGCAAACGAAAACCTACGACGGCTCGTTCGCGAAACCGAACTCTCCGTCAATGACCTCATCTACCCGATGTTCGTCGTTCACGGAAACGATACAGCAACCGAAATTTCAGCGATGCCAGGCTGCTATCAGTACACCGTTGATAGGCTCGTTCCCGCCGCTAAGGAACTCGCGACACTCGGAATCCCCGGAACAATCCTATTCGGTGTCCCCGCGTCGAAAGACCCGCTCGGCACCGAGGCGTATGCCGAAGATGGGATCATTCAACAAGCTGTCCGCGCCATCAAAGATACCGTGCCAGACCTGCTGGTCATCACAGATGTCTGTCTCTGCGAATATACCGATCACGGACACTGCGGCGTAATTGAAGCCAATGAAGTCCAAAACGATCCGACACTCGAATTGCTCGTTAAAGAGAGCCTCACACACGCACGCGCCGGTGCTGATGTCATCGCACCCTCAGATATGATGGACGGGCGCATCGGCGCAATTCGAGACGCATTGGACGAAAACGGATACCAAAATATACCGATCATGGCGTACGCCGCTAAATACGCCTCCGCATTTTACGGTCCATTTCGCGAAGCCGCGGAATCCGCACCACAGTTCGGAGACCGACGCTCCTATCAGATGGACCCAGCAAACGCTGAGGAAGCATTACGAGAAGTCGCCTTGGACATCCAAGAGGGCGCGGACATCCTCATGGTGAAACCCGCACTCCCCTATCTCGATGTCATCCATCGCGTCAAAACAGAATTTCAGGTGCCGGTCGCCGCCTATAACGTCAGCGGTGAATACGCTATGATTAAAGCAGCCGCACAAAACGGCTGGATAGATGAAAAACGGGTCGCATTGGAAGCATTAACCAGCATCAAGCGCGCAGGCGCAGATATGATTTTAACCTATTTCGCAAAATCCGTTGTCGAATGGATATAATTAAAAATTTTGGAGGAAACGCTTTGGAGAGTCGTAAATCCTTGGATGCATGGCAACAAGCACAACAGTTTATCCCCGGCGGGGTCAACAGTCCCGTCCGAAACTTCAGCAAAGTCGGCGGGCACCCCCGTTTCATCGCACGCGGCGAAGGCTCAAAAATATACGATATCGATGGAAACGAATACATTGATTACGTCGCCTCTTGGGGGCCCTTAGTCTTAGGACACGCACACCCAAGCGTTGTAGACGCTATCAGTGCAGCCGCAGCACACGGCACCAGCTTCGGTGCACCGACAACCCTCGAAACAGAACTCGCCGAAATTATCGTCAACGCTGTACCTTCAATCGAACGCGTACGCCTCGTCAATTCCGGCACTGAGGCGACAATGAGCGCAATCCGCGTCGCACGAGGCTATACCGGCAGAGATAAAATCCTCAAAATCGATGGATGCTATCACGGACATGTCGATTACCTACTCGCGAAAGCCGGTTCAGGCGTCGCAACTTTTGGACTCTCCGATAGCGGCGGTGTCCCTGAAGATTTCGCACGTAATACACTCACTGTCCCCTTCAACAATACAGACACCGTCCGAGAAGCCATAGAAGCCAATCCCGACGAAATCGCATGCCTCATCCTCGAACCGATTATGGGAAATATGGGGATCGTACCCCCACGAGACGGATACCTCAACGAACTCCGGGAAATTACGGAACAACACGGCATCGTTCTCATCTTCGACGAAGTCATCACCGGATTCCGCGTGGCGTACGGCGGCGCACAAACCCGCTATAACGTCACACCCGATATGACCTGTCTCGGAAAAATTATCGGAGGCGGACTCCCTGTCGGCGCGTATGGCGGGAAACAGGAAATCATGCAGTCTGTCGCACCAGAAGGCGATGTCTATCAGGCGGGAACGCTCTCCGGCAACCCGTTAGCCGTTACCGCAGGCATAACGACACTCAAAAAACTCGCTGAACACGGCGTGTACGAACAACTCGAAAGTCGCGCCGCAGCACTCGCAGACGGACTCGCTGAGGCAACCCAAAAACACGGCGTTGACGCTTGGCATAGCCGGGTCGGTTCGATGTTGATGCTCTACTTCACACCGGAAACCGTTACCGATGCCGACGGCGCACGCACAGCGGATACCGAACGCTACAGGAAATACTTCTGGGGACTCGCCGAGCAAGGAATCTATGTCGCACCTTCACAATTCGAGGCAGGGTTCGTCTCACTCGTACACGCCGAGGACGACATCAACAAAACTGTTCAAGCCGCAACACAGGTACTGGCAAACCTCTAAAGGTTGTCAGTCGTCAGTTCGGTTTTTCTGCGAAAAATCTTTCAGTTATAGGTTAAAGCGGCACACTGTGACAGGGACAACAAAATTAACCACTACAAGCGATTAACTTATAACTTATAACTTATAACTTATAACCACTAATAACTGAAAACTATTACATTATGTCCAGCTTTAAGCAAATCGTTGAATTGATTGCCGATGATCTCACTGCCGTTGAGGCGAAACTCACAGAACAGACAGCGAGTGAATACAGTTTCGTCGATATGGCAGTTCAACATGTCGTGGAAGGCGGCGGTAAACGACTCCGTCCGATCCTCGTCGTGCTTTCCGCAAAAGTCTGCGGATACGAAGGCAGCGACGCACACACGCTCGCCGCCGTCGTCGAACTCATCCACGTCGCATCGCTCGTTCACGACGATGTACTCGATGAAGCCGCCATCCGCCGTGGACGCGAGACATTACAGACAAAGTGGGGGAATAAAGTCGCTGTCCTCGTCGGCGATTATCTCCATGCGCGTGTCCTCTCTATGCTCGTCGCACGACGTGCAGATGACCCAGCAATGGCGATCCTCGCAGATACCACACAGGCGATGTGTGAAGGTGAAGTTATCCACGCATATAAAAGCGGCGATTTTGACATATCCGAAAACGAATACCTCAAAATTATTAGCTTCAAAACCGGTAAACTGATCGCCGCATCCTGCACACTCGGCGCACACCTCGGCACTACCGACAAACAGCAGCTTGAAGCACTCACAACCTACGGGCAACAAATCGGAACCGCATTCCAAATTGTCGATGACGTACTCGACTTCACAGAAGATGCCGACAAATTGGGGAAAAACGCATTCGGAGACCTCCGAGAGGGAAAACTCACTTTTCCGATCATTTATGCCAGATCCGTCTGCAACGACGCTGAAAAGCAGACACTCGAAAAAGTCCTGAACCCGAATACAGATGAAGCAGAGGCAATCGCCTTCGTCGAATCTCTATTCCAGCAGTACGGTGTCGAAACACACTGTCTAAAAGCCGCACAAGGCTACGCTAATCGCGCCAAAGCGGCGTTGGCTGTCTTACCAGCCACACCCGCCCGCCGCGCACTCGAACAACTCGCAGACTACGTCGTCGCACGAGAATCATAAAGGTTTTCGCAGAAAACCGTACTAACAACTAATAACTATAATATGTTCTATCCAGCATACATAAACCTTCAAGACCGGAAATGTCTCGTTATCGGCGGCGGCACCGTTGCGGAACGGAAAGTCGTCGCTATGCGCATCAGCGGCGGCGATGTTACCGTCATCAGTCCAGACGCAACGGAATTAGTGGCGTTCCTCGCACATAGCGGCACAATTCGCTGGTATAAAAGACAGGTGAAGGCAGGCGATACAACCGGCTATTTTCTCGTCTGCACCGCAACCGACTTCACAGATATTAACACCGCTGTTTTTAGTGAAGCCCACGAAAAAAATAGGATCCGATTGGTCAATGTCGTTGACGTTATTCCGCAATGCACCTTCGCCGCTGCTTCTGTTGTAACGGATGGTGAATTGATGCTCAGCATCTCTACGAGCGGAAAAAGTCCCGCAATGAGCCGACGCATCCGGGAACACTTTGAAAAAGTCCTGCACGCTTCCTCTCTATATACACTCGGATACGAGAACGGAGAACCCGTACCGATTCAGAATCAACGGCTACCCTATCCGGTCTATTTTCTCCTGGAAGGTCGCACGTGTATTGTCGTATGCGAACAAAAAATACCGGAGATTGAACGTCGTATCTCGCTATTAAACCGATGTGGGGCAGCTACCATCTGTATGGCACCCCATAAACTGAAACCGCACCACCTCAAAGACGCTTTCCTCGTCATCACTGACAATTCATCTGCGATAGACGCAGCCGCTAAAGGTGAAAGTGGGTTCATTTCGGAATGCCTCGACGAACCGAGCGCAGGCACCTATTTCACCCCGGACCTCGTCGTAGATAACAATCTGATAATTAGCGTATCATCGCGAAACAGTATCAACACCGACAAAGCGAAACGCCTTCATAAACAACTCGCGAACCAATTTGAAAATAACGGTTACGGCGCATTTATTGAGTTCCTCGGAACACTCCGGCCCCAAGTATTGAAGGCTTTCCCGACCTCGAAAAAACGCGCCGAATTTTTCGATACGCTCATCGACACCGTTGAACAAGAGCGTCCAGAACCACAAACGTGCTGTTTTCGGTTCGCAAATCGCGACTGTTCCGCTGAATGCCTCTTCAACTGGATTCGGCAGGATAAATTGGAACGTGCTAACACCTTTACCGCGGATATGTCAGCGGCACTTAGCGAAAATAGAAAGCAAAACAAATAAGGACGCTACCAATGAGGTAAGTCAACCATACCAGCAAATCTAAAAACGTTTCGGTGTTCCTTTAGCGTTCTATTTAATCGGAAACCGGTTTTGGACAGGGGCCCCCACCCGTTACTGGGAAGGGGGGACAAAACCGAGCGGAAACCCGATAGTTAAAAATATGATCAATTTTCTATTTCTTCTTACACTTCTAATATACTTAGCAGCGAGTATTTTTCAGACCCTTTCGCTCGCACTCGGCAACCGCACCGAAGCCGTGGCGATCCGTTCGACAATAGAGCGCATCGCTTTTTGGGGAACCGCCATTGGGTTCGCCTTTCTGACCCTCTTTATTCCGTTATGGTGGCTACAGCAAGGGCATTTCCCGATGACACACTGGACAGACTCCATCGCCTTCTTCGCTTGGGCAGTCACCCTGATCTATCTCATCATCGTCCGTTTAACGCATCTCCGCACGCTCGGCAGCTTCGTGATGCCGGTCGCATTTATCGCCATACTCATCTCATACAGTTTCGCGACGCATACCGCTGCGCTACCGGAACCTTTACGCAATTACTGGCTACTCGCACACACGACACTCATCTTTCTCGCCTACGCCGCTTTCATCGCCGCGTTCGGGTTCGGACTCATGTATCTCATGACAGAACGGAAAATCCGTAAAAAAACAGATACGCTATTCGACAATCTTCTGCCTTCGCTCGGTATCTCCGATGAACTCGGATACCGTTGCACGATCCTCGGCGTGATTTTGCTCACAATGGGGGTCATTGTCGGCAGCCTCTGGACCCAATATATCCAAGATGTACCGTGGAGATGGATCGATGTGAAAGTGATCTCCACGCTGATGACATGGTTCATCTATGTCGTCCAAATCGGGCTCCGCCAGTTTTGGGGGTGGCACGGACGACGCGCAGCGTATACCGCAATCATCGGGTTCGGTGCTGTCCTCTGCACTTATGCTGGTGTAGAACTCTTTTTAGATAGCATGCATACATATCGGTAATCGAAAAACAAAACGCACCTGAACATCAATACCGTAAAATTTGACACAACCGCTGATATATGATATAATTTATCTGGAAAATAAAAAACGTTTCACCTTTTTTCTAAATTTTTTGGTTAAACGAATGCACCCAATCGTCTCTATCGGAACCAGCCACCATGTTGCCCCGATCGAATTCAGGGAAAAGTTGGCGTTTTCCGAAGCACAACTTACTGAAGCCGTTCAACATCTTCGTGAAGCCTATCAGGTTCAAGAGGCAGTGATCCTCTCGACCTGTAACCGCGTTGAAGTCTATGCAGTCGCAAATTCAATGCGCACTAACGACGCAGCCACAAAAATGTTGGTCGATTTCCTGTCACACTACCATCGGATTAACCTCGAGTCGCTCAAGAAATGGACCTATATCCATCACAACCTTGAGGCGATCCGACATCTTTTCAGAGTGACGGCAAGCCTTGACTCTATGGTAGTAGGAGAGTCCCAAATTTTGGGGCAGGTCAAAGCGGCTTACGACACCTCACGCGAAGGAGGCGGCGCAGGGACAATCCTCAACCGTCTTTTCACCAAGGCTTTCAGTGTCGGTAAACGTATCCGATCCGAGACGACCATCGCTACCGGTGCTGTTTCTATTAGCTACGCCGCTGTTGAACTCGCTAAAAAGATTTTCAACACACTCGAAGGCAAAACCGTCGCGATTCTCGGTGCCGGTGAAATGAGCGAACTCACAGCAAAGCATCTCGTTTCAAACGGGGTCTCTAACGTCATCGTCGCAAACCGCACCTATGAACGCGCCGTAAAAGTCGCCGAGAAATTTAACGGCACACCGCTCGTTTACGATAACAACCTCGACTTTCTTATCGATGCCGACATCGTCATCAGTTCCACCAACGCACCCGATTACCTCATCAAGCGACAACCCCTCGCCAACATCATGCGCAGACGCAGACACCGATACATGTTTCTCATCGACATCGCTGTGCCTCGCGACATCGAACCAGACATTAATAAAATTGACCACGCCTTCCTTTACAACATCGACGATCTCGAAGCCGTCGTCGCTTCTAACCTCAAAGACCGACAACAAGAGGCAACGCGCGCAGAACAAATTGTAACCGAAGAAGCGAAGCGGTTCTACAACCAACTACAAATATTTCAGGTTAATCCTACTATTAAGGCTCTCCATCAGCAATTTCGAGAGATCGCTGATACCGAATTGCAGGCGTGTTGCAACAAAGCATCCTTCACCGATCAGCAGGCGGCAGCCGTAAACGCTATGACACAAGCCATTATCAAAAAACTGCTCCACGATCCGATGAAAAATCTCCGCTACGCTGTCAACGATGGCGATGCCGACCACGCACAATACCTCCAGGCACTACAGGAACTATTCGCCTTGGATGTTAAAGATGAGAAACCAGAATCGTAGAGAGACAGCCCGCACCACATCCAATAAGGCTTTAGAATAGAGGGGATCTTAATGCAAAACTTACTCGTAATCGGCACTCGTGGTAGTCAACTCGCGCTTTGGCAGGCACAATTCGTTAAAGAACAATTGGAAAATATTTATACAGACCTTGATGTTCAGTTCAAAATCATCAGAACCACCGGCGACGCTTTCCCAGACCGATCCATAACCGGACTCGGTAAAGGTGTCTTCACCAAAGAGATCGATATCGCACTCTTAGAAGGAGAGATTGACCTCGCTGTCCATAGCTTGAAAGACCTCCCAACAGAACTCCCGGACGGCCTCTGCATCGCCGCAATACCGACACGCGAGGATCCGCGCGACGTACTCATCACCGCCACTGGACTCCGATTAGAAGACCTCCTGAACGGCGCAAAGGTCGCCACCGCAAGCCCACGTCGAAAAGCACAACTCCTCTGTATGCGTCCCGACCTACAAGTCGTCGATATACGCGGCAACGTCGATACCCGACTCCGAAAACTCCAAGATAGCGACCTCGACGCAATTATCCTCGCCGCAGCAGGTATCAACCGACTCCGAAAAACAGAAATCATTACCCAATTTTTTGAGGTAGAACGCATGGTACCAGCACCCGGACAAGGCGCACTCGCTATCGAAGCACGAGAAGGCGATACCGCGGTCGCAAAACTCCTCAAACCCCTGAACGATCAACACACCGCAGCAGCCGTTACCGCCGAAAGAAACCTATTAGCAGCACTCGGCGGCGGATGCCAAGTACCTATCGGCGCGTACGCAAGGTACGTCGATGGCGACCTCCGCCTCATCAGCACGGTCTGCCACCCAGACGGTGCACTCCGTATTTTTGAGAGCGCTGTCGGGAAACCTTACGCAGCACTACACTTAGCGGAAACCGTCGCCAAAAAACTTCAAAACAATGGCGCAATGGAACTCCTGATGATGGCACAAAGGGCTTTAGAATGAACCTGTCTCCTAACACGCCACCCACAGGGATCGTTTATATTGTAGGCGCAGGGCCCGGCGATAGAAAACTCATCACACTCAAAGGTATAGAGTGCCTTCAACGTGCCGATGTCGTTATCTATGATCTCCTACTCAACGACACACTCCTCGAACACTGCCCCGCACACACCGAAAAAATCCAAGCACCCGATCCGAGAGTCCGAACAACACGACAAGCGGAACTCAACGAGATGCTCATAGAACACGCCAAAGCCGGCAAAGTTGTCGTCCGTCTCAAAGGCGGCGACCCCTACATCTTTGGACGCGGCGGCGAGGAAGCAGTCGTACTCACTGAAGCCGGCATCCCGTTTGAAGTCGTTCCCGGTGTCACTTCCGCAATCGCTGCATCCGCGTATGCTGGCATCCCCGTCACGCACCGCGAATACGCCTCATCTGTCGCATTTGTTACCGGACATTCCGCCGCACTCCGACCAGACGCAAATATCAACTGGGAGCAGCTTGCCACCGCCGTAGACACACTCGTCGTCTATATGGGAGTCGCACACCTCCGTCAGATTACCCAACGCTTGACCACACACGGTAGAAACCCAGAGACACCTGTGAGTCTCATACGTGTCGGCACAACGCCGCAACAACAGGTCATTCAAGGCACTCTCAACAATATTGCACAAAAAGCTGAGGCAGCCCAACTCAAAAGCCCGGCACTTATCGTCGTCGGCGAGGTGAACCGGCTGCGTCAGCAACTCCGATGGTTCGACACCAAACCGCTCTTCGGAAAACGGTTCCTCGTAACCCGCGCCCGCGCACAAGCAAGCGAATTCGCAAACCTCTTGGAAACCAACGGCGCAGAGGTCGTCCAATTTCCGACAATACAGATCCGTCCGCTAAATCTCGACAATACCTACGTCCACTCTATAAATCAATACAATTGGGTTATCTTCACAAGCGTCAACGCCGTAGAAATCTTCTACGGACACCTGCGAGAGCAGCGGAAAGATGTACGAGCGTTTGCCGAAACCAAAATCTGTGCAGTCGGACCGAAAACGGTTGATGCACTCAATAGCATCGGTATCCACCCCGATTTTGTGCCGTCGCACTCCCGCGGAAGCACAATCGCTGCTGAAATAGAAGATGTTCGCGGGAAGAAAATCCTTCTACCGCGTGCCAAAATCGCATCCGCCCTGCTCCCAGAGGGGCTACGTGAGAGAGGCGCACACGTTGACGATGTACCACTCTACGAGACCCTCAAAGTTGCAAGCGATAGCCATAAACGACGAGATGAAATCGAAGCCGATCTCCTGAACGGCAATATCGACTTCGTCACCTTCACCAGCTCCTCTACAGTTACCAATTTCTTGGAGATGTTCCCGACACACACGCCTGCCGCACTCCTAAAAAGCGTTCAGGTCGCAGTCATCGGTCCCGAAACACAAAAAATGGCAATAGCACACGGCGTACACGTCAATGTCGTCGCAAAACAAGCCACAATAGAAAACCTTGTAGAGACTATTATTAGCAGTGTTCAGCCTTCAGTTTCCAGTTAAGAGTAGGTCGGAATACCGAGACATTTCTTGTTACTGAAAACTGAAAACTGAAAACTATTCTTCTACCCAAAAATCGGGAAAACATAAGGCTCAAGCACCTGTTGATAAACCGTTATCGTCCCGAAAATCGAATAGAACCCTGCACACAGCACCAATCCGATCTGTTTCCATAGTGGTGGTTGGATCTCCTTCGGCAAGAACTTCCGGTTGACGTAAAGCGTATGCAACGCCGTAATCACCAATAGATACCCACCGACGGTCGCCGATACCAAGATCATAAAGAACGGCTTCGCCAGATACATCGCGATAACACCCCAGATAATATAGACACCGAGGATCGGATAATAGATCCATTTTGCGTTGTGTTCACCGAGGTTGTGCACCCGCTTTAGCCCTGTCCATATAATATCGGTATAGGTTCGAGGGACACCGTCTACCCCGCCGAGTTGCGTCGAAAATAGTACCCAGAAACCGCATAACAGCGTGAGATACCACAGCACGCGCCCACCTTTTTCCGCGAGTCCGTCTGCTTGGAAACCCGCCGCTGCCCACTGATCCATCTCCTGTCCAGCAGGCACAAATGCTAATGTGAGCATCGCAGGCAGCGCAATACCGACAAAGCATCCGAGCATCCAGATACCGTACTGCTCAAAACGGACGTATTTCCACCACTCTTTGAACCGGGTCAGATTTTCCGGTGTGATACGAAAGACCTTGCCCAAGTGTGAGAGCGTAACGTTTTGTCCGCCGATCATCGACGGGATCGCACCGACAAGACTGCTCATCCCCCATCCTTTATCGCGGACGTAGTTCGTGATTGTGACATTGCCTAAGCCACCACTGCCAGCGTAGGCAGCGAACGCGCCAAGCAACAGCCAATTAACCTGTCCATCGGGCCCCGGTTCAGGAAGTGCACCGAAACTAAAGAAACCTTTGATGGCATCCCACCACACGCTCGGCGGAACCATAAACAGATCGATGACAACAAGGTACCCGATAATCCAGACGACCATGAAAAGCTGCACCTTCTCAAGGGCGTTGTAGATCTTACCACCGAACAGAACAATGCCCAAGCACGCGAAAAAGATGAGAAATGCGAACAGGCGTACGGTTCCGCTATCCGCATCTTGCGGCATATAACCGAGCCACGCCGCAGCGAGTGCCGTCGCAGCGGTCATCGCCCAGCCGGGCCAGATCCCAAAAAAGTTAACACTCGAATAAAAGGTCATCCAAAACGGCGCACCCGGCTTGCAACGCATGTAACCGCTCAACATCGGTTCGCCGGTATAAAGCGTATAACGGATCGCCTCCGTGTTCAGAATCACCTGCAATAGAATAGCAATCGTCGCTATCCAGAGGAGCCTACCCCCGTACTGCGCCGTGATTGCGGGACCCAGCAGCCATTCTCCGCTACCAATCGAACCGCCCAACGCAATAATACCGGGACCTAAGATACTCCGAAACGCTTTGCCAAATTGATATTTCGGTGGCTCAGGAAGCTCCGCAACCTCCCAATCGGGAAGTGCACCACCTGCTACACGTTCATTATTTTCCTGCATAACGCCTCCCCAAATACAAATTTAAAACCTATTTTAGCAGAGAGAGGTTTCTGTATCAAGCATTATCCAGACTTTTCCACGCCTGCCCTCCATTTTCTATGGACAACTCTATCCATTTAACGCTAAAATTGATTCATAACAGGACTTACGCATACTGCTCTTTATGTACCACAAACTTCCAGTTTGTGACATCAGAACGCTGTGTTTTCAGAAAAATTTCTTCTAACAGAGCCACCTACAGTCGAAAATGCGTAAGTCCTGAAGCACAATCAGAAAGGGAGACTAACCTATGGGTAAAACGATTTCATTGGACCAGCTTCCACGTCAAATTGAAAACCTACTACGGACAAGTTCGGAAGAACACGAGAGTCTTGTCCTTGAACACAAAGGGAAACCTATAGCAGCGATTGTCCCGATGGATGAGTATCGCAAATGGCACCCTGATGAAAGTGAAAACGCCTTTGACTACGAACTCCCAACGGAGATACTTGAGGATTATCATAAATTATTGGATAAGAAATTCTCTACCGGCTTAACACCTCAAGAGGAAGTTGAGTTGACCCAGCTGGACCAACAGCTTAACGACGCAGAAGCAGCACAACCGCTCATTCAATCCATGCAGAAGCGAACCGCCGCACGGGACGAAAATTGGAAGGAAAGATTTGAGGAGATCGTTACCAAACTGCGGGAATTAAAAATTGATGTGAATCAAAGAACATCTCCTCTGTAGAGATTGAAGCCTTACGAAGCGAACTGGCAGTAGCCATTCCAATGTGGCAACCCGAGTAATTCGTAAAAAACTGAAATAGGATTTAAGAGGGAGATGAATAACATAGAAAACGCCGTTGAACGGCACTATTGGCGGGCAGTCACTTTTCTGGTAATACTGATTTTGGCAGGCGCAGCCTTCTGGGGCGTACGACGGTTCGCACCTACGATATTCCTTGGAAAACCTGATCTGATCGCCGTACCGAACAATGCGCATCCACAAAATCGAACAAACGCTGTAACACCAAACAAACCGGAACTCCTCAATATCAATACCGCATCTGCAGACGAACTCGAAACACTTCCGAATATCGGCGAGGCAACAGCACAGAGAATCATCGACTACCGAACACAACACGGCGACTTTAGCAGTGTAGACGACCTCCAGAACGTCAAAGGCATCGGTGAAAAGACACTCGAAAAACTAAGACCCTTCATTGATGCTGAGTAATTAGACTTCTATCCTACCTGTTTCCGTAAAAATGTTCTGAACCGGCACATCCCACGCTTCAGGGAGCGTGTCTTCTACAACCTGTATCTGATACGCCAATCCGATCCGAACAGCCTGCAAGCAGTTCGCGAGAAACCGGTCATAGAAACCTTTACCGTATCCGAGGCGATAACCTTTACGATCAAAAGCGATACCGGGGACAACAACGAGTTGCAGCTGCGCGACCGGAAAAATCGGACACGCCGTCCTCGGTTCCAACATACCGTAACGATGTCGCACCAAATCCGTTCTCACGTCCTGTATGCGCCGCGGTATCATAGAATTCCGTTCCGTATCAACGACAGGTGCACAGACCCGCTTGCCCGCACGAAGCAACCTTTCAAGGAGCCCCTCGGTTTCGACCTCACTCCGCATGCTCAGATAGAGCATCACGGCATCGAAACCTTCACGCTGTATCCAAGACATCACGGCATCAGCAATCTGCTCGCTGAACACGGCACGTGTCTCCAAGGCAAGTCCGTCACGCTTGCAAAGCACTTCAGCGCGGACGCGTTCGCGTTCCATTATTCTCTGTCCTTGTAGTGTTCCGTTATGCTTATATTGACGGATTGTAGGTTGGGTTGAACGCAGTGAAACCCAACATCTTCAGTCAATATAATCTGTCATTTTTGACGTGACACAACAGGAAGTATGCGTTCCGCCGTCTACTTATAATACCGGACTTTTCCAGCAACCTCTACGGTATCAACAATCGCCATAATCACAGCATCGATCGGTTTATTTGATGTGACATCGGTCTGACGCGCCGAACTTCCAGTCGCAACGAGAACGATTTCGCCGATACCCGCACCAACCGCATCCACAGCAACCGTATATTTCCGGTCAACTTCTCCGTTCAGGTCTATATCTTGGACAACCATCAATTTACTACCGATGAGCTTCGCATCCTTTTGCGTCGCGACGATTGTCCCTGTAACTTTTCCAAGGGTCATTGAATTAAATACCTTTCCTATTCGGTGAGAGTTCCGTCTCCCGATCACCGAGTTTGAGATCGTTCCTTTAGCACACATCAAATTATACACGAAACCCACCGAAATTTCAACCGACAATCTCTAAAGTGCATCCGAAAATGTGTATAAACACTGAAAAATCTTTTACAGTACAGCTAAAAAATAAATTGATACGCAACTGAAACCATTCTCCTAATAGTTCAAGCACCCTAAGCCACATTGACAACCTATCAATCCGTATGTTAAACTATCCATACCCAATAGTCGTCATAATTGTTTAACAGAATGGAGAAAACCTTGAACCAAAATCACGCAGATGTCATCATTATCGGTGGCGGGATTATCGGATGTGCTATCGCTTATAACCTTGCCAAACGGGACGTAAAACCGTTAGTCATCGACAAAGCAACCCGTGTCGGGACAGAGGCATCGTGGGCAGGAGCAGGGATTCTAACTTCACACGCCTCAACAAACGAACCCTATCCGACGCTCTGCCGCGCAAGCCTCACACGCTATCCGACATTAGCGGAAGAACTTCGCGCAGAAACGCAGATAGACATCGAATTTATCCGATCCGGCACACTGTCGGTCTTTTTCAATCAAACGGAAGCAGCTGGACTCATCGGACTCGCAGACCGGCGCGTGAAACGCGGGTTTTCAGCAGAAGTCTTGACAGCAGAAGAGGCGTGGCAGTTAGCACCAGCACTCGCAAAATCCATCGCTGGCGCAGTCCTGTTCCCTGAGGACGCACACGTACGCAACCCAAAGATGGTAAAAGCACTCGCAAAAGGTGCCGCAAAACTCGGCGCACGCTTCCGACTCGGCAACCCCGTCACGAACTTCGTCAAAGAAGACGAACACGTTATCGGTGTTATCGTCAACGGTGAAACCTTATACGCCGATACCTTCGTGATCGCCGCTGGCTGTTGGGCAGGCACCCTAATTGATCAACTCGGCGTACCCATACAGGTCGAACCTGTCAGAGGACAGATCGTCCTCGTTGAAACGATGCCACCGCCTTTCCAACACATCATTGACGGGTTAGGCATCTACATTGTACCGAGAGCAGACGGCAGAATCCTACTCGGTGCCACTGTCGAGTATGTCGGTTATGACAAGACCGCAACCGTGGACGGCGCGAAACAGATGATCGATGCCGGTGTCGCTATCGCACCACAACTCGCAAACGCCGCTTTCGTACAAACTTGGGCAGGCTTACGTCCCTACGTCAAAAAGGGACCGATCCTCGGCTACCTGCCCGGATACGACAACGTCGCCCTGGCAACCGGACACTTCAAAAACGGGATTCTTCTCGCACCGATTACAGGGCAACTCATCGCTGAACTGCTCACAACAGGAGAACCTTCGCTGTCACTACAGCCGTTTCAGCCAGAAATTGCATAGCGAAAACATCACTGAAAATCGGAAATAAAGGTGCAAATTTATTTTTTTTCATTTTAAATGAATTGTTTCAGAATATACGGGTTAAACTATAGACGATCTTTTTTTTTTAAACCAAAAAAGGGGCACAAAATGTTGTCCCTGTCTGATGATTAAACCCAAGAGGAGGGTTATAGCATGTATCGAAGTGTTTTGTGTTTAACAACGGCAACAACTCACGAATGGTGGGTTGGTAAGAGCCTATGGAATAGCGGTAGTAGGAGCAATGATAGAGATTGCGCTTTAGGAGAGCGCACTTCAAGAAAGGCACGGGCATCTAAAAATGCCGACGTGCACCGTTGTTGGACTACAACTCGATTATGGAGAAGGCACAGACCAAGGAGCGAGCAAGCAGGCATCCTCCACTATAAAACGGTAAGGCAAGGAGGATCACCCGCCTTCGCTTGAGACGCTCCTCGTTTGAGGAGACACGCATGTTACATACTGACGAGCAGTTGATGCTCTCTGTCAAGGATGGAAACAGAGACGCATTCCGAATTCTAACCGATCGACACTACGCGAACACTTTAAGTTTTATCTATCGATTTGTCAAAAACAGGACACTTGCGGAAGACCTCTGCCAAGAGACTTTTCTACGGCTGTGGCGCTGCGTACCAACATACCGACCCATCGCCAAATTCAGAACATTCCTTTATCACATCGCACGGAATGTCTGTCTGAAACAGTTAGAAAAAGAGCAGAGAAACCCTCAGGTCGATTCATTAGATACACCGCAGGGAGACGATAATGAATATTCACACCCCATCGCTGTTGCTGTAGCGGATACACGTTACTCACCGGAAGCACTGCTCATCGCTAAAGAGACGAACGAGGCGATTCAGACCGCAATCGGTAAACTATCGAAAGAACACCAAGTCGTGTTTCGTTTGACAGAAGTTCAGGGATTGTCTTATCAAGAGGTCGCGACCATCCTCGAATGCCCGATCGGAACCGTCGCTTCACGAAAAAACGCCGCGATTCAGCAACTCCGGAAATTTTTGGCACCTTACAGAGCAGACCCATAGTATCGATAACCTTTTGACTTCAAAGCACTCTGACGCATAACCCCACGTCAGAGTGCTTCTTTTTTCCATTTTCACTTCCAATAAATCCCAAATTCAATAGACAATCCAAACAAATTGATGTATGATATAACTTAAGTTCGGAAAAAACTGGACATCTTCTTAGAAAACATTAGACGAAACGAATCGGAAGGGTATCAGACGATGCAAAACCCACATTCAGACATCAAAGCACTCACCTTCGATGTTTTCGGCACAGTCGTAGATTGGTACAGCTCAATCGTTGCCGAAGGCAAAAAATTTGGGAACACCCACAGTATCGATATTGACTGGACACAATTCGCATTGAAATGGCGGGCCGGATACGGACCCGCAATGGACAAAGTTCGTCGCGGCGAACTGCCGTGGCAGAACATTGACGCACTCCACAGACGTATCTTAGACGCCCTACTTGAGACCTTTGAAATTACCGGCTTAAGCGAAACGGAAAAAGATTATCTAAATCGCGTTTGGCATCGACTCAAACCCTGGCCCGATGCCGTCGGCGGATTGGAACGGCTGCGTAAACGGTATATCGTTGCAACACTCTCTAACGGCAATATCGCGCTATTAACGAACATGGCAAAATTCACAGGACTGCCGTGGGATTGTATCCTCTCCGCTGAACTTACAGGGCATTACAAACCCGACCCACAGGTCTATCAAACCGCTGCCGATCTGCTCGGTCTATCTCCTAATGAAGTCATGATGGTCGCTGCACATCCCGGAGACCTCCGCGCAGCACAAGCCGTCGGTTACCAAACAGCACTCGTACCACGTCCTTTAGAATATGGACCTGATAACATTCGGAGCGTAACCCCACACGCTTCTGACCTGGTTGCCAACGATTTTAACAAGTTAGCAGATCTATTGCGGATAACATAATCCATAAGTTTGTGGATAGACTGCCCACATTTTGTCTTTCTCTAAGCTTAAGGACCGTTACAAAAACGCTAAAGACTTTAGCCCACAAACACATTACGGAGGAACAAAAAATGGATTTACAAGAAGTTTCCGAAGTCGCACAAGAAATACCCTTACCGGAACACATCACAATGACGCTGGATGAATTTCTTGCACGCGATATAGAAGGATATGAATACGTTAAAGGAGAATTGATACCAATGTCGTCTCCATCATTGGGACACGCGAAGATTAGTACGAGAATTACGCATTATTTATTTACGTATGTCAGTGAAAATCAGTTGGGAGATGTGTATGTAGAAGCAGGATTTAAAGTCGGAGAACGCGGGATGAAACCGGATGTCGCGTTTATTTCAACTGCGCGCCTACCTGAGGATGAAAGTAAGGGGTCTCCAATTCCACCTGATTTTGCTGTCGAAGTCGTCTCACCAACAGATGTTCAGTGGCGTATCACTGAAAAGGTACAAGCTTATCTGGAGGCGGGGACCCAGATGGTATGGGTCGTTGAATCTGTCATGAAGACGGTGACAGTGTATCGTTCAGCAACTGACATTAAAGTATTTACCATCAACGACACGCTCACCGGTGAGGATGTTGTACCGGGATTTGCCTGTCAAGTCACACAATTTTTTCAATAGGAACCTCGTTCCTAAACGCAAAGGAGAGAAACACTATGGATAAAATCCGAATCGCTTTCATCGGTTGTGGACCTATGTCCACACAATTGCAACAGTGCATACCGATGATACCCGAATTTGAATTCGTTGCCACCTGTGACCTCGTTGAAGAGAAGGCGAAATCGAATGCCCGAAGGTTCGGCGCCCTCCGCCACTACACCGATTACAACGAGATGTTCGAGAACGAAAACCTCTACGCAGTCGCCGTCATCGGTAGACCGGAGGACAAACTGCATCGCGACATCGGTATTGCGTGTCTCAAGAACGGCTATCACATCTACACAGAGAAACCGCCCGCGACCACCGCCGAAGGCGCGAAAATGCTCGTCGATGCCTCTATTGAAACAGGTAAAACCGGCATGGTCGGCACAATGTGGCGACACGCACCCGCACACCAGATCGCCAAACAGTTGATGAACGAGGATGAATTCGGTACGCCCTGTCAATACCATACCCGCTACCTCGCACCAGGTCCGCGGCTTCAGGAAGCAGGCTCCCCCTTCGCGTGGCCCTTCATGCTCGATCAGGTCATCCACCCAACCGATTGCATGCGTTTCTTTATGGGGCAAGTCAGCGAAGTCTATGCAACAGGCACGGTTGATGCCGCATCGAGTACGGTCTCAATATCCGTGAACCTACGCTACGAAAACGGTGGCATGGGGACCATGACACTCGGCACCGGTCCCGTCTTGGAAGCGATGATCTTCGTCAAAGGCACCGGCAACCAAGCGATTCAGGTGTTTGAAACGCGCGAATTGCGCCGTTATCGGAACCCGACATGGCTCGGATTCGGCGGCGGTTATGCAGATACACCCACTGAAAAGTGGGACATCAACACCGCATACCACGGTGTCGGCAGACCCGGCTACCTCGAAGAGATGCAGCACTGGGCAAAGTCATTACAAAACGGAACACAACCCCACGCCAGCCTTGAGGATGCCTATGAGAACATGCGCGTCTTAGAAGCGATGAGCCGTAGCGTCGAAACCGGAGAAGTTGTCCAAATTCCGGCATAATCTCTAATTCATACCCATGCAGGCGGGGTTTGTAACCCCGCTTGTAATTACCGTTCCACTACAATAGCTCCCACAAATGGCTCTGACAACGAGGTTTTGCCAATGGCAGAAACAAACGATGAGACAAGTCGTGATTTATCCGGGTGAGGATGGCTATTGGGTTGCAGAATGTCCCAGTCTACCCGGTTGCATCAGTCAAGCTGAAACGAAACAAGAACTCATAAGTAACATCAAAGAGGCGATTGATGGATATATTATGGCACTGAAAGAGGATGGGCTGCCGGTTCCTGACGAGCACTTTGAGGCATTACTGTTAGTTGTATGAGATTGTGTAAGTCCTGTTGTAAAGAAAAATCTTAGAAAATGAAGGAAACTGCTGTGAACTGGTCCCCGCGTGTAAAACCCATCAAAATCCGTCAACTTTACCGATACGCCCGACTCGGCATCTACGACGATCTACTGCTACACGATGTCGGCTGGGAACTTTACGCGCGTTGCACAGACATCGCTACAGTCGCTGATGTCTATCGAGAGGGACGCATCCCGTGTCCAAAGTGCAGCACGAAAATTAAACGACGGATTGATCCACTTTTCAGTACCGGCGAAGGCGGGACTCGCGAGAACTGGTTTCACTGCACACACTGTCGCAAACGCCTGCTCTGGCGCGACTGCCGACAAGCACTCCGAGACACCCCGCGATGTTTCGATTGTCGCGCCGTTCTCCACAAAGAAGTTGTGTTGCGATGCACCTGTGGTAAAACCTGGTCCCAGGAAGCCTATAATCAATCCGTAAGAACGCGTGTCCTCTTACCCTGTCCGCACTGCTTTGATCTCGTCCGCAGACCAGACCCGCTACCAAGAGATCAAACTGTCAGGGCTCGGAAATCCGATCCTGAGCTGCACTGTCCGAAATGCCAAGCAGTTGCGCTCCATCAGCACGGCAATATTGAGTGTACAGCCTGTGGTTACAAACGCCGATGGCAGGATTACCGCAGGAGTCTGAAAAAGAAGGACGAAAAACTCGAATGTCCGAACTGTAACTATACCTTTAGATGGCAGGCGTGGCGTAAAAGTGCCCGTTCATTGAGAACGGGCAATCCGAGACCCGCACGGGATTTCGTTAAAAAATGGCTCAGATGCTACACACCGCAACAGCGTATGATACAGATCGACACGCTACTTCAGACCCTACACGGTAGAGGTCCCTTAGCACCGTTGTTTATCGATAGCGGCGAACACAACATCCGCCAGATGCTTGATGATTTGGCATCATAGAGGAAAGGAATAAAAAATTGTACCAACTTTCAGAGGAGATTCTTTCGTTCTATAGGCAGACGCAAGAATCTAAAAGGCTTACAAAGGATGTCAGGGGACAGATAGAATTCGCGCGGACGCAAGAAATTATCACTCGCTATTTACCCGATCCACCCGCAGTCGTTTTTGACATCGGTGGTGGTTCGGGTCCATACGCTTGTTGGTTAGCAAAGGCAGGCTATGAGGTTCATCTCGTTGACCCAGTAGATTTACATATTGAACAGGCAGAAGAAGCCTCAAATCGACAGCCGGAACATCCGATTGCCAGCATATCGCTCGGCGACGCGCGGGAACTACGTTTTTCGTCGATGTCAGCAAATGTTGTGCTGTTACTGGGACCACTTTATCACCTCACGGATAAAATTGAACGACTCCTTGCACTCAGCGAAGCACATCGTGTTCTGCGAAAGGGGGGCGTTATGGTTACTGCCGGTATCTCGCGTTTCGCCTCTCTACTCGATTTTTTCTGCAAGGACCGATTGGACAACTCGGTCTCCAGAGGCATTGTTCAAAACGACCTCGAAACAGGCTATCATCGCAACCCAACTGAAAACTTGGAATTCTTTACAGATGCCTACCTTCACCGTCCTGAAGAAATCCGCTCCGAGTTAGTTGAAGCCGGTTTTCAGCATCAGGCGACGCTCGCTGTCCAAGGACCGGCATGGCTTTTCAAGGCAGTTGAAAGTTATTGGATGGACCCTGAACAACGCGCTGTAGTTTTGGATTTGATTCGCAAGGTCGAAGCAGAACCGTCAATACTCGGCATGAGTGCGCATATCCTTGCAATAGCAACGAAATAAAATGCTGAGAGCGTTGTATTAGAGATGGATTGATGGTATAATTCCGTTAAGAGAAAAAAGGGGAACAAATTGGAATCTCTTGGGCTGCGGAGTACCAAGTTTGAAAAATGTTCCCTTTGTCACAGGTCACTTCATTTATTTTTATGAAAATCCTTTCATAAACTTAAGATTAAAGATAAATTGTAACTTCTTCAGGACTTATTGTGGGAAGATGTATGCGTGTCTATCTTGATAACTGTACTTTCAATCGTCCTTTTGACGATCAGACTCAGATCAGAATTAAGCTTGAAACAGAAGCCAAATTGTATATACAGGAAAAAATTCGAGATGGAACTTTAGAATTGGTGTGGTCATACATCCTTGATTACGAGAATCTAGCAAATCCATTTGAGGAACGGAGAAACACCATTCAAAATTGGAAAGCCCGCGCTTTCATTGATGTGGATGCTGGCCTTGAAATTCTTACAAAGGCAAACATTTTGAGAGAAATCGGCTTACGGAATAAGGATGCCCTTCATCTGGCTTGCGCTATTGCAGCGAAATGTGATTACTTTGTTACCACGGATGATGCAATTCTCAGGAAGACAGTTAGTTTTGAAGAGGTTAAGGTTATAGACCCTCTCAATTTTGTTAGGAGTATATTTCATGATAACAGATGAACAACTCAAAGTAGAAGGCTTAAAGGCTCTTACGGAAGCTTTGGGCGATGTACAGGCTGAAAAGTTCATCGCATTGGTTATGCGTTCCCGGTTTGATTACACCAAGTGGCAGAGGAAACTATGGGTTGAAAAGAGCCTGGAAGAGATCAGTGATGCAGCAATGAAACTGAGAAAATCAAAAGATGGAGGCAGTTGATAATGTCCGAAGGTCAGGCGATTCGCAAGGCAGAAATACCTGCCACGGTCGAATCGCTACAAGCGGATTTTAAAGCACTCGGTATCAAAAAAGGAATGGTCCTGCTCGTCCACTCGTCCTTGAATGCGATGGGATGGGTCTGCGGCGGTGCTGTCGCTGTCATCATCGCGCTTCAAGAAGTCTTGGGAGAGACCGGCACACTTGTGATGCCCGCTCACTCGACCGACCTCAGTGATCCGAGCCAATGGGAAAACCCACCCGTTCCCGAATCGTGGTGGCAGACAATACGAGAGACCATGCCTGCCTACGATCCCGATTTAACCCCAACGCGTTCGATGGGTAAAATTGCTGAAACCTTCCGAAAGCAGAAAGGCGTTCTCCGCAGCGCACATCCACAGAGTTCATTTTCTGCCCGCGGTCCACAAGCATCTTATATCGTAAATAATCACGCCTTGGCTTACGGTATGGGCGAGAATTCGCCACTTGCCAGAATCTACGACTTACAAGGTTCTGTCCTGCTCCTCGGTGTCAGGCATTCAAGTAATACATCCATACATCTTGCAGAATACCGCGCTGACTTTCCAACCAAATGCGTCGTCCAAGAAGGTGCCCCAATTTCACAGGCAGAGTCAAGGAGATGGACCACTTTTGAAGACATCAACGTAGACGATTCAGATTTCGATCGCCTCGGCGAAGATTTTTTGCATGCCGAAGCAGGCACGGTAGTTCAACAAGGCAAAGTCGGCATCGCAGACTGCCAACTTATGTCACAACCCGCTGTCGTTGACTTCGCCGTTGATTGGCTTGAGAAAAACAGACGGAAATAAATTGAAAGGCATAGGTTTAAGGTACAACTGATCGCGAATAAAAAAATTGATTTTTTCATTTTATATGTGTTATATTATAAATGTTCAAGTTGTGACCTAACCTAAGCAGAAAGACGTAGAAGGCAATCTATGGAAAAAAAACGGGGATCCTTATTTACCATCCGAGACGCAGAAAGTGCAATCATCACTTATACGGTATTAGGACTTCTCTATATTATCGGCGTATGTCTTTACGAACTTATCACAGGATGGAACGGCATCCTGCAGACGTTAAGAAAATTAGACGCAATGTCTCCAACGTTTAATCGAACCGCAATTGCGTTTATTATCTTCAAAGAAGGAGGGGATATCATGTTAAGACGTTTTAACGAATGGCGTGCTGAACATGCACAAAGCCTTGAAAAAGCCAAAGAGCAAGGAATTGAACAGGGAATTGAACAGGGAATTGAACAAGGGATTGAGAAGGGACGTGCAGAAGCGTACCAAGCCATCGCCGCCTGGAATAAACGCCGACTCGCAGCCGAGGCGAAAGGCACCCCTTTCAATGAACCGCCCCCTTCACAGAACGGACACCAGCACAAATAGACCCAAGGAGAAGTCACATGGAAGCCCTAAAAGAACTTCGCGTATCCAACGACGCGATGCATGATCCAAAAGAATTACAGCACCGGATATCAGAAGAAGGCTACCTCTTCTTCAAGAAGCTGCAAAACCCCGACAAACTCTGGGCATTGCGGCGAGAGATGCTAACCACTATGCAAAAAGGCGGTTGGCTCGTCGCGGGAACCGACCCGATGGAGGGTATCGCCGATATTTCCGCTCAGTGCACCGAAGGCGATCCCGAATACACGGATGTATACCACGAAGTCTATAAATTACAAGCCTTCCACCGTTCCGGACACTGGCACGAAGTCGTTGATATGGTGGAGAAGATTATCGGTAGAGAGGTACTCCCGCACCCACAAAAGATTACACGCCTCTGGTTCCCGAAATACACAGCGCATACAACCCCGATACATCAAGACTTCGTCCACTTTCAAGGAAATTTCCAAACCTATACCTGTTGGGCACCCGTCGGAGATTGCCCGATAGAGTTAGGCGGTTTAGCAGTCCTCCCCGGCTCACATAAAGTCAATAAGGTCATGGAGCACCACTTTTCGCTCGGTGCAGGCAGCCTCTGCGTCAGAGAGGACGAGTTGTCCGGTGAATGGCACTCCACAAACTACGAAGTCGGCGATACACTCATATTCCCCGCTTTGACCATCCACAAAGCACTGCCGAATTTGACCGAAGACAGGCTCCGCGTATCGCTCGACAACCGCTATCAGGCTGTCGATGCCCCGATCGCTGAGCACATGCTCGAACCGCACCTGAATATCTTTAATTCCCTTAAGTGGGAAGATGTCTACCGCAATTGGGAATCCGATGAACTGAAGTATTATTGGAAAGACCGTGATCTTACTGTCATTCCAAGGGATTTCAGTTACGGGAACAAAGGGTTTGAGGAAGCGTTGGAATTGGCAAAAGACGGCGATGAACGCGCCATCATACACTTAAACCGGGCAATCAAGCGTGATGCTACAACCGAATTGGCACAACGTGCCGCAGCAGTTTTACAAGAAATCGGTGCTGGAGAGGCACAGTAATGAGTTTCCACTACAAAGACATCGTCCCATGGCGTGTATCAGCAGCGACTCGTAAAAAAATTGCATAAGTCCTAAGTGTGCTAATTATCTCAATAACAGACTACCACTTCTGTGCTGGTGCTTCGGAGAGATTCTTGACGAACCCATACGTCCAATCTACCGTCCGATAACCGCAGTTGCTATAAAACAGAAACGCACGATGGTTATCCCAAGCTGTACTAATCGCCGCGTGCCGGTACCCGATCTTCTTCATCTCTTGAAGCTCATGTTGGAGTAGGTAGCGTCCCAAGCCTTGTCCCTGAAACGCATCTTCAATACCGAGCCAAACCGTATGGAGCCAGTCTTGCGCATCCGGATGACTCGAAAACTCGCCACCGCACACAGACTCACAGATGCCAACCTGTTCGTCCCCTTGATAGGCTCTCACAGTACAATTCGGACGCTCCCCGCGCCCATCCTCCCACTCCACAGAAAGTTCCACTGACAGACTCGAACGCATCGGTGTAACCGTATAGTCTTCCCAATTCAAAAAAACCTCACCAGCGCAACGCCGATAGCCGTTGAATCCGAGGAGTGCCTGAACCTGATCAAGCCCATCCGACAGATAGGAATGCCCGAAATGATAGAAACGGTATCGACAGTCCTGTGAAAAGGCGTAGATTCGAGAAATGTCATAAGTTTTCAGATAATCTTCCCCTTTCTCAAGCAAAGCTTGTCCGACACGCCGCATACCCCGTTCATACCCAAAAAACCGAATCACACCTATGTCTTCTTCTCTATTCTTGCCCATCTGACCGATACCGACATGGATAAACGCCTGCACGCCACCGTTCACCGTTGCAGCAAAAGCAGCTTCGGCATCGATGCCACCCGCATCTTTATCGGATTTACCGGTTGTAACCCCGTGTAATGCGACAGCAAATTCTTCCTCCTTTACAGGGTAGCAGTACGGAACGTTAGCGGTCACGTGATTGTAAAATTGGGTTACAGGTGTTTGCAAATCAGGTGTATATTGGACGATCGCCATCTGTTTCTCCTAATTTTCGGTTTATAGTCGCACCATGAATTTTCGGACGACAGAAAATTGGCGGGGCTAAAAAACCCCGCCTGCAAATATGTGGGTCTTATGGAAACCTAAATTGGCGGGGTTACAAACCCCGCCTGCAATATGTGGGTCTTTACCGCTTCTGGACCTGGAAACTCGCATCTAACGCCTTCGTAACCCGGACCTGTGACTCTTCAAGGTGCGCCAAACTGTAGTCGTCAAGCCTACCTTGCGCATTCTGAAGCACACCCTGTATCCCGCTGTTGATCTGTCCGAGATGGTGGCGTGCAAGCGATCTTGCGTCTTCAGGTGTCCCGCTATCCGCGTCCAAGACCAACTTAATGAGTCGTTTCAGGTGCTCACGTTGCAGCGCACGCCGGAAACTGGAGATGAACGCATCCGTATTCGACCACTGCTTCTCTCCGACATTCCGATCCAGTTCCGTCCAAACCGCATCCGTAATACCTGAGAAAAGTTCCGGCAGTGTGAACGCATCCTCGCCCTTCGGAAACTTCAACTCTGTGTCCTGAACACGAGAGAGGACGTTCGGATGGAGCAAGCGTCCCAAGATGCGGTTCTGATTGCTCAGAATAGCATTATGCACCGGGTAATCCAGACGTGTAGAACTCCCGCTACTCGATCCCCAGTCGCTCCAACGCGTGATCGCGAGACTGTTGAGCAGATCCGGCGGGAAATCGAACACTTTATCCGAAAGGGCATGCGTTTTGATAAATTCCAATGCCTCACGCTGTTTCGCCGCCGGGACAGGCACGAACGGCAGTCGTCCGTTCTCATCGCCACGGTGATCCCGGTGGTGGTATTGTCCACCGATATAACGGCTCGCAAGGTACATCGAATAGCCGTGTTCACCGAGCAGCGACCCGAAGGCACGCCTGACACGCTGATACCCCATCCCCTCTTTGGTCACCTTGTCAGCGATCTTATCCCAAAGTTCAACGACGATCTCGCGACGCTGTTTCGCAAAATCGAGCGGATCCGAACCCAGATCCCACCGATTGACCAGCGGGTCTAAATCCCTGCTCTGATACGCCGACGCATCACCGTCCGTTCCGTATGTCAATCCCGGCGTTGCGACGCGGGCAGCGATCTTCTGCAACTCCGGCAATTCCGCTTCAGGGCTGCCCCCACCGATCGACTTGTAAGCGTATTCGACTACCCAATAGTCCCACGGTCCAATCGTCGTCGTATAATAGTCACCCTGCTTTTTGCCTTCAGGTGCAATGTTCACAGCGTCGTATTCCATTACCGAACCGAGCAGCGCCTCATCGCTTTTCTTATTCAAATCATCAAGCGAATGGATCGTACTCGCTTTAAAGTTGTGACGTAATCCCAACGTATGACCGACCTCGTGCATCGTCAGCGATTTCAGTGCCTGACCGATAAACGCTTCCGGCAACTCACCATCTTCACCGACCACCCCACGCGCTTGCAGCACGCTCGCCATGAATCCCATCTGACGTGCCAATCCAGATGCCATCTGACACTGGAAACGTGAGGAATCATCTATCGGGTGATCGTGTTCGTGGTCGAGTTCCTCGAAATACGTCGTGTATTCTCGCTGCCACGACCGAATGAAACCGTCACTGATAAGAATATCCGCATCCAATATCTGACCCGTCAACGGATTCACACGCGACGGACCAATCGCGAAGCCCGCGTCAACGACCCAACGGATCGTGTTATACCGCGCATCTTCGGGGTCCCAATCCTCATAATCTTGCTGAATCCGTGCCTCAATCGCATCGACAAAACCTGCCTTCTCAAACGCCTTATTCCACTCTAAGATCCCTTGACGAATATATGGACGGAAACGGTGCGGCACCGTCTTCTCAATATAGAAGATAATCGGATCCTTCGGCGGCGAAAGTTCCGCCTTTTTATCCGCCTTCTCCAAATGCCAACGGTTGACATACCGGATGTATGGCGCATCACTCGTTTGGAGCGAATAATCTTTGACAACGGTCATGAAGTGTCCGAGCCGGTCATCAGCGAGTCGCGGTTTATAGCTGTTCGATGGGAGCTCGGAAAGACTGTAATGCAACGTCAACTGGATACCACGACTGTCCGGGACAGTCGTCATAGAGCCGCTCGCGGCGTACACCGCCTTAACCCGCAACTCAACATTCTTCGGGAAACCCTTGATTGTTCCCCAAGTACTGCGCGTCTTGTCGAACCGTGCACCGCCACCGATACTGCCCGCTAAAGGCGGCAAGTCAGACATAAAGACCGGAGCAACGTTCACCAATAAACTCCGCCGTTGTGGATGTATACTTTCAATCTTAAGTGAGAATAGCACAGAATCGCTGTAACTATAGTCCACCGCTTGTCCGGTCGGTGTCCCTTTATCAGCACGGAAACGCACATTTTTTCGGACGAGGTGCACACGGTCACCAACGCGCTTCCAGACGAGCAGCCATTCATTCAGCGTCATACCAGAAATAAGATACCCTCTTCCCAACCCCCGCGAAAGGCTCATCATGCAGAGAAAAGGTTTGTCTAATTGAGACGGTTGTATCTCACAATAGAGGTTCTCTTTCTTCTCGTAAAACCTAAAAAAACCTTGATAACTTTTACTATCCTCGGTTACTTTTGAAAAATCTTCAAACTCTTTTTTCTTTGTCGATGCCTGTGCCGCAGGTTTTTCAGGTTGTGCCGCTTCCTGCGCAGACACCGAAACGCAATAACCGCTTACTAAGATTAAACATGTCCAAAAGGTCAATAGATACCGCATCATCTTTCTCCTTATTTTTTCTTAAACCGTTCAAACTAACCTAAACTATTATATCATTTTTTCGTTTTCTTTACCATAGAAGTTTCTCGACTAATCAGGGATATAATGAACCCGACGACTGCCATCAAACGAGATACGCGGCCAATCACGTTCCCAGTTCTCGGAACGATACGGAATATAATGACACGCCAACGCATGCCTACGGGTACCCGGTCTCAAAATTTTCGCACCGCCGTGAATCAACTTCCCATCAAACAAGATAACATCCCCGGCGTTCACCATCACCTCAACCGCATCCACACCGTTATCGCGAACGAGTTGTTCAACTGCCGGAAAATAGCGATTCTGCTGTTGCAGCTCGTACGTCTCTCCCGGTAGCAGCGTCATAGGCACATCGTCTTGCGTAATCAACTGTCTCCGATGCGAACCCGGTTGCACCACGAGAGGCCCATTATTCTCATCCACCTTGACCATCGCAATCCACGCCGACATACAGTCCGGTAAATAGTATTGATCTTGGTGAAACGGATGCTCCGACCCCTCATAAAAGTGCATCGTCTGCACCCCTTCCGGTTCATCTCCAAAACAGTCCGCTAACGGTCTGTGTAAGCGCGGATCAATAAACAGTTCCAGTACATAAGGATCGTAAAGGTGTTGATTAAAGGTTCGGGAACCGTATTTATCTTGCTGGAAGAACCCGTCAAGCTGCTTACGTCCGGTGTGGAGGTCTTCAAGGTGTTCCACAAAACGTTCACACTCGTCCGCCCCAAAGACACCTTCGAGGACGAGATACCCGTTTTCTTCATAGAACCGCTTTTGCGCTGCTGTCAATCCTGTTTGTTGAGATACCATATTCCTCCTTATCCGTGTGTCCTGTCTACTTCGTTCAAGTCCAAAGAATTTTATCACGAATCCAACACAATTGTCAAATTCTCGATAGCCTCACGGGCATCAGGTTTCCTATTGAACACCAGCCAAAAATCTGTTAGGATATTTCGGAAAGAAAAGATAGGAGAATTAACAATGTCAGAGAAGACAACACTTGAGCGGATTTATCCGTTCTTCATCGTCAAAAACCTTGCCGAATCCATCGACTTCTACAACCAAAAACTCGGTTTTCAGACAGACATACTTGTGCCAGAAGAAGACCCGTTTTTCGGAATCGTGTCTCGCGACAACGTGCGGATACTTCTGAAACACATCACCGAATCCATTCATCCCGTACCCAACCACACAAGGCACGAGTGGGCAAGATGGGACGCTTTCATTCTAACTCCTAATCCCGACGCACTATTTGCTGAGTATCAATCCCGTGGCTTAGCGTTCCACGAACCACTTGCGGATACCAGCGACGGTCTCCGTGCCTTTGAACTCAAAGATCACGACGGTTACGTGCTATGTTTCGGAAAACCGCTTTGAATAGAAAATTTCTGTTTATAGATGAAAAGTTAGCTCGTCTATTTCTTAAAAAGAAAGGCAGGACTATTTGCCCTGCCAGTGCTTAAAATTATTTTGAAACACTAAACCTATTCATTTTTTTTCTACTTAAGGATATTTTTCTCAAAATCAGAGCACTTAATCTGCCGAAACCGGTTGTGTCGTAAATTCTCATAGAATATCCATGAATCTCTGTTCGTACTAGAAGCGAATATACCATAAGGTGTGTCGGTCGCGCAGAGGTAACTCTTCAGTAGTTTTTGACCAGAATTTGACCCTTTTGGTGATCTGCACTCTGCAATGGCAATAAAATTCCTTTCGGTATCACAAAGTACAACATCAGCTTTATAACCAGCTGGGCCTACCTGAATTTCACATTCTCTGACAGCAAAAAATTTCGAGAATTTGGAATCAGAGAAATACTTAGCAACTGCTTCTGCTATTTTGGCCTCTGATATTCTGTCATGCTTGATGTCTGAAGTGACTGATGAACGCGCGTTGCCAACAACTTTCTGAATTGCCATAGCATCGCTGCGCGCCTTTTCACTACTGCCAATACTCCATCTAGGAGTAAAAGGAATATGATTTGTTTTCACGCGAGGCATCAACTTATTCTCCCTTCTATAGAAGATAATGAAGTAATTATACACTCATTTACCATAAATTACAATCAAAAATCTGTTTAAACTCATGAAACAATAAAGCAGGTTTCTTAAAACAGGTTTCTTAAAATCTCTATTCTGCATCATTAAGTTCGCGAAGTCTTTCCTCAATATCATTTTCAAGTTCCGTTTGCTCTTGTTGGATAGCTAAGCTCAAGGCGGTTTGGAAATCCAACTTTGCCTCTTCAAAGTAGATCGAATCATCATAGTTCCCAGAATCAGCCTCACGTACGCCAAGTAGGGATTTCACACATGCCCGATTATAGTATGCTTGGGCATCATCTGGATCCAATCTAATTGCCTGATCAAGATCGGTAATAGCGGCATCGTATTGACCTAATCTAGCCCTTGAAAGACCGCGATTGATATGTGCACTTGTATGATTCGGTTTTAGAAGAATTGCCATATTAAAATCAGTGAAAGCATCATCATGATTGTTACGACTGAAGTGCACAATTCCTCGGTTGTAGTATGCTTCAGCATCATTCGGATCCAAAATGATTGCCTCATTTAAATCAGCAATCGCATTATCGTATTGGCTAAGTTCACCATTTGATGCCCCTCGATTATTGTATGCTTCAGCATAATCTGGACGCAGATAAATCGCTTTGCTATAAGCAACTATAGTTTGGACAATTTTATGAATTAAGATGACAATAAGCAGAAAAAAGGGTATCCTTTCATAATAAATTATAAACCTTGAAAGGACATATCTAATGACCCCTCTTTCCTGCTTAGAAGACATGTTATCAGACTTTAGCCCATTGTTCAAGCATAATAACTTCGATCACTTTCAGACTCTCGTCAAGGGTTTGATAAATACGCCGCATCGT